>CALEHF010000161.1 GCA_937876125.1 uncultured bacterium
TGAGCGAGTCCCAGTGAGCGAGTCCCTGTGAGCGAGTCCCTGTGAGCTGGGCCTTGAGAGCTTGCCTGGAATGGGCGGGAGGAGTGCGCCGAGCGGCGCGCTTCTCCCGCTTTCTTTGAGCCCAATCCACCTCGAGCCTTCCGCTCTGCTTACCATTCGCTTGCCGTCCAAGGGGGCGTGGGCCAGGATGCCCCCCAGAACCGGATCGAGCGACTCGACGGGACTCACTGGAGTTCCCGTCTCGGGTGGGGACGTCTTTTCCGAAGAGGGCAGATGAGCGATGCACCAGAGCTGGGTTTGAGCCCGGACTCGCCCCCGGGCCCCCGGCGGTCGCGGCGCATGCGCGCGTATCATCCGGCGGTCGGGGCAAAGCTGACCCGACTCCTCGCGGTTGTGTTCGCGCTGTTCTCAATTCTCGCGGTCAACTCCGCCTACCTCGGCACGATCACCTGGCTCCAGCACCAAACCGGAAACGTGCTCGAGAACACGTTTTACCTCGGGATGTTTCTCCTCCATCTGGCGCTCGGAATCCTTTTGATTTCTCCCGTGGTCGTCTTCGGAGTGATCCATCTTCTCAAGGCGCGAAATCGACCCAACCGTCGGGCCGTGCGCGTGGGCTATGCACTATTCGCGGTCAGCCTCGGGCTCCTCGCGACGGGGATCCTCCTCACCCGGGTTGAGGGTATTCTCGAAATCCGCCGGGGGACCACCCGTCGCGTCATCTACTGGCTCCACGTCGCACTCCCCTTCGTCGCGGCATGGCTCTTCGTTCTCCACCGACTGGCGGGTCGCAAGATACGATGGCGGATCGGAGCGATTTGGGCCTCCGTCGGCGCAGTGTTCATCGTCGCGATGACTTTCCTGCACTCTCAGGATCCTCGCCAGTGGAATGTGGTCGGTCCCGAAAGCGGCGAGCAGTACTTCTTTCCCTCCCTCTCCCGGACCGTCACTGGAAACTTCATCCCGGCGGATTCGATGATGCAGGACAAGTTCTGCCAGGAGTGCCACGCTCAGGCCCACGAGGGTTGGCAGTATAGCTCCCACCGATTCTCGAGTTTCAACAACCCGATCTACCTCTTCTCCGTTCGTGAAACGCGGCGCGTTTCACTCGAGCGCGACGGCAACGTACAAGCGGCACGCTTCTGCGCCGGCTGTCACGATCCGATTCCGTTCTTCTCGGGCGCCTTCGACGACCCCGCCTACGACGATGTCAACGATCCGACGGCCACGGCGGGAATCACCTGCACCGCGTGCCATGCGATCACGAACATCAACTCGCCGCGAGGCAATGCGGACTACACCATCGATGAACCGGCACGCTATCCCTTTGCACGCAGTGAAAGCGCACTCGGAATCTACCTCCACAAACAGCTGATCAAGGCAAAGCCTGCACTCCACAAACGCACCTACTTGAAACCTCTCCATCGCACCGAAGATTTCTGCGGGGTCTGCCACAAAGTTCACCTTCCCGAAGAGCTCAATGGCTACAAGTGGTTGCGGGGGCAGAACCATCTCGACACGTATCGCCAAAGTGGCGTCTCGGGGCACGGGGTGTCGAGCTTCTACTACCCGCCCCAAGCGGTCCCCGATTGCAACTCGGGCGGCTGCCATATGGCGCTCCTGCCGTCGACGGATTTCGCGGCGCGGGCGTTCGAGGGGGGCGAGGCCCTGACGGTCCACGATCATTCGTTCCCCGCAGCGAACACGGCCATTCCCCATCTGCTCGACTTCCCTGCATCTGTGAACGCGGGCCATCGCGGGTTCCTCGAGGGGTCACTCCGGGTCGATCTGTTTGGTCTGCGCCGAGGCGGAACGATCGAGAGCGCCCTCGAGGCGCCGCTTCGCCCCGAGATTCCCGCGCTCACCCCGGGCGAGACAGTGCTCCTCGAAGTGGTCCTTCGCACGTTGACCCTCGGACATCTCTTCACTCAAGGGACCAGCGATTCGAACGAAGTCTGGGTTGAGGTGGCAGTCGAGAGCGCCGGGCGCCCCATTGGCGTGAGCGGCGGTCAAGCGGAGAATGGCGCCGTCGACGCGTGGTCGCATTTTGTGAACTCTTACGTGCTCGACCGAAACGGAAAGCGAATCGACCGACGCAACGCGCAAGACATCTTCGTCGCGCTCTACACTCATCAGATTCCACCGGGGGCAGCTGACGTCATCCGCTATCGCCTCACGGTCCCGGAGGACGCCGGCGATTCGGTCACCGTTTCGGTACGCCTCTTGTACCGAAAGTTCGACACCCGGATCATGCAGTACGTGTACGGCGACGAGCGAAAGAACGACTTGCCGATCGTAGAAATCGCCCGCGACACAGTGACGTTCCCCGTCGCACGAGAGGGAAGTCCCACTCAGCCCCCTGCCACCGCCCCCGACGATGCACCGTGGAAGAGCTGGGCTCCGTGGCAACGGTGGAACGACTACGGCATCGGATTGCTTCGCAAAGGGGGCAGCGGAGCCGTCCGTGGCGAGCTTCCTTCCGCGATCCACGCCTTCGAACAGGTCGCCGCCCTGGGGAAGGCCGACGGCCCCTTGAACCGAGCACGGGCGGAGTTGCGGGCGGGGCAGATCGACGCCGCAGCCCATTCTCTCGAGCGCGCGGCCGCGTGGGATCCACCGCCGCCCCCCTGGTCTCTCGCCTGGTTCACAGCACGGGTGAACCGCGAGAACGGGCGCTACGAAGACGCACTCCTCTCCCTCGAGGCGCTCGCAGCGACCGCGTTCCCTGAAGCTCGAGAGCGAGGGTTCGATTTCTCTAAGGACGATCGTCTTTGGAACGAAATCGGAGGAATCTCCTTCGCGATGGCTCGGCGGCTGCGCGGCGACTCACAAGATTCGACGCGTCGAGAGCTTCTCGATCGGGCCATCACAGCGTTCGAACGATCGCTCGCCCTCGACCCCGAAAGCGTCACCGCGCACTACAACCTCGCCCAGGTCTACGCGGCGCTCGGAGACTCCGTCGGAGAAGAGCGCCATCGAGCACTTCATGCGAAGTACAAAGTCGACGACCACGCCCGCGATCACGCCATTTCGGTCCATCGTCGCGAGAATCCTGCCGCTGACCATGCCGCGGAGGCGATCGTGATCTATGATCTCCACCGCCCGGGGTCCGCCCCCGTCGCGAACTGAGAGGGCCCATGAGTCATTCGAACCCGTCCCCTGAACCCAATCCGACGGAGAGTGACGACGAGGTCATCGGCAAGGCGTTCCGGATCTCGGTTTTGGTCATCCTCGTCGCTTTGCTCGTGATCGCTGCGATCTCTCTCAGTGGCGGAGTGGACGACGCTCCGCCGCCCATCGACGCAGTCGACCCGGTCGAGGCGCACAAGAGCACCGCTGTCGCAGAGATTCCCCAGATTCCGTTTACCGACATCACCGAAGCCGCGGGGATTGTGTTCCCCCATCGAAACGGAGCGACGGGACAGAAGCTTCTCCCCGAGACGATGGGGAGCGGCGTCGCGTTTTTCGATGCGGATGGCGATGGCGACGCCGATCTTCTCCTCGCCAGGGGAACGGACTGGCCGTGGAGCACTCCCCGCACCGACGCTCCTTCCCTCGCCCTCTTTGAAAACGATGGTAAAGGCAAGTTCACCGACGTGTCCGCCCGCTCTGGACTCACGGACAGCTTCATGGCAACCGGGCTCGCTGTCGGTGATTTCGACGGCGATGGCGATACGGATGTCTTCGCCGCTGCAGTCGGCCCCGATCATCTCCTGCGCAACGATGGCGGCACCTTCGTGGATGTCACCGCAACCGCGGGGGTTCGGGGTCCCGAGGACGCTTGGAGTTCGAGCGCCGCATTTTTCGATGCCGACCGCGACGGAGACCTCGATCTGTTCGTCGCCAATTATGTTTCGTGGTCCCGCGACCTCGATCTCTCCATCGAGAACTCTCTCACTGGCGTCGGCCGTGCTTATGGCCAGCCAACCCAGTTTCCCGGCGGCATTTGCCGACTCTACCGAAACGATGGCCACGGGGTCTTCTCTGACGTCTCGGCCTCGTCGGGAGTGGAGGTCCTCGAGGCAAACGGCGGACGTCCCGCCGCGAAAGCGCTCGCCGTCGTCCCGGTCGACATCGATCGCGATGGCCACCTTGATCTCGTCATCGCCAATGACACTGTCCGCAATTTCCTCTTCCACAACCGGGGCGATGGAACGTTCGAAGAGGTTGGGGAGCGCGCTGGAATCGCCTACAACACGAACGGGCAAGCGACCGGTGCGATGGGGATCGACGCGGCGGACTACCGCGACGACGGTGCCATCGCGATCGCGATCGGTAACTTCGCAGCAGAGATGACCAGCCTGTTCGTTTCGATTCCCGACAAGATCAGTTTCTTCGACCAGAACGTCGACGAGGGGATCGGCCCCCCCAGTCGTCGCTGGCTCTCCTTCGGGGTGTTCTTTTTCGATGCTGATCTCGATGGGTGGCTCGATCTATTCCAGGTGAACGGTCACCTCGAGGATGAGATCGCTGCCGTCCAACCGGACCAACGATATCGCCAACCGGCCCAACTGTTCTGGCACCGCGGCGGGGACGCCCCCTCGTGCTACGCGCCGGTCCCCGATGCGAAGCTCGGCGATTTGGTCGTCCCGATCGTCGGGCGGGGCGCGGCCTACGCGGACATCGATGGAGACGGGGATTTGGATGTCTGTCTAACCCAGGTCGCGGGGCCCCCCCGACTTCTGCGGAACGATCAGGCGCTCGGAAATCATTGGCTCCGGGTGCGCCTCTTCGGCACGACGGAGCGCCCGTCGGTGATCGGCACACGCGTGCGACTCACGGCGCAAGGTCGAACCCGAGAACTGGTCGTCATGCCGACCCGGAGCTACCTCTCCCAGGTCGAGCTCCCCGTGACTTTTGGGCTCGGTTCTGCGACCGAAGTAGAGAGACTCGAAGTGATCTGGCCCGATGGGACCCGGAGCGAGCACCCCGTTCCCGCGATCGACCAACTGATCGAGGTGCGCCACCCGTGAAACCCCTCGGAGTCCTCCACCCCCTTCTTGTGCACTTCCCGTTCGCACTGGTTTTGACCGTCGCGCTGCTCGAGTTTCGAGCGTATCGCGCCGATCGGAGCCTCCCCTCCCCCCACGCGCACCCGCTCCTGGCGGTCGCGGCCATCGGGGCGCTCGCGGCAGCAGCGACCGGCTGGCTCCACGCTTCGGGGCGTACGGGGAGCGACGCGATCTTGTTCGCGATCGAGCGTCACCGCTGGTTCGGCGTCGCCTCGACCGTTCTCATCTCGGGAGCATGGTGGCTCTTTCGAGGCGAGCCGCGCGAGGGTCGTCTCTTGGGAGCCCGCGCACTGCTTCTCCTCGCGACACTGTCGGTCGGGATCGGGGGTCACTTCGGGGCAGAGCTCACCCACGGGCGAGATACCTACCTTGCCGCCCTCGACCAGCTGCTCGGTCGTGACCCGGCAGAACGCGAACTCTCCGGGAAGGCAGCCCGCGCCCGGCTCCGTTGGGCGGAGGAACGCCTCACTGAGTGGTCGCCCCCCAGCTCAGGACTTCCGCTCAGCTACGAGGGCCAGATCCAACCGATTCTTGTCGGCCGCTGCCTTGTTTGTCATGGGCCGGAAAAGATGGTCGGCGGCTTGCGACTCGACAGTCGCAGGAAGGCCCTCCAAGGAGGCGACCGCGACGAGGCCATCGTCCCGGGAGATCACGCGGCGAGTGGACTCTGGTACCGTTCGTCACGCGCAGAGACGGACCGGCCGCAG
The DNA here is from genome assembly GCA_937876125.1 of uncultured bacterium. GTDB lineage: Bacteria > Planctomycetota > UBA8108 > UBA1146 > UBA1146 > JAFMMO01. The sequence goes on from CALEHF010000161.1 coordinate 5,720, forward strand.
ATGCCGAAGGATGAGCCGCCGCTCCCTCCCGAGTGGATCGATGCGATCGCTCGCTGGATCGATGAGGGGGCTCCATGGCCGGAGCCGGAACCGACTCCATGGAATTCGACGGAGGACTGAACATGGGACGCACTCCTTCCCCCGAGCTCCGCGAGCGTTGGCTCGCGGCAACCCGACTTCCGGGCGTCGAGGATGCTCGAGAGAGCTGCCTCCTCGAGCTCAGCGAGTACACCGAGGAGCACCGCGAGGTCGTCGAGCAGCGTTGCGAGCGCGCCGTCGATGAGCAGCGGGATCTCTGGTACGAACGCGCGCGCGATGACGAAGCGTCTCTCACCGACTTCTACAACGGTTGCGATGCTTACGTGTACGAGCTCCTCTGGTGGCACGCTCTGCAGCAGGGAGATGCTCCCGTTTGGAACGCGCGGATCCTGGACATCGCACGGCAGTTTCAATCGAAGCGCTATCTCGACTTCGGAGGAGGCATCGGCACGAATGGAATCCTGATCGGTCGCGAGGGGATCGATGTGACGATCGCGGACATCTCGGATGTCTTGCAGAAGTGCGCGCGTTGGCGACTCGCACGCCGGGAGATTCCCGCTCAATTCATCGACCTCAAGACGACCCCGCTCGTCGAAGGTGCCTACGACCTCATCAGCGCCGTGGACGTCCTCGAGCACGTCGCGGATCCACTCGAAACCCTGCGTACCCTCCACGGCGCCCTCGCTCCGGGCGGCGTCCTCGTCTTCGATCTCATCGCATCCAAGCCGGACCCCGAGCGCCCCTTTCACCTCCTGCGCTCGAAATTCCCCATCCGCTCGACCGTCCGCGGGCTGGGGTTCCGTCACGTCGAAAGCTTTCAGAAGTACGAGGTCTATCAGCGAATCGTCCGCTCCCCGCTCTCCCGGAGCTTCGTCCGAACTTGGGATGTCACTCGTTGGCGGCTGTACTACCTCGCCCAGGGAGAGTGGCCCCGGTCGCGGGTGCGGAGCCAGAAGTAGCGCGTCGGCGCAATGTGGCCTGGCGACTCGTTGCCTGGCCACTGGCGGCCAATCTCGCCGCGTAGAAACAACCCAATGGACTGTCAAATCGGCTCTCGCAGGCAGCCAATTTACCGCCCTGCCGAACCATTCGAGCCCGCGAGGTCCAGTTGCTCGCCCCCGTTTCCCCTGATTTGATTCCTGATCCAGGGTTTGGCCACTGCATTGCGCTTAGTGGGGAGCAGGTCAGACCCATGGTCGACGGACCCGCCCTCTGTTCGTGAGGAGCGGAGGATAAAGAGGAGGGGCAAACCACCTCTCTGCGGGCCCGGTGACCCACACCGGACCAGGCACCCTCGGGGGCCGCCGGAACCCCTCCGGTGGCCCCCATTTTTTGTGTCGCGTGCACACCTCCGGTCGGCCGCGCAGCGCCAAAAGGCGCGGCGGTTGGCGCCACGCAGCCGACTCCCTCTCCCGACTCGCGGCCGGCACCGCTCCCGCGACTCCCATTCCTGCCCTAAATATTCCGAAGCTGACTGACCTTCCTGTCTTTGAAGGCAGCTCCTCTGACGCGATACATATGGCGTCTTCCTTGCAGATTCAGGCGTGATCTCAACTCTGAGCACTGCCGCTTCCAACTCTGCTGAAACCCGTGATAGGCACCACTCATGCCCCGATATCTCGCCTACCTCCTCGGTGTGATGTTCATGCTTCTCGCGGGGGGGGGCTCCGCACTTCTCGCACAATCCGCGTCGCTCACCGCGCTCGATGTCACGGCGACCATTGGGACATCGACGGTGGTCCCCATCGAAACAACTCACAGCCATGAGTCGGACGGTTACTCCTTCGGAATCCTTCACCGAAGCGTCGACCTCACCGTCGACAGTGTCGGCCTCGGTGCTGCGATCATCGCCATGCAAGGGGTCGAGGCGTCGGTACCATCATTCTTCGACGTCAATCTCTCCCCCACCCTCCCCACTCTCGCGCCTGTCGCGACCGGCGGTTTCACCGTGGGGCTCATCTTTGATTTCACGCTGACTCCGACCGCAACGCGCCTCCCGATCGGAGCCGATCAAGAGCTCCTGCTCGTGACGTACTCGGTCGCACTCACCGCATCGGCGGGAGTCGTCGACTTGGAGTTCAGCGGGGCGATGGGGTCGCCGAACGTCGAGATCATCGCGGCCCTTTCGGTTCCCACGGCAACCCCCGGTCAGCCGGACCCGGTCGAGGTGATCCCGACGACTATCGATGGAGTGCTCACGATCGCGAACGCTCCCTTCCTTCGCGGCGACCTCAACGACAGCGGGCACTACTCTCTCATCGATGGAATCACGCTCCTGTACCGCATGTTTGGACTGCAAGCCGCAGGTACGTGCGCGGACGCGGAAGACATGAACGACGACGGAACGATCAACTTAGTGGACCCCTTGGACTTCTTCTCGTACCTCTTCGCCGGGGGGTCACCCCCACCCGCTCCGTTCGTGGCGTGCGGGGATGACGCGACCCCCCTCACCACGCTCGGTTGCGCTTCGAGCGGGTCCTGCCCCTAGGAGGCTGTCGGAAAACTCATTCCGACCGACGATTTGAGCTTCCGGCGCCCTGCACCCTCGGCAAAACTCGACGTACAAAGCAGTATGCCTGCGTTCCGCCGAGGGCACAGGTCACCGAAATCTCAAACCCTCGGTTCGAAAGCAGTTTCCCGACAGCCTCCGAGGAGGCTGTAAGAAGTCTCGCAGCTCAACTCTGTGATTCCTCGGCTTTCCGGCCGATCGCGACGACACCGTCTCGATCGCTCGGAAAGAGTTGAGAAGCCGGCCCACGGTGCCTTGGTCTGCCAAGTGCGCCGTGGGTCGTTTCGCTTGTCACCGCGCGCCCATGCGTCACGATGGCCCCTTGTGTGGGGCTTGAGAACTGTGTGGTGTCCGAGAACTGTGTGGTGTCCGAGAATTGGGAGGGCGCGAGGATGAACGGCAGGGGCGAGCGAGCCGCCGAGGATCCAGAGCTGGCTCCCCGTTACGCGCCGGAGATTTCTCTCCCCGAGGTCGCCTATCTCCCGGGACGCACGCCACGCCCGCTCGAGGCGGATCCCGCTCACGAAAGGCACCCGGATCCGTTGGGATCCCCGACCTTCGTACGTCACTTTCGATACGGCATCGATCTTTTCAACCACGGATTTTTTTGGGAGTGCCATGAAGCGTGGGAGGCGTTGTGGCTGCCGCTCACGCCTGGCGATCCGATTCGTGAGCAGCTCCAAGGCCTGATCCAAGCCGCGGCGGCTCTGCTCAAACTTCAGTTGGACTCCCCCGGTCCAGCGACGTCGATCTGGGAGCGAGGAAGGGCGCGACTCGCGGCCGTGGCTCTGGAAGCTCCGGAGGGGATCTCGCTCGCCGTTCCCCTCCCGATGGTCATCCAAGCGATGGATCGCGCGGTTGCGAGCGGCCGCTTCCCCGCCATCCCTCCCCGCATCATCCTGCGATGACCGCACCTGAATCTGAAGTCGCCGTCCGGTTTCTCGATGAGACTCTGGTCATTGTGTCGAAGCCCGGGAGTCTCCTCGTGCACCGAAGCCCCCTCAGCCGAGAGCGCGATGTACTCCTCACTCGGGTGCGCGACCAACTCGGACAACACCTCTACCCGGTGCACAGGCTCGATCGTGCGACATCGGGCCTGATACTCTTCGCGCTCTCGTCAGAGACCGCGCGTCACTTGCAAGAGCACTGGCGCGACGAAGAGAACGACAAGCGCTACGTCGGCCTGGTCCGCGGTGAGCCGAGAGAGAGTTTTTCGAGCGATCGACCGCTCACCCGCCATGACGATGGCGTTCGGCAAGAAGCGCACACTGACTTCGGGTGTCTCGCGACCGACCGAGGATTCTCACTCATCTCGGCCGAACTCCGGACGGGGAGGCGCCATCAGATCCGGCGGCACCTCGCGCACCTCGGCCACCAACTTGTCGGAGATACCAGCTACGGCAAGGGAAGAATCAACCAGTGGCTCCGAGAGGAATTCGCTCTTCCGCGGCTCTTCCTCCACTCGGCACGTCTGACATTCCGGCACCCTCTGACCGGCCACCTCTTGACGATCGCCGACCACGCTCCGAGTGACCTGGGCGACTTCATTCGTCGCTTCTCCCCCGCGCTGGCCGCTGCGTTCTTCGCCGAGTTCACTGCGCCCGAGTTCACTGCGCCCGAGTTCACTGCGCCCGAGTGATCGGAGCCGTCACGACTCAAGCTTTGGGTTCGGGCGGCAGTCGGCTCCCGAGGCGCGCTTTCACCTGATCAGCCCACGGGCTCACCGGATCGTGCCGAAGATAGATCCAGTAGTGCGCCCGGGCCTCCTCGAGCCTCTCCTCACTCCAAAGTGTCTCCGCAAGATTGAAGTGCGCATCGAGATACTCGGGCGCGAGTTCGAGGGCGCGCTGATAGGCCCGAATCGCGCCGTCCCCCTGCCCCAGCTCAGAGAGTGCATTTCCAAGGTTGTTCCACACTTCGACGTAATCGGGATCGATCTCAACCGCACGCAGGAACTCGGCCGCTGCTTCTGCGGGGTTCTCGAGAAGGTAGAGGACATTGCCGAGATTGAAGTGCACTTCGGGGAACGCGGCGCCGGCGCGGAGAGCGTTCTGATACGCATCGCTCGCCTCTTCGAGGCTTCCCGACTCCTCCGCTCGCTGACCCCGCTCGAACCACTCATCGGGAGTGGCCAACTCCACCCCGCGGGCGTCTCGGGGTGGACTGTCAGGCTCCGCCCCCTCGATCGAAGCCTCGGGTCGAACCCGGGCTCCCTTCACTGGAATCGGGGTCGAAGAGGGAGGGGAGCTCAACGAGGCCCCCCTCGTTCCGTCGAAATCGATGCGCAGTTGGCCGGTCGCATCCGCGAGTTCGCCCCCGTCGAGGCGCACGAGAAGTTCTCCGTCGCGAGCGAAGATCGCCCGCCCCGCGACGGTATCCTCTGCCCCGGGCAGCCAAGCCCGAACGCGTTCGAGCCCCTGCCGGATGCGTTCGACGGAGACGCCCCGCGCGAGGAGTGCGACCAGATCTTTCGCGGCAGCGACCTCACGAAACTCGTAGAACTCGAGTCGATGGACGGTTTTCGAGGCGTGAATCAACCCGGCCCGACTCAGGCGTCGGATGTGAGAGCGAGGAACTCTCAGAATCCGACTCAGCTCGGAGGCGGTGCAGAGGCGATGGATGGCGTCACGGCGATCATCGAGCCCGAGGTCGACCAAGAACTCCTCTTCGGAGGCGATTCGAAGTGCTCGACCCTCTCCTTGGAGCTCTCGAGCACGCTCGAGCGCTCGCGTGGGTCTCCCGTCGTCGCGGAGGGGCCAGCCGTCGCTCCCGACCACGAGAAGATCGGTGGATGAACCGGGTTGTCTCACTGGGGTTGCGCCCGCCGCGCGCAGGTGCACCTCCGCCTCGTCACGAGTCATCGAGGCGAACCTCCCGGTCAGGGCGACCTCGAGCCCCCGCAGCGTGTCGCCGGGAGACTCCCCGCCCGCTGACACCCCGTCCTTCAAGATAGCTCCCTTCGACTCTCCGCCATTCGTGCGAGGGCGCCCCGTCCGGTGGCCATTTCTCGGAGATCAGGGGTCACAGATCTCCGGCCAAGACACGTCGTGGAAACGAGAACTCGAAGCGGAAGGCTCTAGGAGGCCGTCGGGAAACTCATTCCGACCGACGATTCGAGCTTCCGACGTCTTGCACCCCCGGTTCGAAAGCAGTTTCCTGACGGCCTCCTTCGGGGAGAGCCCTCCAGCCACGCGCTAAGAACGGGAGCGCGGAGGTCGCCACTCTTGGTCACCTCCAGGTAGCTTACGTCGCAGAAGAGGACGGGCTCAACCCATCGTGCGGAATGTCGGCAAGGAACGATGGGTTCATCGCGCTCGATCGACGGAATCCGGGCGAAAAGGGCGCGCCGATGATCCTCGGTGAGTCCGCTCCCGACTTTCCCCACGCAGCGAAGGACGCCAGCGACTTCGGATCCGATGACGAGACTGCGGAGCGGGTTTCCTCGCATCGTGAATCCGATGACGGTGCAGAGCCGGTGCTCCTCCCGCTTGATCTTCACCCACGCCTCCGACCGCGCGCCGGGTTGATAGCGGCTGTCGAGCCGTTTCGCCATCACCCCTTCGAGCCCCGCATCGACCGCCTTCTCGAAACAGGAGCAACCCGCCCCGACAATCCCTTCGGAGAGGACCAGCGCGGGTAGCTCGAGCGGAGCGATGAGGTTCGAGAGGCGCTCACGCCGTTCGGAGAGGGGTCGACCCATGATCGGTTCAAACTCTTCATAGAGCAGGTCGAAGACGACATAAGTCGCCGGGAGAGAGCGCGCCGCGGCGCGGGCGCGCTCGGGACGGCGGATCTGCTCTCGGGGGAGGAGTGCGGAAAAGTCTGGCACCCCGTCGCGAAGAACGACCAATTCTCCGTCGAGGACGGCTCCCGCCGGGACACCCCGCCACCCCTCGAGCTCGGGGTAACGCTCATCGAGAATTGCCTCCCGGCGATTCCTGAGCCGCGGACCCGACCGATCGGCGAAGAGAAGCGCTCGCGTCCCGTCCCATTTGACCTCGAACAGATTCTTGTCTGAGTCAAACGCAGCCCCTCGACGGCTGAGCATAGGAGCCACAAAATCGGGCAGGGCAGCCGCGTCGGTCATGGCGGGGCGTTACCCGCTCTTCTTCTTCCGAGTCGGCTTCGTACTCGGCGCCATCTTCTTGGTCGTCTTCGCCTGAGTTGCCTTTGCCGAGGTTTTCTTCTTCGCGACATTCTTGGCAGTCTTCTTCGCGGGTCCAGTGGTGATTCCGGCAGAAGCCGCGGTCTTCTTCACGCCGGCGCTCTTCTCCGCTTTGACCTCGACCTTCGCGTTCGCGATACTCTGCTTCAGCGCCTCCAGCAGGTGAATGACCTTCGGCTCCTCAGGATCGGGAACCGTGACAATCTCCTCGCCCGCAACTTTCGCCTCGATCAAGCGCGTCATTTCTGCGGTGTATGGATCCCGGTAGGCGGAAAGATCGAGCGTTTCAATGCGGGAGGCATTGACCAGAGTACGGGTGAGCGCGACCTCTTCCGGGGTGAACTCGGATATGCGGCGCGATTCTCAAAGGCGGTCAACGCGCTCGAGAAAGTGCGCGCGCAAACGGCGCTCCTCGACGGGATTCTGATCGCCCCGGGTCGCGATCTGACGCCTGACGCCGGGCGCCTCGCGCGCGCACTCGACGGCGATGGGGAGATGGAAACGCAACTCTATCTGATCGACATCTTTCACTTCGAAGAGTGGCGCCTGACCGACCGCTCCGCGAACGGCTCGCAGCCCTCCGAGCGATCGTGCCCGATCTCGCCGCCATCCCTCGACTGGACCCCATCCCTGGAGAAGGGGTGTCGATCGCGAGAGGTGCGATCGATCTCGGCATGTCAGCTCTTTGGGCTCGGGATCTCGATTCGCCCTACAGAAGTGGCGAGCGACCCACCTGGCGGACGATCCCCTCGATTCCCCAGAGAGGCGAGCTCCCGCACGAGCGCCGCGAGCGGAGACGGTCCGTATCACGAACCGGGAGAAGGTCTACTGGCCCGCCCTCGGTCTTACGAAAGGGGACCTGATCGATGACGACCGAGCGGTGAGCCCTCTACTCCTGCCCCATCTTCGAGATCGTCCCGTCCACCTGCGTCGGTTTCCCGATGGTATCGAAGGGAAGAGCTTCTTTCACAAACACGCTCCCGCTCACACTCCCGATGGGGTGCGCACCGTCAGACTCGCGAGAAGCGATGCCGAGCAGTCGATCGAGCACTACGTTTGCGACGACCTGCGAAGCCTCCTCTACCTCGTGAACCTGGGGAGCATTGATTTGCACCCCTGGGGCAGCACGGTCCTCTCCCCAGAGACTCCGGACCGACTCATCTTCAATCTCGACCCAGTAGCCGCAGGGTTCGCTGCCACCGTTCGCGTCGCTCGCGAACTCGGGAAGCGACTACGCGGCATCGGGCTCCAGCCGGTTCTGAAGACCTCCGGATCGAGGGGCCTCCACCTGGTCATCTCGCTTCAGCCTTCATACAGCTACGAACAGATCGGAATGTTCGCCGAAGCAGTGGCGCGGCTGGTCGTTCGCGATCTCAAGGAGATCGCGACCATCGAACGCTCCCCCGCGCGCAGAGGCAATCGAGTCTACATCGACACGCTGCAAAATCGTCGCGGGCAAACGGTCGTTCCTCCCTACGTGGTGCGTCCCGTTCGGGCGGCAAGCGTCTCGGTCCCGCTCGACTGGGACGAGCTTGACGTCTCGCTCCCGCCATCGAGTTTTCCCTTCACCGAGGTCCTCGAGCGCTTTCAGCTGAGAGGCGACCTCGCGGCTCCGCTGTGCGAGCAAGCCGAGGATATCGCCCCAGCCATCGAGGCGATCGTGCGCTCCCTCGGTGGCGGCGACGGAACTCCATGATGAGATACGGGGACCGACCCAGTGCGGATCGATCCCCGTATCACTCTCATCGCCCAAACCAGAATCACGCCGTCAGTGAGTGTAAGGAAGCTCGAGTCGCTCGACTGCGGAGAGCGCTCCGGGGGACGAGTAGAGGAACCACCGCACACGAACGTACTCTGCGGAATCTTCGAGCAGACTCGGATCTCCGACCAGCCCGCGGAACTCCCCGGGAACGTAGGGATTCGACGCACTCGCCGGAGCCCCTTCAAACAGAGCGACGACGTGGGTCAAGGTCGGCGACACCCCGGCCGCATCGATAATGTTCGGCGCCGCGAAGTTCGTAGGGAGAGCGGCCGTTCGGCCGTCGTCGGTTCGAAGACGGTAAGGAAGCGAGCGGGCTCGTGTCAGCGTCCGACCCGCCGCGAGGAACGCAGCAGAGCTCACGTGACCGAGCGTCAGGGCGGGAGGCAATGGAGCCGGGAAGACCACGATGTCGTTTGATTCCAATCGAACCGTGCCCTCCGCCCCGTTGCCACCTCGAAGTCCAGTGAGGCCGGCTTGGGTCAGAGCGCCCGCGCCACCGGCAACTGAGATCGCTGCGGTGTCCGAGAGAGTGAGTGTACCGGTCGCGCGCACGGCGATCGATCCGCCACCACCGCCACCCCCTGCACCGGCTTGACTCCCCGTGCTTCCGGGAGCGCCAGCGCCTCCGCGGGCGAAAAGTCCTGCGTGGAGTTCGGCTCGGCCGCGAACCGCAATCTCAATCGCGCCCCCGCCTCCCCCGCCGCCGCCGCCGAACTTTGGCGTAAGAATAATGGTGGTCGAGATACGGATCGGGCATGCGCCTCCGCCGCCTCCCCCCGAGCCTCCGACCGGAAGCGTGAGGGCCGCGTCTCCGCGCGCCGCGCCGCCGGCTCCTTCATCGGCAATCGGGGCGAGACTTGGGTCGAGAGGATTCACGCCGGATTCCCCTGCCAACGCGCCGCCGCCTCCGCCGCCGCACCCTGCCCGGGGAAGCGAAGAAGCACCCGGGGATTGAACGTAGCTCGTGCTCCTGCCTCTGAACCCGCCGCCCCCCGCGCCGGTCTCGGCCGGAGTGAGGCTGATGACGGAATCCCCGATCACTTCGATGCTGGCGCCGTCACCGCCGGCGTTGCCGCCCGGTCCACCCTGACCGCCGAGGCCGGCGACCGTTGCGGTTGCAGCGATTCCGGCTCCGCCATCGACCGCGAGATCTGCGCTCAGGCTGAGAGCCAGTGCCGACGGAACTCCGTTTCCAGCACAGCGGATGACGAGAGGAGCCGAGCCGTTGATCGTGACATTCGCACCGACGTCCACGATGAGGGAGCGGAGGTGGATTTCGTTGAACGGGGATCCGGGATTGACGGGAAGCACATCGATCGGAGAGGTGGGCACCGTGAGATCAGTGATACTGCTGGCGTCGGTGTCGAAGACGTACTCCCGGCCACTCAACAGGGTAAGGTCGGCGGAACCGAGCCCCCATTGCGGAGTCGGGCTCCCCCCGCTGGCGGGCGCGGACAAAACTCCGGCGAACCACAGCCCGGGTCCCCCTGCGGGATCGAGCTGGGCAGTGTTGTCGAACTCTTCGACGACAGATCCCAACGCCGGGGCGTCATTGTCGATCACGATTCGAGGAGAGGTCCACTCGCCGCTCGGGCAACGCGCACCGATCATCGGCGTCGCCGCACCGGTCTGAAGCAGGATCCTGGTCACGAACGGATCGCCGCCGACCCCCGGGAGATCCACTGCCGAGTCCCAAAGAAACCGCTGCGCGGAGCCGCGACCGATGAGAGTGCCACCGGGAGACTCGACCCGCGTCCCGGGGAGCCGGTCGCCGAGGTCCGTGCCCGCTACTGGGGTGCACGGCATCCAGGCCCCTGTGACGGGGTCTTCGTACTGGGGAATCACCGGATAGCGAGATGCGGCCGGGTCCATCAAGAACGCGTAGTCGATCGGGATGACGCCGCGGCGAATACCGGGGGGAACCATGGCTCCCGAGAAGAAGCCCGAGATCTCGGCGTCGTTGATCAAGCCACCGGTCGGAATCGATGAAAGCGGAGCCTCGACGGTCGCACTGGTCAGGACGACTCCGGTCCCGATCAAACTCGTGCACCGAAACTTCAGGCGTTCGATCTCACAATTATCGAGGGAGAGGGCTCCCGGAAGCGTCACTTGGAGCGCTTGCATCCCCGTCGGAATCGTAAAGCCGGCCCCGCCGGGCGGGCCAAACGTCAGGGCTGGAGCAGTGAACGAGGTGACCTCGTCGATCACACTGACCGAGGTGACTCCTGGAGCGAGGTTGTAACCGTACAAGAGTACCGAGGTGGGGAAGATCGTCATCGAGCTATCGATCGTCACGGCGCCGACAGTCCCCGTCGTGCCGACCACGACACCAACCACCTCGGGCGCGCCATCGAACCCGAACCCGCCGAACGAAAAGCCGTTCGAGAAGAGTGAGACTGAGCCGGATCGCACCCCCCCTGGCACCATGACATCGACGCCCCATATGGTTCCGACGCCGGCCTGAGTGCCGGTGTCTCGAACATCGATGATGACCCCGTCGAGGAGCGCCGTCTGAGTGAAGTCAGCGAACTCGACTCGCAAATCTGCGGGATCGGAGGAGATCCCCGTCGCTCGGAAGGTGACGATGTTGCCTGCAGCACCAGACTGCGTATTGATTTCGAAGATGTCGGGAAGCGTGGGAGTGGGAGTCTGCGTATTTGTCCCCGCGGCGGTCGAGCCGCCACTGCAGCCAGCGATGCAGAGGAGGAGAGCGAGGAGCAGAGAGGATTCCCGCCAGTGAAAGCGGTACTCCATGAGAAGGTCCTTTCGATGGGGATTCCCCGAGAAATCCACTACAGGTCGGCCTCGTTGGCGAGCTCAACGGGAGGCCTGGGCCCCGCTCATCCGCTTGGACGGATCCGGGGGAGATGTCCGATGATAACGCCCGGTCGCGCGCTGGGTGAAAATCGCGTCGGAAGTAGCGCGATCCTGCCCATTTCGGGAGCCTCGCGCATGCTGAAAAGACCCGGGGTGAGCTTTTAAGAGGCTGTCGTAAAACTCATTCCGACCGACGATTTGAGCTTCCGACAGCCTCCTAGGAGCTGCACAGGAGCCCGTCGTCGGTCCGATCAGGCCCCGCGGTCGGGAACGGCGCCGATGGCGGCGCCCCTTGAGTGAACAGGTAGCCGAGGCTGAAGATTACGTCGGCGATGTTCACAGTCCCGTCGTCATTGGCATCCGACGCATCGGCGCACGGGTTCGGAGTCGCTCCTTGAAAGAGAACGCCCAAAATCGAGATCGGATCCGCAATCTCTACTGCGCCGTCTCGATTGGCGTCCCCCCGGATGAACTTCGACTGCACTTGAACCAGCCCGGTCATTCCGAGAACCTCGTGTGGAATGCAGAAATACGGGTAGTCCCCGGGAGTGGTGAAGACGTAGATGAATACTGGTGCGCTATCCGAGCTGACCTCGTTGAAGAGCGCGCCCGGATTATCGACAGGGTTGGACGACAGGCCACTGGTGACCGTATGGAGCATCTCCATCGGCTCGTGATTCCAGCGGACCGAGTCTCCCTCGAAGATTTGGACCAGCTCCGGCTCAAAGACGTTATCGAGAGTCAAAACCTCAAACGTGAGGTCATCCCCAAGAACTTGCACAACACCAACCTGGGCGGGGCTGAGTGCATCGTGGAAGGCGATCGTCCCCGCGGGTCCGGGGAACGTGAAACTGAAGCTCGGGTCTTGCGCATCGACGACGCCTTGGAAGAGCGCACCCGGCTCGTCGACGGTGCCAGGAGTTCCCCCAGGGATGCCACTCGTGACTTGGTGAGTCCCCGCGACGTGAACCCAAGTCACCGTGTCCCCGGCCTCGACGATGATGCTCTGGGGTAGAAACGCTCCGGAGAACATCTCAACGAAGAACTCCGCAGCGGGGGCGCTGGAAGGCAGCAGGAAGAGGATCGTG
>CALEHF010000162.1 GCA_937876125.1 uncultured bacterium
CGGGAGGGAGAGCACGTCCTGCCATCGACCGAGTTGCCGTCGCCGCCTCCTGAGCCCAGTCTTTCTCGAGTGACTACCGTCCCCCTCGAATGACTGCCCTTGCTCCCTCGGGATCAGTCTCCGATCATGTTCTGAGATCGACCCCCTGCTCGAGGAGACCGTCGTGATCCCTGCCGAAGAATTCGTCACCGCCCTGGCCTCGCGTGGGTTTCGCCTCTTTAGCGGTGTGCCCTGCTCATACTTGACCCCGCTCATCAACACCGTGATCAACTCGAACGAGATCGAGTACATCGGCGCGACGAACGAGGGGGATGCGGTTTCGATCGTCGCGGGTGCTGAGCTTGCGGGGTCGCGCGGGGTGGTCTTGTTTCAAAACTCTGGGCTCGGAAACGCGGTGAACCCGTTCACCTCTTTGACCGAGACGTTTCGGATCCCCATGTTGATCTTGTGCACCTGGCGCGGCGAGCCGGGGGGGAGCCCGGATGAGCCCCAGCACGACCGCATGGGAAAGATCACGCCCCAGCTGTTCGAGGTGATGGGGATCCCGACCGGGCACTTCCCTTCGGATGCCGCGGACCTGCCTGCACTCCTCGATCGCGCCCAGAAGCACCTCGACGACGAACGGACGCCGTTTGCGATCATCATCTCGAAGGGGACCATCACCGGCGACGGCGATCTCACGCCGTACCCACGCACTCCACTTCCTCCGGCGACTCCGATCGAAGGCGCGCTCGATCACGCCCTCGACCCCGACGCCACTCTTGACGTGGTGCGCGAGTGTGGGCCAAACGATGCCCTGCTCGCGACCACAGGATTCACAGGGCGTGCCCTCTATGCCCGCGGTGACTCCGCGAATCAGTTCTACATGGTGGGGTCGATGGGGTGCATCTCGAGCGTCGGTCTTGGTCTCGCGCGCATGTGCCCCGACCGGCGGGTGATCGTGCTCGACGGGGACGGATCGCTTTTGATGCATCTCGGTGCTCTCGCGACGATCGGGTTCGAGGCCCCCCCCAACTTGGTGCACGTGCTGCTCGACAACGAAGTGCACGATTCGACCGGCGCCCAAGCGACCGTTTCCCCTGCGATCGACTTCGCTTCGATCGCGCGCGCCTGTGGCTACCCGCGGGTGAGTCGAGTGGACAACCTCGACACCCTGCGCACGGCTCTGAGTGATCGCACTCCGGGACTCTCCTTCGTGCACGTGCGCACTCAGCCGCGCGCCAATCGCAAGTTGCCGCGCCCGACGATGACGCCGGCGGAGGTGGCGGATCGATTCCGCGGGTGGCTCAGAGCTTAGGGCTCCATCTCAATACCGAGCTCGACGAGGCTCTCTTCCATCGAGGTGAGCAAGTGTTCGATGTCTTCGGGGAATAGCTGACCGACGGAACCGATACGGAATGCATCTCCCTGAGAAAGCTTTCCCGGGTAGATCGCGCAGCCTCGCTTCTTCAGTGCGTCGTGGAGCGCTTCAAAATCATAATTCGGGTGCGTCGGGTCGAGGAAGGTCGTGATGATCGGACTCTGCCACTCCTCTTTGATCACGGTATGGAAACCGAGCGCGCGCATCCCCTCGGCGACTCGGGCCTGGTTCTTCGCGTAGCGGAGGTTGCGCGCCGCGACCCCGCCTTCCGCGATCAGCTCATCGAGCGCGCGAGAGAACGCCAGCATCACATGAGTGGGGGGAGTGAACCGGAACTGCCCGCTCTTCTCGAGCGCCGCCCACTGGGCGTGAAGATCGAGGGTCATGGTGCGCGCTTGGCCGGCGCATGCGTCGAGTGACGCGCGACGCGCGAGCACGAACGAGAACCCAGGGACCCCTTCGATGCACTTGTTCGACGAGGAGACGATGAAGTCGGCCCGGGACTCATCGAAGGTCAGAGGGATCCCGCCGAAGGAACTCATCGCATCGATGAGGTACGTCTTTCCCGCGTTTTTCACCACCCTACCGATCTCAGTGACCGGGTTCAGGATTCCCGTGGTCGTCTCGCAATGCACGACCGCGACGTGCGTGATCGCAGGATCGGCGGCGAGCGCTTCTTCGACCTCTCTCGGCGTCGGGACGGTACGGTCGGAGGTCTTCACCGTAGCGGTCGAAATTCCGTGGATCGCCGCAATCGCCACCATCCGATCGCCATAGACTCCGTTGACGAGGACCAGCAGTTTGCCGCCGGCGGGGACCGCGCTCGAGATCATGGCTTCGATCCCGTAGGTCCCGCTCCCCTGAACGGGGACCGCCTCGAACCCTGCTTCCTTCGTGACTCCGGCGAGGTCGAGAAGCTGGCGGCGGAACTTCGCAATGACATCGGTGAACTCGACTTCGCGGGAGCCGAGATCGATGAGCATCGCCTCCTTCACGGTCCGGGATGTCGTCAGAGGGCCGGGTGTGAACAGTTTCGGTTCTCCGGAAGTGGCATCCATCGAGGTCTCCATCATCGAACAGTAGTTCAGAGCTGTGGTCACCGTGGGGGCGAATGCACAGCGCGGGTGCAACGTTGGGTCGGATTGGCGGGCAACAGCGTGCGTGAAGATACCCGCAGGCTGTTCCCGGAGCGTCCCCAGATGATAGACTGGAAGCGCACCCTATCGGTGCTCACTTGCACATCAAAGGAGGATCCCATGCCTGGAGCGCCCGCCATGGACAGCCGTCTACACATTGCGCTGCACGTCAAAGATCTAACAAAATCGGAGGCCTTTTATCGCGCCCTCTTCGATCAAGAGCCGGACAAAGTGAAGGACGGCTACATCCGTTTCAACCTCGACTCCCCACCGGTGGTCCTGACTCTGAATTCGAAGGACAAGGTCCGGAAGGGAAACCGGCTCGACCACATGGGGATCCGCGTCGAACACTCAAGCCAGCTCGACAGTGCCCTCGCCCGAATGCGTGAGCTCGGCTGCTGGGTCAAAGAGCAACCCGACGTCATTTGCTGCCACTCGCGCCAATCGAAGTTTTGGGTCCAGGACCCCGATGGCACCCACTGGGAAATCTACGTGTTGGTCGACGACATGAAGGAGTTGGCCGAAACGGAGAGCGCCCAGAGTACGTGTGGAGAATAGGTACCTGCGGAAAGTCGGTATCTGCGGCGACCCCATGCCTACTCCGCGACGACCGCCACCAACCCCGGTTCCATCTGTTTCGGCACCTCGAGCCCGAGCGCACTCAGGCACGTCGCTGCGACGTTCGCGAGCGACCCCAACTTCCCGGTCCACTGGAGTTCTAACCCCGGCGCCGGAATGACGAAGAGGGGCACCGGGCGATCGGTGTGAGAACCGAACGGACCGCCATCCTCCGCGACCACCAAGTCTGCGCAGCCGTGGTCCGAAGTCACGATCAGGCTCCAGCCGTGCTTCCGCGCGCTCTCCACAATCTTCGTGAACGCGGCATCGACCGCCGTCGCCGCTTGGGTTGCGACGTCCAGCCGACCGAGGTGGCCGACCTGGTCGAGGTTGCAGATGTTGGCGACGACGTAACGTTCCTCCGGATCGGCGAGCTTCTCGAGGATCGTCTCCGTCACCGCTCCGAGCGCCATCTCAGGCTTGGCCCCGATTTCATGCTCGGGGATCGTCGGGATGCAGTGCCCCGCGCCCTCCGCACCGGCGTCGAAACCGTTGTAGAAGAAGGTGACGTGGGGGAACTTGCACTTCTCTGCGATCCGGCTGGAACGAATCCCCGCCCCGATCAACTCACCCGCCATGCCGCCCATGACCTTCTCGATCGGGAAAAAGATCGCGCGCGGCTTCCGAACTCCTTCGCCGGGATCGACGATCGTGTAGACCTCCTGAGTCTCGCCGAGGACGTGGATCACCTGTCGCACTCGGTCCGCCCGGTTGTTGGTGATGAGAACCGGCTCTCCGGGCGTGATGGTGGGACCTCCCATCGAACGGGGGAGGAAACTCATCTCGCTCTGATCGGTGACGTGGGCCTCGAGCTGCTCCATCGTGAATTCTGGCAGGTCGACCCGCCCACGAAGGGCTTCGATCGATTTTCCCGTGAGGGAAAGATCGCCGCTGCGATCGCAGAAGGTCTTTCGACCGTGGATCACGCCGAACGACACGTTCGGGAGATCGGCAACCGCGGCTTGGAGCCCCCGAAGGAGAGCCGGAGCACTCCCCGCCCGGGCATCGACACCATCGAGAACGGGGTGGATGACGACCTTGGCGACGCCCGCCTTCGTCGCGATCTTCGCGGCGTGCTCGATCGTGCGCACGAGGCCGTGCACTCCGGCGTCAGAGAGCAGCCCGACCAGGTGGAGGATGCCTTGGTCGGCGATCTCCTGCCACGCCGGGTGGGCCGCCCAGGTGCCGTTGTCGTAGTCGGCGGCGAGGCGGCAGGTCATCGACAACACGACGCGGCCGGCGCCGAGTGTCATATGACCGACCTCGGAGTTCCCCACTTGCCCGGGCTCGAGACCGACGGCTTCGCCCGCCGCCTCGAGGAGCCCGAATCCGTGCTTCTCCATCGCTTGGAATACAGTGGGAAGGGTCTCCGCCGTCACGCCGTTCCCGCGCGTGTCGGGGGAGTACCCCGCGCCATCGAGAACCAGTAGCATCGCGCGTCGCATCGCTGACCTTTACTAACCGTTGTGGTGCTGACGGAACCGATCGAACTCGTTCCAAAAGTCGGGGAAAGATTTGACGACGCAGCCGGGATCTTCAATTTCGATCGGATCGAAGACGAGCCCGAGGATCGCGAAGCACATCGCAACGCGGTGATCGTCGTAGGTGTGAATCGAGGCTGGTTTCAGGGTGGCCCCGGGGTGGATGACGAGGAAGTCTTCCCCCTCTTCGACCGTCACACCCAGCTTGCCGAGCTCGGCGGCCGCTGCGTGAATGCGGTCGCACTCTTTCACCCGCAAGTTGGCGATGTTGGTGATCCGAGTGATCCCCTCCGCCATCGCGGCCACCGGAGCGAGCGTGAGAACCACGTCCGGCATCACTTCCATGTCGATGTCGATCCCGCGCAAGGGCCCGCCGGTCAGCTGGATCGCATGCTCTCCCAGTTCGAGCGCGCATCCCATCGACTCGAAGGCGCGCGCGAGGCCCACGTCCCCCTGGGAAGAATTCTTGCCAATTCCATCGATGCGAACCGTGGTCCCGGTCAGGGCGGCGGCGGCGAGGAAGTAGGACATGCCACTCGCATCGACTTCGACCTGGATCCTGTCGGCGGTCGCCGTACACGGCTCGACCATGTAGTCACGCTCGCTCTTCGCATCGACCTTCAGCCCGCACTCGCGCATCATGGAGAGGGTCATCTCAATGTAGGGGAGCGATACGACGTTCCCCTCGGCATGGATCGAGATGGGCCCCTTCTTCTGCTGCGATGCAAACAAGATCAATGAGCTGGTGAACTGCGAAGAGACGTCCCCACGAATCGTCCACTCGGTCGACGTCGGGGTGCCGCCGGTGATCTTGGCGGGGAGGCACCCTTCGGTCGCTTGGCACTCCACGGCGATACCGATGGTGCGCAAGGTGTCGAGAATGTCGTTCATCGGGCGCTCGCAGAGGCGCGCATTGCCGGTGACGATCGAGTCCCCTTCCGCGGAGGCAGCGAAGGCGAGGAGGAATCGGGCAGGGGTGCCCGCACCTCCCATGTCCATCGGCTCACTCGGTGCCGTGATCGTGCCGTCGCTGCGCGTCACCTTGAAGCCGGTATCGGTATCGGTGACTTCGATGCCGCCGAACGAGGCCAGCGCCTTCGCGAGCCGCATCGTGTCATCCGATTTCAGTGCACCGACGATCTCCGTAGTGCCGGGGCGCATGCAGGCGATGACGAGCGCGCGGTTGGTGTAGGACTTGGAGCCAGGAATGCGCGCGACGAACGGCTCGGGGTTCTTCTTCTTCAAGGTCCAGTTCGACATTGGGGGTCCTTCCCATCGCTCCCGGGGGAGCATGCCCCCAGAGGGGGGAGGAGACGATCCTGTATTGCTTTAGGCCGAAGCTCCGGCACACGGGCGCGAAGAGTAGCACAGAATTGACGGAGGCCGCGGGCTACCCGCACCCTCCCTGCACGTAGTCTTTGACGATCGCGTGCTTCGGATCTTCGAAGACTCGCTCGAGGTCGCCGTGCTCGATGATCCGCCCCGAGCCTTCTTGAACCCAAAACACCGCCACCGAGTCCGCGATCCGGCGCGCCTGTGACATGTTGTGGGTCACGATGACCACGGTGTACTGGCGGCGGAGCGAAGCGATCAACTCTTCGACGACGCTGCAAGAGATCGGGTCGAGTGCGCTGCACGGTTCGTCGAAGAGGAGCACATCAGGATCGAGCGCCATCGCACGAGCGATGCACAACCGTTGCTGTTGGCCACCGGAGAGCGCGAGGGCCGAAGAGTTGAGCCGGTCGGAGACCTCGTCCCACAGTCCGACGTCGCGGATCACCTTCTCGGTCGTCGCCTCGAGCTCGTCGCGATTGCGGATCCCCATCTCTTTGAGGGGGAGCTGGATGTTCTTCCGGATCGACAGGGGGAACGGATTCGGCTTCTGGAAGATCATGCCCACGCGGCGGCGGAGCTCGATGAGGTCGATCCCCGATCCGAGGATGCTCTTCCCCTCGAGTCGAATGTCGCCGCTCACCTTGCAGCCGATCGTGAGGTCACTCATCCGGTTGAGGGTCGAAAGAAACGTGCTCTTGCCACAGCCGGAGGGGCCGATGATCGCAGTGATCCTTCCCGGAGCCATGCCGAAGCTCACGTCAGTGAGCACTTTCTTCTTACCGTAGTAGACCTCGACCCCCTGGGCCTCGATCGCGCAGCAACCGGCGGGGGGATCATCCCCGCAGTCGGGTTCGGTGCACTGGGCGGGGCGGGGAGCGCATGAGCTCTCGCTACAGTCACCCGCTGGGGCACACGCGCCCTCTCCGGAGGAACAGTCGGCGAGGTCGCGATCGGGGTCGGTCTTCATGACAGGTCTTTCCATGCGGTCGAGTGGTCGGGCGTTCGAGTGGTCGGGCGGTCGGGCGGTCGGGCGGTCGAGTGGTCGAGTGGTCGAGTGGTCGAGTGGTCGAATTCTAAATCGGAGGTCCGACTCGGAGTGCACCAGCTATCGGTGCTGTCAGTCGTGACCTCCGATTTAGGTTGCCGATTGTCCCGAGATCTTTCGCACCCAGCGATCGGTTCCCCAGACGGCAGTAAAGTTGATGATGAGAAGCATGAGAATCAGCACGACCGCCGAAGAATAGGCGTTCGGCTCACCCCCTGGAACGTTCATCGCGAGATCGAAGATGTGGATCGAAAGGGAGCGCCCCGAGTCCATCACCGATTCCGGCATCCGATCGACGTACCCACTCGTGAAGAGGAGCGCGGCAGTCTCTGCGAGCACGCGGCCGATTCCGAGAATGAGACCGACCACCAGCCCGGGAGCCGCGCACGGAAGGAGGATCGAAAGGACCGTGCGCGTCTTGCTCATGCCGAGTGCCGCCGCGGCGAACCGATACTCATCGGGGACCGCCCGAAGCGCTGCCTCGAGTGAGCGAATCAGGATGGGGAGCACCATGCAGGCGAGGGTCAGGCCGCCGGCGAGGATCGAGTATCCCATTCCGAGCCAGACGCAGAAGAACGCGTTCCCGAACAATCCGAAGACGATCGACGGGACCGCAGCGAGGACATCGAGGGAACGCGCGACGAGAGTCGAGAACCAGTTGTCGCGGCGAGTGAACTCCGCGAGGAGCACGGCGGTCGCGAGTCCGAGGGGAATCGCGACCACGAGTGAGACCGCCAAGATCGACAGGGTGGACACGATGATCGGAAGGATCCCTCCCGCGCGTCCCCCCCGCTCGGGGGCTTCGGTGATGAACGACAGGCTCAAGCCTGAGATCCCGTGGACGAACACGTCACCCACGATCCAGGCGAACGTGCCCGTGACCAGCAAGGCGACGCACCAGATCATCGCTCGGGCGATGCGCTCTTCACGCTTCGAACTGGCGGGGAGTGCGAGTGTATCCATCAGACGTGCGCTCCCCCCTCACGGTCCTTCGATCGGTGCTCGACGATCCCGATGATTGTCGTCAATGCAATGGCGGTGAAGAGGAGAAGGAGGCCCGATACGAAGAGAGCGGAGCGGTGCATTCCGACGGAGTACCCCATCTCGAGTGCGATGTTTGCGGTCAGGGTACGCACTGAATCGAACACGCTCCCGGGGACCCGAACAATGTTCCCGCAAACCATGACCACCGCCATTGTCTCGCCGACCGCCCGTGCGATTCCCAGGATCATCGCGGTGAAGATGCCGGCGCGAGCCGAGGGGAGAACGATGGAGCGGATGATCGACCAACGTCCCATTCCGAGGGCGGCCGCACCCGCGATGTGGCTCCGCGGGACCGCAGCGAGTGCGGTTTCCGAGATCAGCGCGATCGTCGGTAGGATCATCAACGCGACGACCAGGATCCCGGCGAGCATGCTGTGTCCCGGAGGGCGCAACAGGGTCGAGATCATCGGCGCGAGAACGGCGAGCCCCCAGAATCCGAACACCACCGACGGAATTCCCGCGAGCAGTTCGACCATCCTTCGGTAGAAGCCGGCGAGCATTGGGGGAGCGTAGAAGTGGCAGAAGATTGCAGAGGCGAGTCCCAAGGGTGCCGCGATGAGAATCGATCCCAAGGTGACGGTCAGAGATCCGATGACGATCGGCAGCATTCCGAAGGTTCCATCGGTCGCGTGCTCAGACGGATGCCAGCTGTCATCGTGGATCAATCGGTCGCCGAGAGTGCGTAAGGCGGGAATCGAATCGGCGACGAGAAAGAGCAGGATCAGTCCGACGAGAGCGCACGAAGCGACTCCGAGGAATCGCAGTCCCCAGACGACCCACTGATCAATTCTGGATGGGTACATAGGAGAACTCTTCGACGAGGTCGTGGACGTCCTTCGATTGCGAAAAATCGATGAACGCTTGGGTCATCTTCGTCGGCTCCGACACAGTAATGTAGAGGAGGGGCCGCGAAAGGGGATACGTTCCATTGGTGACGTTCGCGACCGAGGAAGCGATCCCGTCGAGGGGCAAGAGGGCGATCTCGGTTCCGGCGTTCGCTTCGTATTCAGAAGCGCCGACCGACATGTAGGTGATGGCATTCTTGTCGGTAGCGACCATTTTGATGCCTTGCTGGTTCTCCCCGGCGACGAGATCCGCATGGATGTCGACCGGCTTGATTCCGAAGAAACTGGTCACGAGCTCGAGCTCGGAGCGTCCGTCAGCGCGGTTGATACAAACGATCTCCGCGTCGTGGCCTCCGACCTCGCTCCAGCTCTTGATCTTACCCATGTAGATGCCGACCAACTGCTCGCGGGTGAGTTCTTTCACGGGGTTCGACTTGTGAACCAGGAAGCAGACCCCGTCCATCGCCACGACCCACTGCTTCAGTCCGTCTTTCTCCGATTCCTTCATGTCACGCGAGGACATTCCCACCTCGACGGAGCCTTTTCGAGCATCGGCGATGCCTCGCGAGGATCCGCCCGTCTGCACTTCGACCCGGACTTCCGGGTGTGCCTTCTCGAACCGCTTCCCGATCTCGACGGCGAGGGGGGCCAGAGTACTCGATCCCGCGAGTCGCAGCGTTCCGCTGAAGCCGCTCCCTGAGTCCCCTGAGGTTTTCAGACCAGACTTCTCTTCACCACAGCCGGAGAGAGCGAGAGCCAGAGCAGCAATCAAGGAGCAAGTGATCAGGGACAGCGAGCGCATGGGGAAATCCTCCGAGAGTCGTGGGTTTGTCTGCTGAGTGAGGGACGAGGGGAGCCCGACCGTAACGCGTTGCGCACCCCCTCGGTCATAGAGTCCTTCGCAAGTCCCATGCCTGCTCTCTGTTTCGCCAATCTTGCCATTGAGGGGTCTTTTCGAGGACCCGTTGAAGCGAGCCTGGCTCAGGGCAGCCAATTCTGGCCGGATGGGCATCTCTGCTTGCCTGATCAGTCGGCCTCGAACTGGTGGATGAAGCAAGGAACCGTAAAGAGCGATTTCTGGCGAAAGACCGCACTTTTCGGCGGGCAGGAATCCAGCCCACTGCGAAGCCGGATCCATGGAGTGGTCAAATGTGGCCGGTCACGGCGAGGGGCTCGGCCAGTAGGATGTAATTTCGACCGCGAGGCGAGTCGATGTTGCAGGCCGCGGACGCGGCGTCCCGCGAGGAGTGCCATTGACTCTAGAGGTGAACGGGCGCCCAACAACAGAGCCCCCGAAGACGTGCACCAATGCGCGCGTCTTCGGGGGCTCATCGCCGGGCAATACTAGGGGCTCTCACACGCTCTAGGGATCTTCGTGTCCCGACTTCTTCGGGACGCGATTCTCTGAGAACCGGCTCGGTTCGGATCCATTCTTCGTTTCGAGCCGCTGGGTGGGCTCCACACTCGCGCTGGTCGAGGGTGGTGCGTCTTGCCGCTCTCGCTGAAGCCGCCGGAGCGCCTTCCCCTCGATCACCGCGGGGAGGAGGTGTGCGACCGCGATCGCGTCGGGGCACTTCTTGTAGAGCGGGCGCATTGTCTCTTGGTCGAAGACCTCGTGCGTAAACGAGTCTTCTGCCTTGTTTGCTTCGTTGATCAGTCCCTTGCCGACGTCGCGCCAGAAGAACTTCCGGTGGAACAGGCGGTGCCCACCCTCTCCCGGGCGCCACCGCTCGGTCCCCGACTCGACAAAGGCCTTCTTCGACTTCGAGAGTCTCACCGGTTTGAAGAGGTGCTTGTCGTCCCGGGTGATGTCGCTGTCGTAGGGGACCTCGGCCCAGTCCGGCGCATACTTCGCGACGACGTGACGGTGGAACGGCTTCCCCGGAAGCTCGTCGGCGGGGAACGCGTACGCCGCGCGGATGAAGTCAGGGTTGAGGAACGGCGTGAAGACCAGGTCTGCCGCGCCGTTGATCGCGCCCGCCGCCCAGCGCCGGGTGTACTCGTGCAAGAACAAGAAATGCAACTTGTGGAGACCCGTCAGCTCGTAGCGCTCCGCTTCCCGGACCGATGCGAGGATGTGTTGACGCACGGGCTCGTGGAGAGACTTTTCCAGCGACACCGGGCGATTTGCGGTGAAGTGAGCCAGGAGCGCTTCTTCCCACTGTGCTTCGTCGAGCTTGTCCGCACCGATAGTCACGGCGAAATCTGCCTTGCCGATGCCGGCATGCGATCCCATGACATTCACCCCGCCGCGGGCGAATCCACCGCGCACTCGGAAGCTCAGATGCTTCTTCAGATGGATCCCGCCCCCTTGCCAGAGGAGGGCGCGGCCGATCGACCAGCGGACGTCTTCAACCGTTTCTGGAGGCATTCCGCCGTGGGGCTTGATCCTGAGCGGAATGTCCGCCAGCTCCGCGAGATGGTTGGCAATCAGCACGTCGAGACGTTCTGGATGCCCGCGGACCCTCATGTCGACGTCGGCGCCACGGTGACGCAAGATCGACATGATCGCCCGGCTGTCGAAGCCCCCGCTCAATCCCACGGATGGGCGATCCCACTGAGAGATCGCCTCGTCGCACATTTCAACGAGTGAGTTCGCGCCGAGCTCGAGAGCCTCTTCGCGGCTCATCGGTTCGGGGTGTACCCATTCGCGCAGCACGTTGTGAACGGTGCGCGAAATTCCGTGGGTGGTGATCTTGATCTGAGTTCCGCCGTGCAGAGTTCGGACTCCGCGGAAGCCCGTGGTCGACAGCGGGAACCAACCCATCGTGAACCGTGCGGCCCATTCGTCGGCGACCGGGTCGAGGGAGATTCCGAGCACGGAGAGGGACTGAACGCGGTTGGTGAGAACGTAGAAGTCGTCGTCCTCGTACTCGAACAGTTGCGAGTGTCCCAGGCCGTCGGTCTGAAGATATGCGGTGCGTGTCGCTTTGTGCTCCCACAAGATCGAGCTGTTCGGAGCGAGCTCCCGGAGCACGGGGCGCGGGTCGGTCTCGAGTGCGGTCGCGAGGGTGAGGAGGCGGTTGGCGGGGGTCGACTCGATTCCCGCCTTCTTCAGCGCGGCGCGGGCATTGATCGGCGGGTCGATCGCCATCACCCATCGTGCGGGGTCCTCTTGCTCTGTGTCGGCGTTCCACCCATCGAGGGGGATGTCGAGCAGGGCGAGGTGCGCGCCAGAGAATTCACGCGTCACGATGGCGGGCTGCTCATCGAAGAGGGGGGCAAAGCGCTTCCCGAGCGACTTTCCAACCTCAACGACGTCCTGGGGAACGCCCTTCTTCGAGCGCCAAAGCAGGATGACCTTCATGAAATGCCCCTTCGATGTCATTATAACCGAGGGGGACGATCGCTGCGCCGCCTTGCGTCGCGAGAGGAATGATCGTCAGCAAAAGCCTCGGAAGCCCGACCCCGAGCTGGGGTGGAGCATTTTGACTCCTAAGCAAGCAATGTGCCCAGTCTCGCCGGTCGCAACTACCGGTCGCCTCGGTTGGGACCTGGCTCCCGCCGTTCGGGACGGGGACGGGAGTGAAGATTGCGAGAGGGCCCTGTGCCCTCCTCGCACCCTGCTACAAGAGTCAGGATGCCGGTGGCTCGATCCAGCCACCACCGACCACTCGCTCGCCATCATAGAAGGCGGCGACCTGTCCTTGGGCGATCGCGAATTGCGGCTCGTCGAGTTGGACGTCGAGGTATCCCGGCTCGCCGGTCGTGACGGTGCAGTCGGTCGGCTGCCCTCGATACCGAATCTGCACCGCGCATCGAAGAGGGAGCGCGGGGGTCTCGGGGACCAGCCAGTTCATCTCGGAGACGCGGAAGCGGTCTCGGTAGAGGGACGACTTCGGCCCGATGACGACTCGATTCGTCTCGCGCTCGGTCCGCACCACGTAGCGCGGCTCGCCGGCGGCCACGCCGACCCCGCGACGCTGTCCCACCGTGAACCCAGCGTACCCCTCGTGAGTTCCGACCTTCGTGCCTTCCACATCGACAATCTCACCCGGCTGCAGACTCTCCGGCGCGTGCTTCTTCAGAACCAAGCGGTAGTCGTCGTTGGGGACGAAGCAGATCTCCTGGCTTTCCCCCTTGTAGGCGACCGGGAGATCCGCGGCGGCGGCGATTTCGCGCACCGCGTTCTTCTCGAGCCCTCCGACCGGGAAGAGGCACTCCTCGAGGACCGGGTAGGGGACTGAGGCGAGGAAGTACGACTGATCTTTCGAGTCGTCGAGCCCGCGAGCGAGTCGCGCCTTACCGTCGGCATCGCGTTCGATCTGAGCGTAGTGACCCGTCGCGACGTAGGTGGCTCCGAGGTCGCGGGCGAGCTCATGGAACGTGTCGAACTTGATCCACTGGTTGCAGCGAGCGCAAGGGTTCGGCGTGCGCCCATCGCGGTACTCGTCGACGAAGTAGTCGATGATCTTCTTGAAGTTGCCGGAGTAGTTGAATGAGTAGAAGGGGATCTCGAGGCGGTCGGCGACGCGGCGCGCATCGATCGCGTCTTCGACGGTGCAGCACGCCTTCGAGTTCTCGGCCGCTTGACCCCCTTCGCCGAGTCGCAGGAACGCGCCGATGACGTCGTAGCCATCCTCCTTGAGAAGGTGGGCGGCGACGCTCGAATCGACGCCGCCACTCATGGCGACGAGAACCCGCGGCTTGTTCGGTGCGATCATCTCAGTCTCCTGCACAAGTCATCGATCGTGGGGGATCACCCGTCGGCCTGTTTCGCAGGGTTTCAGCGCTTTCGAGGCCGGCGTGGGGCCCGCGATCGTAGCTCCCTCGGGCGCCCGAGGATAGCGACTCGGGAAGAACCTCGGGGATCTGCCGAGTCTGCGGGTGTGGGATGCCCGAGGGTTAGACGTGGCGGAGTCTCTCAAGCGATGAGCCGCACTGCTTCCCCCGGCGGGGGGGATTCGGTAGAACGAACGCGTCCAACTCTCGACCGACCTCGATTCTCGACAGGAGCCCCCCCGATGGTTTCGTTCCAGCTTTCCGATGAACAAGATGCTCTTCGCGAGATGACCGCCGACTTCGTGAAGAACGAAGTGATCCCGAAGGCGGAACATCACGATCGCACTGGCGAGTACCCGGTCGAGATCGCCCGGAAGGCGTTCGAGGTCGGTTTGGTGAACATCACGATCCCCGAACAGTACGGCGGCGGCGGGCTCGGCCACCTCGACGAAACGATCATCACGGAAGAGCTCTGCTATGGCTGCGCCGGGATCGCGATCTCGATGACGGTCAACAGTCTCGCCTCGGTCCCAGTGATCCTCGCGGGCAGCGAAGAGCTCAAGAAGAAGTACCTCGGAATGCTGACCGATGAGTACTGCAACGCGAGCTACTGCTTGTCGGAGCCGGATGCGGGCTCCGACGTCGCCAACATGCAAACCACGGCGGTGCGCAAGGGAGAGTCGTACGTCATCAATGGTTCGAAGGCGTGGGTCTCCGGTGGCGCGCACGCGAAGTGGTTCACGCTCTTCGCCTACACCGATCGCGAAAAGGGTCACAAGGGCGTGACCGCGTTCGTGGTTCCTTCTGACCTCCCCGGCATCGAAATCGGCAAGAAGGAAGACATGATGGGGCAGCGCGCTTCGAACACCGTCTTCATTAACTTCCAAGACGTCGAGATCCCCGCCGAGAATCGCATCGGTGGAGAAGGAGAAGGCTTCAAGATCGCGATGCAGACCTTCGATCGCACCCGCCCGCCGATCGGCGCGGCTGGAGTGGGGATCGGGCGACGCGCCTATGACGAGTCGAAGCGCTACGCGATGGAGCGGAAGACTTTTGGTGTGCCCATCGCTCAGCATCAAGCGGTGCAGTTCATGCTCGCCGATATGGCGATCGCGGTCGAAGCGGGGCGCTTGCTCACTTGGCAGGCCGCGTGGCTTGCGGACCAGGGGAAGCGCAACACGATGTACTGCTCGATGGCGAAGTGCTTCGCCGGGGACTCCGCGATGCGGATCGCGACCGACGCGGTGCAGATCTTCGGGGGCTACGGCTATTCGAAGGAGTACCCGGTCGAGAAGTTGCTGCGGGATGCGAAGGTGATGCAGATCTACGAGGGCACGAACCAGATCCAGCGCATGATCATCGCCAAGAACCTGCTGGCGACGTAGTCAACTCTGGCGACGAGAGGGACCCATGCAACACAACCGACTCCCTCGCGTCCTCGGGCTCGTTGCATTGTTGTTTCTCCTCGCGGGTGGCGCAGTCATGACGCTCGGCGGGGATCCAGTCGGGATCCGGCAGTTCGGCGCCCGGCTCGTCTACGAAGATCATCAGGCTCTCGCGTTTCGAAGCGGGGACGCCGCCGACGGCGTAGATCCGGTCTCGTACCAGATCCGACGACGGCTGCGCTCGCGGCTGCGCAGCTCGTGGTTGCTCTGCTCATGTTTGGCTCTCGAACAAGCCCCGATCGAGACTGTCGATCGAGAGGAGTTCCTCCGGCGCTCTGAGCACGGCCTCCCGGCCGCGACCGCCGCACCGATGGTGCCCGGGAGTCACGGCGAGCTCCTGTTCCTCCTCGCACCGGAGCGGGAGGTCTCAGATCCCGCGTGGGTCCGTCACTTGGTGAAGAGATTCTCGGAGCGCATGGAGCGCGACGGCGTTCGCGACGCCGCACTTCCCCTCGCGAGCCGGTGACGCACCGCGAAGGGAGCGCCGCCCAACACCCCTCCTTCCGAAGGGCCGCCTGCTTGCGCTTCTTCCCCGCTGACCGCGTTTCACTCCTCTGGGCGCTCGGACGCATCGCCGCGCTCCTCGCGCTCCTCTCTCTCAGCGGCTTCTTCACGGTCCGCTCCTTCACCGATTCGCCGGGTGAGACGTTCACCGGCTCACTCGCTCCGCCGACCCCCACGCTCGGTGCACTCGCTCTGCGCCTCCGGGGGACCGTCGAGCACCTCGCGGGAGAGATCGGACCGCGCACCCTCGCCATCCCTGACTCTCTCGAACTTGCCGAGTCGTGGATCCGAAGAGAGTGGCAGGCGCAAGGCTTCGAGGTGGTCACGCACCCGTTCGAGTCTGCGGGGGGGACCGCGCACAATCTCGAAGTGTTCCTCCCCGGCACCGATCCCGATCTCCCGGCGATCCTCATCGGCGCTCACTACGACACGGTCAGGGGGACGCCTGGAGCGGATGACAACGCGAGCGGCGTCGCAGTGCTGCTCGAACTCTCGAGAGCGCTCCACGACCGGCGGCTCATACGCACGATCCGGTTCGTCGCCTTTGCGAACGAAGAGCCGCCCTACTTCCAAACCGCCGGAATGGGCAGCTTGGCGTTTGCGCGGGCGTTGCAAGAGGAGCAGACCGAGCTTCTCGGAATGGTCGCCCTGGAATCGATCGGCTACTACGACTCCGATGCGGGGAGCCAGAAGTTCCCGGGAGGACTCAGCGCGTTCTATCCCGATACCGGCAACTTCGTCGCCTTCGTCGGCATGCACGCCTCGTCCCAGTGGATCGATCGTTGGGTGGAGGGATTTCGTGAGGTGGCGCAGGTTCCGTCGGAATCGCTCTCTGCCCCTTCCATGATTCAAGGCGTGAGCTGGTCCGATCATTGGTCTTTCTCGACCCACGGCTACAATGCCCTCATGATCACCGACACTGCGCCGTACCGAAATCCGAACTACCATGGTTGGTTCGACAAGCCTGAGACGCTCGACTACGAGACGCTGGCGCGAGTGACCGAGGGCTTGACGGCGACACTCGCCGCGATTGCAGCGGAGTAGAGAACGGGCGGGCGCCACCCGGAAGTTTTGAGGAGGGAAATCATCATGCCGAGCTACTTCGAAATGCTACAGCGTGCAGACCTGTCGACGATGACCGAGGGGATTCTGACGAACCTGAAGGCCGGGGGAATCTTTCTGGCCCTGGCCCTCCTCCTCGAGGGGCTCGCAGTGATGCTCCTCCTCGCGGGGGGGGCGGCTGGAGTGCGCAACCTGCTCCTTTTTTCCGGAGTCTCGGCGGCGGTTGCGGCACTCCTCGGTCTCCTCGGCTCGCTCCTCGGATACTCGAAGGCGGTACAGATCGTCGCTTCAGCGTCGGTGAAGCCGCGCGACGCGGATCTCGACGGAGCCGCGAATCATCTGCTCTTCGCGGTCGGAGTCCCCGTGACGATCACGGCGGTTCTTTTTGTCATGATCGGCGTCGTCTGGGCGGTGCGGCAGAGCGCGTTCAAGGAGTCGACGCCGAGTTGAACAACGAGCTTCAGACGCAGCTCGGCGACCCTTCGCACCCCAGATTCTGTTCCAAGGGCGGGAGCACGGTTCCGCAGTCGGGGAACGGGTGGCCGGGAGGCGGCCCTTCCTGGAAGAGCCAAATCAGCAGATAGATCGGGTCGGCGATGTTCAGAAGGCTATCTCCATTCGCGTCGACCGCCTGCATGCAGCCGGGAATCGTCGGAATCCCAACGTGCGGAAGGATCACCTGGATCGCATTGATCGCATCCCCGAGATCGAGCTGGCCGTCCTCGTTGACGTCACCGCGGATGAACCGACCTCGTGCGAACGCACGAATGCGAATGCCATCGAACAAGCAGCTGTCGATCTGATGAAACAGATCGAAGTCGAACTCCTCCGGGAAGTTGGAGTTCGTGGGGATCGTGCCATTCGTTTCGAAGAGAACCGGGGGCGCTCCATCGAAGCTGAGCTCGAGCGACATTTGAAGAGTTCCGCTCACGACGTCGACCGTGAGGTTCCCGCTTCCCACCATGAACACGAACGTGTTGGGTGCGAGAACGTAGTACATGTCGACGTCGAGGACCTGGTACTCGAAAATCGGTCCCAAAGGCGGCAGCAGTGCCTGGAGACGGAACAGTCCACTCGCCACTCCGACCTCCATCGCCAAGCAGTCGCAAGGCGAAGGCTCGAGGCAGCCGGTCGAGAAACTGCTTCCGATGGGGGTGACGTCGTAGGGGACGGAGAGCGGGATCCCTTGAGCTGAGCTGTTGGAGGCAAAATGAGCTCCAG
>CALEHF010000163.1 GCA_937876125.1 uncultured bacterium
GTCACTGACGGCAACGCCGGCGACTCGTTTGCGATCATCGACAATCGCACGTACCGGGTTGGTGACGTGTACGACGACATGCAGGTGATCCAAGTCGAGCCGAACCAAGTGTGGTTCGCGTTCCGGGGTGAGAAGATCCCGCTCGTCTTCCGTCGGTACTAAGAGGCTGTCGGAAAACTCATTCCGACAACCGCTGAGCTCCTTTGGCCAAAAGGGCGGCGCTCAGCACACGGATCACCCGATACGGGGGTGAGAGGGGTATTGCCTCTCTCACCCCCGTATTTTTTTTGCGCGTCCCCTGCCACACCTTTCTCCGAGCACTCGGCTCATGAACTTCGCCGAAATGCCGCGGATCCCTCCTGAATTGCTGCTCCTCACCCGATATCTCCCCCAGAGGGCCAGCCTCGATCCCGTCCGCGAAGCAGTCGCGGACGAAAAGATCCCGCGATCCGGGACGAATGGCCCCAAAGGAGTCTCGGAGTCGCGCCGATAGATGGTTACCCGCCGCCTCGCGGCCGCTCTGGACCAACGGCCGGGGTCGTCGGGTTGCTACCGTTCCACGGGAGGTACGAATGCAGAGCATGAAACGCAGTCATGGCCTTGGGCCGAAGCTGCTACTAGTGGCGCTCCTGGGCCTGACGTCCGGGATGCCCCTGGAAGCCCAGGATGGAAACGCCGGGGGAGGGGTCACGTCTGCGGCCCGACCTCGGAGAACAGACACGTTGGACTACATCACGATTGATGTCAGGGACAAGGACCTTAAAGAGGTTTTGTCCGACATCGGCCGCCAGGTGGACGTCAACATTGTGGTGGATCCGAACGTCCAAGAGACGGTTTCGATCAGCCTGGATGCCGTGGAGTGGCGCGAGGCGATGAAACTCATCGCCCGGGAGACCGAGTGCACGATCGTGCATGAGACTCCCCGCCTGATCCGCTTCACCCAGCCCCCTCAAATCAGCATCGAGTTTCAAGATGCCGATCTGAAGGTGGTGCTCGAACTGCTCGCGAAGCAGTCCGGGGCGAATATCGTGATCGCGGACGAGGTGGTCGGGAAAGTATCTCTCGCACTTCGCGAGGTGCCGTGGCGCGAGGCGCTCGACACGATCGTGAAGACGGCGGGATACGTGACAGTCGAGGATCGGACCGGCATCGCGAACATCATTCGCGTCGTCGATCCGAGTACGCTGGTCAAGCAGCTCGAGACGCGGATCTTCAAGCTGAAGTATATCCGCCCCCCCGAGCACTACACCGCGATCATCAGCGACGTCGAGAAGCAGGCCGCGTCGGCCAGCGGCGTTGTCGGTACTTCCGGGGGCAGCGGTTCCGCGGACGACGAGTTCACGCTCCTCAAGGCGCTTCGCAAGGCGCTCTCCGAGGATGGCGAAATGGACTTCGATCGGAAGACCAACGCGCTGATCGTGAAAGACGTGGCCCCTCGTATCGAGCAGATGCAGCGGATCATCGAAGAGGTGGACGTCGAGCCCGCCCTCGTCCAGGTCGAAGTGCGTTTCGTTTCGACCAACTCCGACGATATCCTCGAAATGGGAATGAAGTTCGACGATCCGAACACCCCGGTGCGGGATGGACTCAGGATCGGGGCGCGCGGCGCCGCGGGTGCGAGCACGTTCCCCAGCATCGACCCGACTCTCGGGTCCAGTACGAACCTCGTCAACAACGGCGGCACTTGGCCGTTCGATCTTGGAAACTGGGAGGCCATTCGCGGCAATCCGTTCCAATCCCTCGGAGTCCTCGACTTCACCGAGACGCAAATTCTCTTGTCGCTGATCAGTGACGACGAGAACTCTCGGGTGATCCAGGAGCCGCGACTGACGACGCTCGACAACTACCCGTCGACGATTTTCGTCGGGGAGTCGGTGCCGTTCGCGGTGCAGAAGGTGTCGCAGGACCAGAACGGAAACGTCACCGTCTCGATCGACGAGAATGAGCGTTCCCCGGTCAACATCGGCTTCACCCTCTACATCAACCCGCACGTTGTGCCGGGGACCGATACGATCCAAATGAATGTAATCCCGAAGGTGAGCGGTCTCACCGGTACGACCTCGGACATTCAGGGTTTCGATCGATTCCGGTTCTCAGACGCCAGCGGTTCCACGAGCGCATTCATCGACTTGCCGCGGGAGTCTTCGCAGACCGTCGTGACCTACCTGAAGGTTCAGGATGGCCACACCGCGGTGATCGGCGGCTTGCATACGGAGCGTGAGTTCGAGATCGACAGTGGCATCCCGTTCCTGGGTGACATTCCGATCTTGGGATACTTCTTCAAGTGGAAGCGTCGTCAGCACGACGTGGAGCACCTGATGATCCTGATCACGCCGCGGATCGTCCGCAACACTGAGATGTCTGACGAACTGTACGAGCGCGCATTGGCCGAAGCGGCCCGCTACGACTACTTCGCTGACAAGGCGGCCCTGAAGAAAGCCAAAGAGCTGGATAACTAGCCGGGCGGCTCGTGAACGTGTAGCAAACGGTGGGGGGAGAGTGGCGCCAGTGGCGTTTCTCTCCCCTCTCTCTATCTCAAAGATCGCAGCTGAACTCCTCAGCGCCCCCGCGACGTTGGCTCCCCCTCCAATCATCAGCCCCCGTGCCATGAATCAGCTGCGAACGTCCACTCCGATGGACACTTCGCCGAATCCGAGTACACTCCGTGCCGGCCTCGTAGCCCACCGCCCCCGGAACCCCCTCGAAATTCACGAGTTACGCATGAAGCGAATGCTGATCAACGTACTCGACCCCGAGGAAAGCCGCGTGGCGATCGTCGATGAAGGGACCCTTCTCGAGTATCACCTCGAGGAGACCGACCGCCGGTCCCTCGTCGGAAACGTCTACCTCGCCCGGGTGGTCAACATCGAGCCGGGGATCCAATCTGCGTTTCTCGACATTGCAGAGCAGAAGAGCGCCTTTCTGCACGTCTCCGACCTCCACCCCGCCTACAAAGGAGCGACCGGAATCCCCTTCGAGGGGCTCGCCGAGAAACTGCTGCCTCGGGATCGCGACAAGCCGTTGATCCAGACGCAGTTGCGGAAGGGGCAGACACTCCTGGTCCAGATTTCGAAGGAGTCAATCGGCAACAAGGGTCCGACGGTGACTACTTTCGTTTCCCTCCCGGGGCGGTTTCTGGTGCTCATGCTCGGCATGTCTCGAGCTGGAGTCTCTCGGAAGATCGAAGACCCGGAGCAGCGCGATCGCCTGCGCGAAATCGCCGCGTCCCTGAGCGGACCGGCCGAGGTCGGTTTGATCGTCCGCACGGCCGGCTACGATCAGCCGCGAAAGGTCCTCGAGCGCGATTTGCGCTATCTGACGAGGGTTTGGGAGGACATCGTCGAAAAGATTGCCGGTACGGCTCGGGCCCCTGAGCTGCTCTACCGCGAGAGCGACTTGGTGATTCGTACCGTTCGAGATCTGTACGAGCCGGAGATCGAGGAGGTCCTGGTAGACCGGGCGGAGGAGGCGGAGCAGGTCCGGGAATTCCTCGGTCGAGTGATGCCCCGACACGCCAGCCGGGTGAAGCACTATGAGGGTTCCTCTCCACTCTTCTCGCGATTTCGCGTTGAGTCCGAAATCGACAACATTTACGATCGCAGGGTTCCACTGCCGAGTGGGGGGTCCCTCGTCATTGATGAAACTGAGGCTCTGGTCGCGATCGACGTGAACTCAGGAAGTTATCGAGGCGAGAAGAACCTCGAGCGGACCGCTTTGAGGACCAACCTGGAAGCGGCGAGCGAGATCGCTCGCCAGCTCCGGCTGCGCGACCTTGGCGGCGTGGTCGTCTGCGACTTCATCGACATGACCGAAGCGGATAACCGGAAGGCGCTCGAGCAGCACTTCCGGGAAGCGATGAAGCCGGATCGCGCAAAGACATGGTTCAGCCGCTTGTCGCGTTTTGGAATCATCGAACTGACTCGACAGCGGCTGCGACCCTCGAAGGATCGCGTCGCGCGGGAAACCTGCCCTGGGTGTCAGGGACGGGGAACCATCCGCAGTGCGCGGAGTGTCGCGGCCGGCATTTTTCGCCAACTGCGTCGAGGGCTCGCCGAAGCGGGAACGCAAGAAGCACTGGTGACTGTGGGGGACGACGTCCTCGATCTGTTGATCAATCGCCGCCGTGATGATTTGGTCCATTTGGAGAATGAACACGGGAAACGTATCGTGATTCGCCCCGGGCACGGATTCGGACTCGGTCCGAACCGCTTCGCGATTGATTTCCGATAAGAACCGATTTCCGAGAGGAGTTGGCGACTTCCGCTCAGCTCTGGCGCTTCGGTAAAAACAGGACGGCAGGCCGCGATGATCGCGCTCGCCGTGCGAAGGAGTTCTGAGAATGCACGCGATCTTCCGCGACGGCGGTCGCCAATACCGGGTTGCCGAGGGGGAAACTGTCCTCGTCGACCTGCGAGATATTGAACCAGGATCCAACATCGAATTCGGTGAGGTTCTCTGCATAGAACCGAACGGTGCAGGCATGAAGATCGGGCAGCCGCTGCTCGATGGTGCTCGTGTCGTGGCTGAAGTGATGGGCGAGTACAAGGGTCCGAAGCTGATCTTCCACATGTTCCGCAGGACCAAGAACTCGCGGACTCGTCGGGGCCACCGCCAGCGCTACACGCAAGTGCGGGTCTCGAAGATCGAAGGCTGATCCGGCCCCCCTGGAGGTCGGCCCCATAAGGAGCAAAAATGGCGCATAAGAAGGGGCAGGGAGCCTCGCGGAACGGCCGCGATTCCAACGCCCAGAACCGTGGAGTCAAAAAATACGGCGGTCAGGTGGTTCGCACCGGCAATATCATCGTTCGCCAGTGTGGGACCAAGTTCCGCCCCGGCAAGAACGTGGGATGCGGGCGCGACTACACGCTCTTCGCGCTCGTCGACGGTAAGGTCGAGTTCGGCACCCAGCGTCGGGTGAATGTCGTTCCTGCCTGATCGAACGCGACGGCCGAGTCCAATTCGAAATTATCGAAGGCGGCTGGCGCACGGATGCGCCTCCGTCTTCGTTCATGTTCAGATGACCCGAACTTTCAGAGACCCGAGTTCACTCTGAGCCCTGCAACTCCCTCCGCTCGAACGGCCCCCTATGTCCCGTGGAATGCGATTCATCGACGAAGCCTTGCTCACCGTCAAAAGCGGCCGCGGCGGCGATGGTTGCGTCTCTTTTCGCCGCGAAAAGTACGTTCCGCGGGGAGGCCCGGATGGGGGGGATGGGGGGCGCGGGGGGCACGTCATTCTTCATGCCGATCCGCAGGTGAACACGCTCCTCGATATCGGTCGCTCGCGCACCTTTCGCGCGCAGTCCGGTGAGCCGGGTCGGGGAAAGAACTGCACCGGCCGAACCGGCGAAGATCGGTTCATTCGACTTCCGATCGGGACCATTGTGCGGCACCGAGACTCCGGTGAGCTCGTGATCGACCTCGATACGCCGGGGATGGAAGTCGTCATCGCAGCCGGCGGCCGCGGCGGTCGCGGCAACACGAGCTATACGACGTCGACCCACCAAGCGCCTCGCGAATGGGAACCGGGCGGCGACAGTGTCGTGCTCGAGCTCGCCCTCGAACTGAAGCTTGTGGCCGACGTGGGTCTGCTTGGCCTTCCGAACGCGGGCAAGTCAACGTTCCTCTCACGGGTCTCTGCGGCGCATCCGCGGATTGCCGACTACCCGTTCACGACGCTCGCTCCGCAACTCGGAATCGTCGAACTCGATGCTGAACGAAGAATCGTCGTCGCCGATATTCCCGGCATCATCGAAGGCGCCCATGAAGGGGTGGGGCTCGGGCTCGACTTTCTGAGGCACCTCGAGCGCACGCGTGTACTCCTCCACCTTCTCGACCCCTTCGAGCGTGATCTCGAAGGGCTCCTCCACGACCACCGAGTGATCCGGGGGGAGCTCAGTCAGTACTCGGCCGAGTTCGCCACCCGACCGAAGCTCACAGTGCTCAACAAGGGCGACCTCATCCCGAAGGAGGACCGCGAGGCCCTCCGCCGCGATCTCGCCGCGGCCATCGGAGAACCGGTGGCCTGGATCTCAGGCGTCACAGGCAAAGGGATACCCCTGGTTCTCGAGCGTCTTTGGGACCAAATCCGAAGTACGGAAGCGGCCGAATCCGCCCCGAATTCGGCCGATCGCGGGTCTGAGCCCCACGCCTCCTGACCGCTACGATTCGACGCTCTCTCCGGAGCAGGCTACTCTTCTCGGGCAGTTCTCCATCTTTCAGCGCTCACCTCTCGACAAGGATGAGCCACTCGAGAAGCGCCCCAAGAGAGTGAATCGATCGGCGAGAGTTGCTACGAGTGGCGATCGCCTGCGGTGTGCGGGACCTCAAGGTCCCCGAGCGATCCGGAGGACAGATGGAATTCCACGAAATGCTCCGCAAGATGGTCGTCGAGAAGGCGTCCGACCTTTTCATCAAGGTCGGGGGGCCGCCTTCCCTGAGGATCGACGGGTCGATCCACTTCCTCGACACCGAGGAGGTCGCGCCCCAAGACGCACAAGAGATCTTCGAGATCATCGAAGACTCTCGGCGAGAGCCGCTGCCGCACGCGCTCGATGTCGACACCAGTTATGAGCTTCCGGGGATCGGCCGATTCCGAGTCAACATCTTGCACCAGCGCGGGCAGATGGGCTTCGTCTTTCGTCACATCGTAAGCCAGGTGCCGAGCTTCGAAGAGTTGAGTCTCCCCGCGGAGATTCTCACCAACCTCGCGAAGGAGAAGCGCGGTTTGGTGCTCGTGACGGGGAACACGGGTTCGGGAAAATCGACGACGCTGGCGACGATGATCGATCACATCAATCACCAATTCAACAAGCACTTGATCACCATCGAAGATCCGATCGAATTCGTGTTTCGCGACAAGAAGTCGATCATCGATCAACGCGAAATCGGGATCGACACCAACGACTTCCCGGGTGCTCTGAGACATGCGCTGCGTCAGTCGCCGGACGTGATCCTGATTGGTGAGATGCGCGATCGCGAGACGATGGAAGCCGCGATCTCCGCCGCGGAGACGGGCCACCTGGTCCTCTCGACACTGCACGCGATCAACGCGACCCAGACGGTCGAACGCATCATTAACTACTTCCCGCCGCACCAGCACGAGCTGATTCGCTTGCAGCTCTCGCTGGTCCTTCAGGGTGTCGTCTCCCAGCGACTCGTCCCTCTGAAGGAGGGGCGCGGCCGGACGCCGGCGCTCGAGACCATGATCAACAGCCCAACGATCCGCGAGCTGCTCCGGGAGGGTAAAACTCCCGAGCTCTACAACGCGATCAAAGAGGGCGAGTACTACGGCTGCCAGACGTTCAACCAAAGTCTCAGGCGCCTGTACCAAGCGGACATGATCACGCTCGACGATGCGGTTTCGAACGCGGACTTCCCCGACGAGCTCCAAATGGAGCTGCGCGGGGTCTACAAGGGAACCGTCGCGAGCGACTTCAACTTCGACTACTAAGCCGCCGCCACTCCAAGGAGTTGCACGAAGGGCCCCCGTCCACGCAAATGCGCTGGCGGGGGCTCTTTGTGTTTGGAGTCCCCGCGCGGGTGAGTCTTGTTGTTCGATTCACCGTGCACGGCTCTGAAACGAGACACTCGACACTCGAGCGCGGTATGATCCCGGCGGGCCGCTGGTGGCCCTGTGGAGGAGCTCGTGGTCGCTGTCCTGACGATCGATATCGGCAACACGTCTCTCGCTTGGGGGGTGTGGGAGGAGTCCTGCCTCACGTCGCGGGGGTCGTTTCCCCATGCGCACTGGGTTGACGGGGGAGATTCACAGCAGTTCCCCGAAGAGTGGGCGAACGTTGAGCGGGTGGGGGTCGCGTCGGTCGAGCTCCAAGTCAGCGATCGGCTCCTCGAGGCATGGCCGGCGACGCTCCCTCCGATCGCATTCTTCTCCAGTTACCGAGACGTTCCTATCGTGCTCGCGGAGTCGATCACCGACCCTGCCGGCGTCGGCGTGGACCGACTCTTGAACGTGCTCGCGTGGGGTGCCACGCACCCCGGTGACGCAGCCGTGATCGTCGACTTCGGAACCGCGATCACCATCGACCTCGCCGACAGAGAAGGGCGATTCTCGGGCGGGTTGATTCTCCCCGGAGCCCACATGATGGCACGCGCGCTCGGGGCAGGAACGTTTCTTCTTCCCGAGGTGACGGTCGAGCCCTCGACCACGGTGATCGGGACCGATACGCGGTCCGCGATCGAGCGGGGGGTCGGCGGCCTGCTCACCGGCGGGATTGAGCAGCAAGTCCTGTCTCTCCTCACTGCCTTTGATGCCGACGCTCGAGTTGTCGCGACGGGCGGGGGGGCGGCGACCTGGACCCCCGGTATCCCATCGATCGACCGCATCATTCCAGATCTCACCCTCGCAGGGGTTCGCACCGCGCTCGCGCTTCGGGGGGCGTCGTGATCGACCGATCCCCGGCGGTGCGACAGGTGACGGCGCCCGGTCGCGGGGCGCTTTCTGCGATCGCCGTGCGGGCAGCTGAGGTGGCAGATTGGCTGGGGCAAGTTTTTGAGCCGCGCCCGGCCCCAGGCAACCCAACGTACTGTCGCCTCTTCGATGAGGCCGGAGAGGTGATCGACGACGTTGTGGTGCTTCTGCTCGATCGGGAGAACGCGCTCATCACCCTCCACGGAAATCCACAGCTGGTAGAGCGCGCGATCACTCGCCTCTCCGCCCGGGGAGCGCGAATCGAGTCCGGGTCGATCGGTGCTTGGGGTGAAGAAGACCCCTTCCTTGCTCTGGCCCTCGAACTCTCGGCCAACGCGCCGACGATCGCCGGGGGTCGCTTCCTGATCGAGCAGGCACGGCTTTGGAGAGAATGGCTGAGGGCGGTGGGGAGCGTGCCCCCGAAAACCGAGGAGATCGAGGATGTCCTTTCCCGGGCCCCGGCGGCGCTCCCCTTTCAAAGCCCGCGGCGCATCGCATTGGTTGGTGCACCAAACTCCGGCAAGAGCACTCTGCTCAATCGACTTCTCGGCTGGGACCGGGTCGTTGTCGATCCGACCCCTGGAACCACTCGAGATCGGATCGAGGTGCGCGGCGTCGTCGCGGACCGACCCGTGATCTGGATCGATGGCGCTGGGCTTCGCGAATCGGGAGAAGCGCTCGAGCGCGAGGGGATGGAGCGGGTCCTGGCCGCGGCACGAACCGCCGACCTCATCGTCCACCTGATTCCCCTCGATACGCGGGAAGCGGAGACGTTGGACCTCCCTGATCGGCCCCAGCTTCGGGTTCTTTCTAAAGTCGATCTGCGGAACAATGAAGTCGATGAGTTCGACGTGTCCTCTCGAGTCTCCGGGACCACTGGCGAGGGAATCGAAGGATTCCTACGAACCGTTGCAGAAAGACTCTTCGGTGGGGAGGATCTCCCGACCTCGGTGACCCCGTTCACCGAGACGCTAGTCGACCGACTCCACGAAGTCCTCGCGCGACGGCGATGTCACGAGGCGGAGGCGGATCTCTGGACCACACTCGCCGCCCCCGGTCGAGGAGGACTTTCGTGACGCGACACTTGGTTGACCTCGCCTCGGTGGGAGCCGAAATGATCCTCGAGTGGGTTAGTCGAGCCCGCGTTCTTCGAGACATGCCGCGGTCCGAGCGCGAGAAGATCTGCGCCGGGCGTGAGGTCGTCCATCTGTTTCTCGAGCCGAGCACTCGCACACGCGTTTCGTTTGAAATCGCCGCGCATCGCCTCGGGGCACGGGTCATCGACTTCGACACCGAGGCGTCGAGCCTGCAGAAGGGGGAGAGCCTTTACGACACCGTCCGAACCATTGAGGCGATGGGAACCGATGCGTTAGTGATCCGACATGGTGAGAACCACGCACCAAACGAACTCGCAAAGCGGACCCGGGGAGCGGTCATCAACGCTGGGGACGGAACTCGCGCGCACCCGACCCAAGGGCTTCTCGATCTCCTCACTCTGCTTGATGAGTTCGGTGACTTGGCAGGACGGAAGATCGCCATCGTGGGCGACGTGAAGCACAGTCGGGTCGCCGGTTCGGACCTGGTCGCATTCACCAGCGCGGGGGCTGAGGTCGTCCTCGTTGCCCCCCCCGAGTTGCGTCGGGAAGATGTCCCTCCTGGAGTCACTTTCGAAGAGGAGCTCGATCCTCTTCTTCCCACTCTGGATGCGATCGTCATGCTGAGGATCCAACGGGAGCGTCTCGATGCCGAGCTCGCTCTCGATACCGAAGCCTTCGTCGCCCGGTACCAACTTTCCGAAGCACGCCTCGCCATGATTCCTGCGCATGGGATTGTCATGCACCCGGGCCCGATGAATCGGGGGGTCGAGATCGTCGACGCGGTCGCGGACGGCCCTCGCTCCCGAATTCTCGACCAAGTGGGTCGTGGAGTCGCAGTGCGCATGGCGGTTCTCGAATGGAGCCTCGGCGGGGCTCGATGAGATTCCTCGGCCTCGTTCCCCCCCTCGCGGTGATTGCCACCATCCACTACCTCTCCTCCCTTGAGCCTGCCAAACTGCCACTCCAAGCCCCGATCCCGTACTTCGACAAGTGGGCCCACTTGGGAGTCTACGCCCTCCTCCTCAGTTCGTTTCGGTTATGGCGCGGGAGGACTGCGAGCCCCGCCCGCTGGCTCCCAGGCGCAATCGCGGCTTCCCTGGTGGTTGCTGTCGGAGATGAGTGGCACCAGAGCCTGGTACCGGGGCGGATGCCGGAATTGTTGGATATCGTGGCGGATGCGACGGGAATCTCGGCGGCGGCGGCGCTATGGGCCGGATGGTCGGTCTATTCGGCACATCGTACCCTTAGATGAGAGAGGTGAGTTTCTACCCATGATCCCGGGAGTCCGATGCGGACTGTATGCCTCGCCGAAGAATCGGATGAGCTCCGCTCAACCCTTGAGTCGCACCTGCAGGCTCGTGGGTTCGTGGTGCGCGCATACTCCGATGGTCTCGCCGCCTGGGATGGCATTCTCCACACCCCCCCCGACCTCTTCATCGCGTCCTGCGAACTCCCGAGCCTGAACGGTCTCGATCTTCTCGCACTCGTCAACGGCGCGGGACTCAAGATCCCGACGATCTTCATGACCGCGGAAGGGAGTGAGCAGATCGCGGCGGACGCGCTCAACCTGGGAGCCGCTTGCTATCTCGTCAAAGGCTCCGTCGATCGGATGCTCGGTGCGATCGATATGGCACTCGGTCGCGCCTGTCATCTTCTCGACCTCGAGTTCGAGAATGAAGACCTCATCGATCGTTTGAAACTACAGAACGACGAGCTCGAGGAGGAGGTGGCCCGACAGACCGCGGATCTGTCTATCGCATTCGAAGAGCTCAAGGGGCTCGACAAGCTCAAAAGTGCGTTCATCTCTCTGATGAGTCACGAGATCCGAACCCCCCTCACTTCGATCCTGGGGTTCTCCGAGCTGATCAGCCAGGGGATTTGCGACGACCCCGCGGAGCATGTGACCCTCGCAAAGGAGATCCGTAGGGCGGGGCGCCACCTTTGCGTCTTTGTCGATGAACTCATGGAGTACTTCCAATGGTTCTCCGGGAAGGCGGAAGTCTCATTCGCACCGGTCAAACTCGATAGTGTTGTGCGGAGTGCTCAAGACCTGGTTGCGGAGAAGGCGATCGCCAAACAGATCTCGATCGTCGTTGATTCCGACGGCAACTCCGAAATCGAGGGGGACGAACTCGTGCTCGTGAAGGCGGTGCATCGGGTTCTCGACAACGCAGTGAAGTTCTCGAGCGAAGGGGAAGTGGTTCGAGTACGGATCCGAGGCACAGGTGAGACTTGTGTTCTCGAAGTCATCGACAGTGGAGTCGGCGTTGCTCCCGACCGCCACGGGGCTATTTTCCGACCCCTCGAGATCGCGGGCAATCTCGAGAACCACTCCCAAGGACGCGGGCTCGGACTCGCCCTCGCGCAGCAGGCGATCCTCGTTCACGGCGGGCACATCAGCCTCCGATCCGAGGGAGTCGGGTGCGGTTCCACGGTCTCGATCGAAGTCCCGCGCCACGTCTACGGATCGACAGAGTCCCTGGAGAACCTCTCTCACGAGAGCTACTA
>CALEHF010000164.1 GCA_937876125.1 uncultured bacterium
AACTCGGGCTGCAAGATCACCACGAGGGCTGTGATTGTCGCTGGGCCGAGCACTGTGAGCAGGTAGTTCAAGCGGTCGAAGCCGAAGTACGAAGTGAGGAAGGTGGAGAGGAACGCTGCCATGAGGACGAGCAACGCGAGCCCCTTGAGGACTCCGGCGCCACGCGTCCCTTCGCAAAACTTGATGAAGTAGTAGATGAGGGCGTAGATCAGGCCAACTTCGACGAAGAAGCCCCCATCGATAATCGAGTCGAGATACTTGTAGGTATCGATGATGCCGTTTAGCACGACATGTCCTTTGGCCCTTCGAGTGCGCGAAGAGTGCGCAGGAACGCGACGGTTTCGGCGACATCGTGAACACGAACGTACTCGACATGTTGGGCAGCACAGCTCGCGACCACGGCGAGCGATCCGGGGAGGCGACTGGAAGCGGCCCTGGGATCAAATCTCCCGAGGAACGCCTTTCGGCTCCCGCCGACCAGGAGGGGAATCCCCGGCAGCCTGAGTTCGGAGAGACTCGCCATGAGATGGTCGTTGTCCTCGGGGCGCTTCCCGAATCCGATGCCGGGATCGAGGATCAGCTTCTCGCGGGCGATGCCTGCGTCGATCGCAGCCTCGACTCGCTCTTCGAAGAACGCCCGAACCTCGCAAACGACATCGGCGTAGGGGGCGACCCGGCCCGATTGCATCGTGCGCGGCACCCCACGGCGGTGCATGAGAACGACGGTGAGCCCTCGCTCCCGAGCGACCGAAGCGATCTCGGGGTCATCCCGGAGCGCTGCGGTGTCGTTGAGGATCGTTGCCCCGCGCTCTGCTGCCGCCAGGGCGACCGCCGCGCGACGGGTATCGATCGAAATCGGGATCGGAAATTCCCCTCTGAAGGCGTCGAGAATGGGCAGCACGCGCGCGAGTTCTTCCTCGATCGACACTGGATCGGATCCGGGACGAGTCGACTCTCCGCCGAGATCGAGGATCGCTGCGCCCGAGGCGGCGATCTGTTCCGCGCGGCTGAGCGCTGATGCGATGGAATTGAATCGGCCCCCGT
The DNA here is from genome assembly GCA_937876125.1 of uncultured bacterium. GTDB lineage: Bacteria > Planctomycetota > UBA8108 > UBA1146 > UBA1146 > JAFMMO01. Next base: position 1,045 of record CALEHF010000164.1, read on the forward strand.
CACTGAAGGAATCGGGCGTGACGTTGAGGATTCCCATCACGGCGGGGAGCACTGTTGCTCCATCGAATCCCGTGGCTCTCCCGAACACAGTGGTTCGATCGAGAACTGGGGAGCGGGCGGGGATTCCCCCGCGCTCTCGGCCCGAGGCGGCTCCAGCCGCACCGACGTTTCCGTCGCTGCCCCTGGCGCCTTCTCCGGCTGGGCTTTCTCCGGCAGCGCCGTCTCCGGCGCCGAAGCTGCCATTTCGAGTGATCATTCCCAACTCCCGAGTCCCCACCATCGAATCGACCAGCCCGTGGTACGTGGCTCCATGACGGCCGCAAGCGGCGGATTGTACCCGGTCTGCTCGGCGAGAATCACGATTCGTGCGCCCCCAAGCAGGCTGTCGGAAAACTCATTCCGACCGACGATCCGAGCTTCCGGCACCCTGCACCCTCGACAGCCTCCTTGCCACTCCACGATCGCATTTCGGCGAAGAGGAGCGTGTCCGCGCTCAGGAGGCTCCGGCTCGCGCTCGAAGGAGCTCGGTGACTTCCGCTCCGTCGAGGGTCTCCCGCTCGAGCAGCGCCTTCGCGATGGCCTCGACGTCTTCGCGGTGTTTGAGAATTCGGTCTTCCGCCTGCTGGTATGCCTCCCCGAGAATCCGTCGAATCTCCATGTCGATGTCGCGGCGGGTCTCCTCGCCAAGCGGGCTCAGGCGCGGGCCGTCCTCCTCATCGGCCCCGTAGGCGATCGGGCCGACCTGTTCGCTCATCCCCCACTCACACACCATGCGGCGAGCGAGTTCGGAGGCACGCTCGATGTCGGAACTCGCTCCGCTCGAAATGTCTCCGCAGAACTTGTCCTCTGCGATCCGCCCGCCGAACAGGACCATCAGCATGCCATTGGCGCGCTCCTTCGTCAGCGAGTACCGATCTTTCTCGGGGAGCTGCATCGTGGAGCCGAGGGACGGTCCCCTCGGGATGATCGTCACTTTGTGCAAGGGCTCCACTTCGGGCAGCAGGTGCGCGAGAATCGCGTGCCCCGCCTCGTGGTAGGCCGTGATGATCCGATCCTCTTCTTCGAGGACCTTGCTCCGCCGCGCTCGACCCCACCTCACCTTGTCGCGAGCTTCTTCGAGATCGTCGTGCGCAATCTTGTCGCGCCCCGCGAGTGCGGCGATGAGCGCGGCTTCATTGACGATCGCAGCGAGCTCCGCACCGGAGAAGCTCGAGGTTCCTCGGGCCAAAGCATCGAGATCGACCGCATCCTCGAGTCGCACCTCACGCGTGTGCACTTCGAGGATCTTGTGTCGTCCCGCGCGATCGGGGTAATCGACGGTAATCTGACGGTCGAAGCGGCCGGGGCGCAGGAGTGCCGGATCGAGAACGTCGGGTCGGTTGGTTGCCGCGAGAATGATCACGCCGCTGTCCGCCTCGAAGCCGTCCATTTCGACCAAGATTGCGTTGAGAGTCTGTTCGCGCTCTTCGCTGCCTCCCTGGGAGCTCGCGGTCCGCCTGCGACCGACCGCGTCGATCTCGTCGAGGAAGACGATGCAGGGAGCGTGCTCTCGGGCCCGCTTGAAGAGGTCTCGCACCCGGGCCGCGCCGACCCCGACGTACATCTCGACAAAGTCACTTCCGGAGATGCTGAAGAACGGAATCCGCGCTTCGCCGGCCACAGCCCGAGCGAGCAGGGTCTTTCCGGTTCCTGGCGGGCCGACGAGGAGAACTCCCCGCGGGATGCGACCTCCGAGGCGCGTGAAGCGTCCCGGATTGCGGAGAAACTCGACGATCTCTTCAACCTCGGCTCGCGCCTCTTCGATCCCCGCGACGTCATCGAAGCTGACGTTGGGGAGCTCGGCCGCAAACATCGGCGTTCTCGATTTCCCCATCGCGCCGCCGCCGGCCGCGGGACCCCGACGCGTCCACCACCAGATGAGGAGGCCGCCGAAGATCAACCAGGGGATCAGTTGGATGAACGCGATCGCATAGGCGTTGGGTCCGCCTTGCACCTTGACCGAGGTCGGGAGTCCGGGGTGCGCAACGTTCCAGTCTTCGGCCTCGCGGATCAACTCGGTGAGGAGGTCGTCGGTGGCAACATCGGTCGCAAAGGTCTCGCCGAGGGCAGTTGCGGCGATCCCGCGGAATTCGCCTTCGACTCGGCGTTCGCGCGCCATTACCTGGAGAGCCTCCACGCCACCGGCGCGGATCTCCCGGCGAATGACCGCGAGATCATCCTCGACCCCCGCGGAGCCGGACGGGACCCACACCACCAACGAGACGAGGACCGCGCCGAAGACGAGAATGGCGAGGGTCCAAGGTGCCGGTGCGGGTGCCGGAGGTTGGACCTCGGGCGGATTCGGGCGATTCAAGTTGGGCCTCCCTGACGGGAGGCCGCGAGGTCATTCCCCCGAGGTCTCCCATGGTTCAATTGCCGGGACAATGCGGCGAGCGAGCTCACGCACCGCTTCGGCGCGCGCAATCTCGATCCCTTCCCCGGCGATGTTCGAGAACGCGGCGTAGTCCTGGACTACGCGTTCGACGAGCACGCTCCCGTCTCGGGTCGACACGAGGCGGATCCGCAATCGGACCACGATCCCCGATTCTTGCACCGTGTCCCTTGCCCCCTCGGTGAGGACCCCTTGTTGGAACTCGAGCACCACCCCTTCGAGGATCGCGTCGGCATCCTTTCCAGACGAGACGATGCGCAGGTCCGAACGTAGAGCGAGCTCTTCCTTGAGTGCGCGCGTCACGTCGACTTCGACATCACGTCGCAGCGGGAAGGTCTCGTTCCGGAACATCGGAACCGCCAAAGTCTTCACTCCCGGCGGCATGCGAAACCCGTTCGAGTACCCACACCCCGAGAGGGCGAGCGCACCGGCGCACAAGACGAGAACTGCGAGGTTGGGGGCCCTGACGCCCCCGGCGTACTTAGGGCGTCGCATCAGTCCCACTTCCCAAGTTCTCGAGGAGCGCAGTGGCCCGCCGACCCTCTTCGGTCTGCGGATAGTTCTCCCGGAGCTTGCGCAGGTAAACCTGCGCCGCGTCCTCCTTCTGAAAATCGATGTAAAACTCTGCGATCGCAAGCCACCTGCGAGCGAGCAGACGCTCGATCTCGGCCAGGCTCTCGCGCGCCCGAGCGGCTTGGTCCCCGGCGGGATTCAGCTTCAAGTAGCGCTTGAAACGACGCTCCGCCGACTCGAGGGTGCCGAAGTCGTACTCGACCCCCTTGAGACGTTTCAAAGCTGCCTCGCCTATCCGATATTCGGCAGTCGCGGACCACTGACTTGTGGGGTAATCGCGCAGGAGCCGCTGGAAAAGCTGTTCAGCCTCCGCGTAATCCTCGCGCCCGAGGTACCAGCTGGCGATGTGATAAACCGCGTCATCGGCGAACTCCTGGAACGGGTAGCGCTCAACGAGGTCATCGAGGATTTCGAGACCCCGTCCTTCAGCCGAGACTGCGAGCCCAAGAACGCGGCGGGTCGCCCCGTTCAAAAATCCGCGTCCGATCTCGTATCGGCGCTCCAAGGCGCGTTTGATCGTCTCGGCAGAAGGGTCGCCATCAAGGATCTCCTGGCTGGTCTCGAGGGCGTCGTCGTAGAGACGGGCGAGATATTGCGCTTCCATCAGCGAGCTGCGGATCGTCTCGACCGTCGGGGTCGATGTCTTGAAACGAGACAAGACGCGCTCGTAGCCGTCGATCGCGTCAGGGTAGTTCCCGTCGCGCTGAGCACGGTCCGCCGCGCGGAGCCGATCCGCCAACTCCTGACTGTCCAGTTCAGCGACAGTCACGATCGCGTCTTCGCTGCCCGCCGTCGTGCCCAACCCGTCCGGAGCCTGACCTGCTCCTGTGGGGAGCCGAGCGGGCCCGGCACAGCCTCCGAGCAGGGTGGAGAGGCCCAGCGCCCAGAACAGGGCCAGACCGAGGCACACCGGTCTCCGGCGGGGTTTGATGGCGAGGCGAGTCTCGGAGCGTTGTCCGATCGACATGCCGGGAACGTCCTTTCAGGAGGAGAAAACCGCGCACGGTCGACTCGCAGTCGAGGAGTCAGCCGAGCGGGGCAGAGGTCGCGGAGGTGTCTCCGACGCGCAGGTATCTTAGCGATCTCGGCGCGCGCTCCAAGTGATGCAGAAGAGCCTCTCGAACTCGGTTCCACGCCGCGACGAGAGTCGCCTCGGGAATCGCCAAGGAAGGGAGGTTTCCCCAGGCCACAGCGGTCAATTCAAGAAATGTCCGTCGGAGTGGTTCCGGAAGGGATCGATCGCTCCCCGACCGGCAATCGCCGCAAAGAAGCGCCGCCGTGACGTGCCAATAGACCTCCCCCGGTACGAGGGGACGCTGACAGGTTGCACACAGCTCCCAGCCCCCCCACACGCCGGAACGGTGCAGTAACTCGAGAGCGAAGCGATTCCTGAGTGCCAGCCTCCCCCGGCCCACCCCGAGGAGCTTCAAGTACGAAAGAGTGCTCCGCAGCAACTCAGGGTGCGGATCTCCCCCGGTGAACGCCGCGCGAATCAGATCGAGAGCGAAGCATGCCTCGAGCCATGCCGCGAGATTGTCGCGCAAATGAGGAAAACCCTCGATGAGACGCGCCTCGACCGCGAGATGGAGATCTGCACTCCGCGGACGGTAGACGAGGTCATACCACCCTCCGAGGTCGAGCGGCTCTGCAAAAGACGACGACCGCCGCGCCACACGCCGGCTTCCCTTCGCGAGAAGATCGATGATGCCGTGATCGCGGGTGTCGATGGTGACGATCTGCGAGGACTCGGACCAATCGGTCCGGCGCAGGACGAGCCCACGGGTATGAATCGGACGTCCCATGGCGCCAGTCTCCCCCGGGGAAGGTCGAGGGGAAACCCTTTTCGGAGGATCGCCGGCCGATGGAGCGGCGGGGAGGAAGGGGCGAGCTGGGCGAACGATGCCCACCAAGGGAACCGCCGGGTCGAACGAAACGAGGGACGACCGCCCCCCAGCAGGGGTGACGGACGTCCCTCGCGGGTCGACCTCACGAGCTCAGGCAGGCCACACAGTCGATGGGCCACGAGCACCTGGAGGACTGTGACTGCTACCCTTGGTCCTGCTCCTGCGACTGGAGCAGACGGACGCGGACACGTTTGATCTTCCGCTCGTCGGCACTCGTGATCTCGAAGCGCAGCTGCCCCTCCTCGAAGTGGTCCCCCTCTTTCGGAACGCGTCCGAGGGTGCTGAAGATGTAGCCGGCGACCGTCTCGTAGTCGTCGCTCACCGGGATCTCGAGGTTCGCGGCTTTGTTCACGTCGTAAATGTTGGCACGCCCATCGAGGTCGAACACCTCTGGAGAAACCTGTCGGATCGCCGCAAGGGTCGCAGGGTCGTACTCGTCCTCGATCTCCCCGACAATCTCCTCGAGGATGTCCTCGATCGTGATCAGACCCGACGTGCCGCTGTACTCGTCGAGAACCACCGCGATATGAAAGCGCTCCGAGCGAAACTCCGAGAGCAGCTCGCCGATCTTCTTCGACTCGGGGACGAAGTGGATCCTCCTGAGCGCCTGCTCGACCGGCATCTTGCGCTGCTGGGCGTCGCTCGCGTATCGGAGCAGATCTTTCGCGTAGAGCACGCCGACAATCTCGTCGATGTCCTTACGAAAGACCGGAATCCGCGAGTGCCCGCACGCAGTCACCTGAGGAATCGCGTCCTCGATCGGGGTCGACGACTCGAGACAGACCATTTCGATCCGTGGGGTCATCACTTCGAGAACCTCGGCGTCGTGGAACTCGAGCATCGACTCGATCATGCTCTTCTCGCCCGGCTGCAGGACCCCTTCACGCTCACCGATTTCCATGGCGGCGCGGATCCCCTTCGTCGCGAGGTCTGCTTCATCGCTCTCGCCGCCGTGCCCGACGGTCCGAAGGAGCGCTCTACGTACTCCACGAAAGGTGCGCGTGAATGGAGAGAAGATCCGCTCGCCCTGATCGAGGAGCGGCAGCACGCGCACTGCGATTTTTTCGCCGATCCAGGTGCCGACCACTTGGGGGAGCAGCTCGAAGCACAACATGCCGTAAATGAGAATTTCGACGACAACCACCAAGAGCTGCCATACTTCGAGGGATTCGCCGGAAGCGACGGGGGCGTACCACCCCCCTGACTTCTCGCGCAACAACAGGAACGAACCCGCCCACACCGCGCGCAAGACGAGGCTTGAAGAGCTGAGCAAGACGTCGATACGGTAGAGTTTCTCCGACTCATCGAACGATTCGACACTGTCATACTTGTGGAAGTACTCCCGGAACAAGACGGGGGATGTGCCGAGGATCGCCCGCCGCGTCAGACTGACGAGGAAACCTAGAACCACCGCACTCCAGAGGATCGTTCGGATCAGAGCCGGGTCCATCGACCGCCTCCTCCCGGCTGATCAGAATTCCTGAGCGCAGACTTTCTGTGTTGGGGCGACAAGCTCCTCGGGTGAGGGTCGTCCTCTTCAGGTTCGGGGCTACTCGGCGCCGCAGGGATGACCCCAGGTTCGCTCTGTCGTATCGACATCGTTCGGTTCTCGTCCTGTCCGGCCGCGTGGCCCGTGGAGTGTGAGTTAGCGCTCGAAAATTGGGAGATACCCACGAGGAATCTCGAGGATCATCAACGCAACCGCTGTCGCGTACTCGCCCCCGAAACGGCTCTCCCACGAGCCATCAGGTTTCTGACGACGCAGCAATTCGGGCCACGCCTCTTGAGACCAGGTCTCCCACAACTCTCCACCGAGCTGAAAGTAGACCTGTCCTGCATACAAATTGCCGTAGTAGGGGTACCCCGAGGCAGCGTCGAGGACACCACCCTTGCGCCCGATGGTCGCAAACAAGGTCGACCGGAGAAACTGGACCCCGCGAGCGTGCTCGGACATGCCATATTCACCGGCAGCATCGAGGGTCGAAACTGCGGCCGCGGTCAACTCATAGGTCGACTCACGCGAACCGCGCGTCAGGGAGTACCGGAACGAACCGTCCTCCTTGCAGCTCTCCTTCAAGTATCTCACTGCGGCCCGAATCGTATCGGGAGGGACGTGGAATCCAGCGTCTTTCGCCGCCCGAAGCGCTTGGAGTGCGCAGACGGTGAGCGAAGCTTCGTCACTCTCATCGCCGGGCATGTAGCCCCAGCCGCCGCGCGCCGTCTGGCTATCGATAATGAGCTCGACGCCCTTGGCGACGACCTGACGAACGGCTTCGTCTTCGTTCGGATTAGGGAGAGTCCCGACGACCTGCGAGAGGAACAAGATCGCGTAGGTATGGCCGTGCATCTTCGACGGCGTGTCGGTCGAATCCCCCTCCGTGATGAATCCATTGTGCTTCAGTATCGCCGGAGAAGTGAGGTACTCGACCGCTTGCCGTACATCGTATCCGTACGCCCCACGACCGTAGGTGATACCGTTTCCGATCATCGCCATGCCCCCGAGAGCTGTGACGGCAACCGAGTACTTGGCGGAGAAGTGACCGGCATCCGACTGACGTTCGCTCAAGTAGCGAAGCCCCCGGTCGATCGCTCGGTCGGTCATTTCGCGGTATCGGTCAAGGTGCGCGCGCGCGGCGTCACGGCGATAGCCGGGGTAGATTCGCCCTTCAGCGGTAGACACCTCGGTGCCGCCCGCGTCGTTCCCCACGGTCTCGTCCCCACCGGTCACCTGCGCGAGAGCGGGTCCGAGCTCTAGGGCCGCGATATCCCGAGGAATTGGGCTTGGGCTGAGATTGCCCGTTCGGCCCGGCGTGACCTCCGGCCCCCTTTGGGCAGAACCGCGGGCGGAACCGCCTCGGGCATTTTCTGCGGGGAAGAGGAACAGAGCGACGAGCGCCAGAAGGACCGCAGCGCCCAGCGCGCGGAGGATGGCGAGCGCCGGGGGAGCATCACCCACTCGCAACCCCGACACGCCGGCCTCCCGTTCAGGAGGGTCGTCGGGGCTCGAACTCGGCAGTCCATCGTCTGATGGGACCGTAGTGGCCGCCAGCTGGCTACCGTCAGGATCCATCGATCGCGTTCACTCTGAAGCGTCTCGATTCGTGTTCGGCCGAGAAAGTCATGCCCAATGAAATCGTTCGGTTTGCGAGCGGCACTCCGCTCTTTCTCGCTGCGTGAAGATCCACCAGCTTAATCTTCGGTCGGGAGACGGCGGAAGTACTCCTCGAGAAGAATGCGGTACTTCTCCGGAAGCTGACGGCGACCGTTGTCATACATCTTTTCAATCTCTGTTCGCGGGAGTCGTCCCCAACGGCCGCGTCCATCCGCCTTGTCGTTGAGCTCTCCCTCGTCCTCGGGAGGCAACTCCCCCTCGGAGGTCTGGTTGTTCTTCGTCGGCTGCGGGCTGTCCTCGGGCTCGGAGCCAGAGGATTGCGGCTTCTTTCCGCCCTCCTCCTGTTTCTGCTCCTGGGACATGCTGCGATTCTTTTGCGAGCGCTGCTGATCTTTCTCCTGGCCCGAAGAACTTTGGGGCTTCCCGCTGCTCCCGCCGCCACCCCCCGAAGAAGAGCTGCTCGCAGCTTCGACCAACACGATCAGCTTTTCGATCTGCTCGATCGTCGCCGACTGGGTCGACTGCGTCTGTTCGCCGGTGTCCTTCTTATCGAGGAGCTTCTCGATCGCTTTCATGTTCTCCGAGATCTCGCGGGTGAGCTTGGTGATCTCATCCATGCCGCCGCCGAGCCCTTGGCCATCGAGGCGATCGAGCTCAACATCGAGAGGATCGATCTTTTCGGGCTTCGGAGCCGGCTTCTTGTCATCTGTGGGCTTCTGGGCGTCGTCCTTCTTCTCGGGTTCAGCCTTCTTCTCGGGTTCAGCCTTCTTCTCGGGTTCAGCCTTCTTCTCGGGTTCAGAGGGTCGATCGATTCGATCCACACCCGATTGAGCCTCGAGAGATGCGACCGCGGTGGTGGCCAAAAGAATTGAGAAGCAACCGACGAGGGCGAGGAGACCCCACGCTCGGGCTCGACGACAGAGCGGGGAGCTGTCCGAAGACCTTGAGCTGACCGAATGAGTCGTCTGCAAGTGAGCAATCCTCACGGGTGTTCCTCTCGCGGGGTCACGTTCCACGGGGTCCGAGCTCTCAAGGCCCGTTCCTCCGGTGCCACATCGCTTGGGGTGATGCTTCCTTCAGTATATCGGCTCCACAGCGACAGATGCACGGCCTGTCGTCAGGGGGTCACCCCTCAGCGGCCGCCCCCCTCGTCAGAAGTGCCGCTCTCGTCAGTACCTACCGAATCGTCCTCGGGGGGATCCTCCCCCTCGCCGGCGGGGGCATCCTCCCCCCCAAGCTGCTCTTCGAGGTCTCCGGCAATTTGAGAGGTCAATTCAACGAGACTTCCCTGTCGCTGCACGAGTCGTTCCAGAATGCGCTCCTGGATCGGATCGAAATCTTCCCCGGAGCGCTCTTTCGCCGATTCGAGGCGTCGGGTCCGCTCGAGCACCTCGATCTGCATCTCTTTCAGTGTGAGTAATTCCGCAACCGGAGGCACCAGACGCTTCTGCCCGCCTTGCGGCGGCGGTTGCCCACCTTGCTGTTGCTGTTGCTGATTCCGACGGCGCAGCTCCTCTTCGAGCGCGAGGCGCAGGCGATCGAGTCCGTCGATCACTTCTTGAGCGAGGAGCTGGGTTTGCTCTCCGGGGTCATTCCCCGGAGAGAGGCTCTCGCGCACCTCGTCAAGATCTTGGAGGACATCGCTGATGATGAACGCGAAGACCCGCGCTCGCTCGAGTTCGAGACGCCCGCCGATCTCCTCGCCTTTGGTATAGAGCGCCTTCGCGCGATCGGCGAGAGTCAGCATCTTACGCCTGTGCGATCGAGACGGCCGGGAGTCCCCGATATCTTGGGCGAGGGAACGAGACTCGTCCCGAATCTCCGCCACCGCATCAGACATCTCGATGACGGTCGAGAGAATATCGAGGAGATCCTGCTCAGCCTTCAACGACTCGAGCTCCTCTTCCTCTTCCGCCAGCTCCTCATCCGCCTTTTCGAGTTCTTCGAGCGCTTCGTCCTGGTTCTCACGCGCTTCTTGCGGCCGCTGTTGTTCGAGCTGTTCCGAAGCCTCCTCCATGCTGTCGGAAGCACGCGAAAGTGATTCCGACGTTTCCGGATCTTCCTCGGCCAACTCTTCGGCGTACTCCCGGGTGAGACGCTGCAGCTCGTCCTGCTCCTTCTTGATTTCCTCGAGCTCTTCTTTGCGACGCTTCAGTCGTTCGAGCGCATCTTCTTGTGACTCGGCGAGTTTCTCCCGCGCCTCTTGGAGTTTCTTGGAAGCCTTCTGCTGCGATTGCTCGCCCGACTCTCCCCGACTCATCTGCTCGGACGCCTTCTCCATCGCAGCACGAGACTCGGCGAGCGCTGCTTGGGCCTCGTCGATCTTCTTCTTCAAGCGCTCTTCTTCTTCGAGCGTGCGTGCGGGATCTTGCTCCGCGAGTTTCTTCTGGAGCTTTTCGAGCTTCTTCTCGAGTTCCTCGACGCGGTTCGCGAGCTCTTCTTGGCGCTCCGAAGGAGAAGCCCCTTCTCCCGAACTGTTCTGCTCTGCAATCCGCTCCATAGCATCGGCGGCACGCTCGAGCTGCTCGGCGGCCTCGCGGGCACCTTGCTGAGACTTCTGTTCGCCCGACTGTTGTTCGCCCGACTGTTGTTCGCCCGACTGTTGTTCGCCCGACTGTTGGCCGGACTTCTGCTCGCCGGACTGTTGCTCGCCCGACTGTTGCTCGCCGGACTGTTGTCCGGACTTCTGCTCGCCGGACTTCTGCTCGCCCGACTGTTGCTCGCCGGACTGTTGTCCGGACTTCTGCTCGCCGGACTTCTGCTCGCCCGACTGTTGCTCGCCGGACTGTTGTCCGGACTTCTGCTCGCCGGACTTCTGCTCGCCCGACTGTTGCTCGCCGGACTGTTGTCCGGACTTCTGCTCGCCGGACT
>CALEHF010000165.1 GCA_937876125.1 uncultured bacterium
CCCTGGAGTTTCCACCTGCGTACGTGGCTGGGGATCCGATCGCTGCGCTCATTTTTGGGTCCTCTCTGGGCTGACGTGCTCCGTTACGCCGGGCCTGAGTATAGCAAGGCCCCCCCCGAGGAACCGTGATCAGGGGCCAAGGCTCCCAGGAGGCACCGGCGATACTCCAGGCGGAGATGGGGACGCCGCACCCAGGGGATCTCCATCCTGACAACTTGACGCATGACTTACCGGCATTACAATCAGGAGTCTGTATACCCGCTCATTACAGCCAGAAAACGTCGCGAAGGCGGATTGAGGTCACGTCTCACTCCCCCCGCTCGTAGCGTTTTCTCCCGATTCTGCAAGAGTACGCCTCTGGAGGGGCGTCCTCGCGCAGCGGGAGAGACTTCCCGCGATGCGCATAACAATCATGCGGAATCGCTCTCGGGAGTCCCCACTGGCCAAGAAGTTTGTCAAAGCCCTGGTCCGGACCGAAGGGCGAACCGCGCCGGAAAACCCGTCGCGAGGGAGGAACAACCATGCCTCGTCCCTGGTTGACCGTTGTCGCCGCTCTTCTGCTGATCGTTTCCGTCTCAGAGCTCGATGCGCAGGCGCTCCCTGGCGACCTCATACAGTCGGCGGTCTTTGCTGGGACCCAGCCGATCGATCTCTGCCATCTGCCTGGCACGAACGATCTTTACGTTCTCGATGCGAGCAACGGATCCACCTACCGCTACGATCTCACCAATCTCGCTGCGGGACCGAATCTGACGATCTCAAACCCTGTGGGGACCGCGGCCACCACCGGAATTACGAGCGACGGATTCTTCCTCTACTTCGCCGTCACTGGGCACGCCCAAACGTTCTGGCGAACCGACCTCCTCGGGGGCAGTGCGACGGCTCTCGGAAGCATCTCGCTCCCGGGGTTCGGAAGCCTGGTCGGCATCTGCCTCGACTCCGCTGGAAACCTGTGGGCGAACGACGTCACCAACGACACCTATAGCAAGCACAGCATCGCCGACGGATCCTACCTCGGCGTCTCCTTCCCGCACCCCGATGGTTCGGGCAGCGGCAGTGGTCTTGCGTTCCGCTCCGACTGCGAACTTTTCGAAATTCCGCACGGCGGGGTCGGCGCGGGTCGAGTCACCGCTCTGACCTCGGTACTCGGTCCCGACGGAGTCCCGATCGACGGCATCGACGTCTCCGCGATCGGGCCGTTGATTCGAGGCGTCGAGGCGGTCTTGATCGGCTCGACCGGACTCTTCTCGATCTTTCTCGTCGAAGGCTCGACGAATCAAATTTACGAGATGGTGGGAATCCCCGCCTGTCCCGTGCCGGAGATTCCGGAGCTGATGGACATCGTGCGTTGTTCCCAACCGGTGCCCGTCGCGTCGACGGCGTGCGGACCTCTTGCTGCACCGCTCGCCGTCTCTGATCTGGCGACGACGATCGATACCATCGCCCCGACTCAGACCTTCCCCATCGGAGACCTGGACCTCGCGCTCGATCTCACTCACCCTGCGCCGAACGAGTTGACGATCACGCTGACCGCACCGAACGGAACTGCGCTGACGCTACACAACGGCCTGCCGGGCGGAGGCAACTTCCTCGTTGTGTTCGACGACGAGGGCGCGCCGTACGGCAGCTCCTCGCTCTCCAGCGGAGCGCGGATGCGCCCCGCCGGACCGGGGCTCCTCTCCGCTTTCCACGGCATTCCTTTCGCGGGTCTCTGGACCCTGTCCGTCACCGACGGAATCTCGGGAAACAGTGGCGCGCTGAACTCTTGGTGCCTCACCGCTTCGCCGAACCCTGGCTTGCTGATCGATCCGGTCGGCACAACCGTCACCGACACCATTACGATCACCGAGGGATCGACGACCATCCGCGACGTCAACGTGGGGCTCGAGATCACACACCCCTTCATCGCAGATCTCACCGTTGCCCTGACCGGACCGACCGGCACGAGCCTCACGCTGCACGATGAAAGTGTGATCACCGACACTGTGATCGTGAAGACATACGACGACGACGGCTTCGGGGACAGTCCGGATGGCCCGGGCCTCCTCCAGGACTTCGTGGGAACCACTTCGAACGGAGTGTGGACCCTGAGCGCACTCGACAGCTTCAGTGGAGAAACCGGAACGCTCGACGGGTGGTGTCTCCATCTCGATGAATTCACCGAGCGAGAGTTCTGTCATAGTCCCCCGCGTACGATCGACTGCGTGACGCCGGGGACGTTGATCGATCAAACCACTCCGGTCACATCCTCGATAAACACGCTCTTGACCGGTGCGATTCGCGACCTCGACGTTGCACTCGACATCGGCCACACTTGGATCGGTGACCTCGACATCACAGTCGAAAGCCCGGCCGCGACGAGCATCGTGTTCCTCTCTTCGGGAAGCGGAAACCTCGACGACATTCACACGACCTTTGACGACGAGGGCTCCCCCTTCACGCCGGTTCTCCTCCCCGGAAGTTCCCGCGTCCAACCCCAAGGACCGGGATCTCTCGCCGACTTCGACGGCGAAACCATCGATGGAACCTGGAACCTGTCGATCACCGACGCGACCAGTGGCGATGACGGGATTCTCCAGTCGTGGTGTCTCGACACTCAGACGCCCCTCGCGGTATCCAACGCGGGCGGGCCTCTCTTGATCACCTACGAGGTTCCGGATGACATCCTCATCGAGGATCTCGAGCTGCACCTACGGATCGAGCATCCGCTCCCGGGTCAGCTCCAAATGAGTCTCTCGAGCCCGACCGGCGCCGTCATCACTTTGATGACTGTGTCGCCGGCTGCCGCAACCGGAGTCGATGTCACTTTTGCTGCGGACGGTGTCCCCTTCGACTCCGCCTTGATCGGCAATGGGTTGCGCATGCAGCCCGCTGTCGGCACACCGCTCGATTTCGTCGGCGCGTCGATGCAGGGGACCTGGACCCTCACGGTGATCGATGCCATCGCCGGTGCGGATGGCGTACTCACCGACGCTTGCCTTCGCATTCTCGGCGACGAGATTCCTTGCCAGCCCCCGATCCTGATCGTGAGCGCGGATACTATCTCGGGTCCGTCTCCGCTCGCCGTTGATTTCTCGACCACGGCCTCCGGAACGCAGCCGATCACGATCGCTTGGAACTTTGCCGACGGAACGAGCACCACAGGTACCGGGCCTCTTCACACGTTCCAGGCGGAGGGCAGTTACCCCGTCACTGTCACCGCCACCAATGCCTGCGGCGGCACCCAGACGACGATCCTGATCCAGGTCTGCAACCCGATCGAGTCGAATGCGACCGCGAGCACCCTTTTGGGAGCGCCGCCCCTCACCGTCGACTTCACCTCCGGCGCGACGGGGACCGCCCCCCGCACCTACTTCTGGGAGTTCGGCGACGGCGCGACGAGCACGGTCGAGAATCCTTCGCACATCTTTACCACCGCGGGTACCTATCCGGTGAACTTCACTGGGACCAACGCTTGCGGCCTCGTCCAGCGTCAATTCTTGATTACAGTCTGCGAGCCGGTCACCGCACTTCCGACCGCAACGCCACAGAGCGGCGCACCACCCCTCGAGGTGCAATTCGACGCGGGGGCTTCCGGCTCCGGGCCGTTCTTCTACACCTGGAACTTTGGCGACGGGGTCTCGAGCAACGCGCCGAACCCGACTCACACGTATGCAACGCCGGGGGACTATGTCGCCACGCTCACCGTCATCAACTCGTGCGGAACCGACGTCCGCGTCTTGCCGATTGGTGTCTGCGCCCCGGTGACGACTGCGGCGACCGCGAGCACCACGGGCGGGGCGGTTCCCCTCACTGTCAACTTCGCTACGAATGAGGCGGGCAGCGCACCGATCGCAGTGAACTGGGACTTTGGCGACGGAAGCTCGAGTACCGAGTCTCTCCCCTCGCACACCTACACCACCGGTGGAATCTTCACCGCCACGGTCACCGCAACGAACGGGTGCGGGACAACCACCGAGTCATTCACGATCACGCCCTGTGCTCCTGTCACCGTAGCCCCGACTGCGACTCCCGACTCGGGCTCAGCGCCCCTGGTCGTTTCCTTCGACGCGAATGCACTCGGCACCGGGCCTCTGAACGCCTTCTGGACATTTGGGGACGGATCGATCTCGACCGAGCTCAATCCGATTCACACCTTCTCGACGGATGGTCTCTACCCCGTCCAAATCACCGTCACGAACTCATGCGGATCGGCGAGTGGAACCGTCCAAGTTGCCGTTTGCGGATTGGTGAGCATCGCCCCCACGGCTGACCTGACGATCGGCAACGCCCCGCTCACGGTCAACTTCGCCAGCGGCGAGCTCGGCAGCTCCCCGATCGCGACGACATGGGACTTCGGGGACACCAACTCGAGCAGCGGTGCCACCACCGTCCACACCTTCTCTCTACCGGGCAGCTACCTCGTCTCCGTCCTCTCGACGAACACCTGCGGCAGCGCGACGGGGACTGTGGCGATCGAGGTGTGCGACGCGGTCGGAGCAGCACCAACAGCAGCGGTCGGAGCCAACGGAATTGCAACCGCGGTCCAGTTCTCCGCGCTCCCCTCTGGAAGCGGACCGTTCAACTACGTGTGGAACTTCGGAGACGGAGCCACCAGCACGCTCGAAAATCCGCTCCATGACTACGGTGTCGGCGGACTGTATGCCGCCTCCGTCACCGTCTCAAACCCCTGTGGAACCGCCACGGCAAGCATCACTGCAGATCTCTGTTCGCCACCGAACGCAGGCTTTTCCGCAAACACCACTTTCGGGATTGCCCCGTTCTGTGTGGACTTCACTGACCTCTCGAGCGGACAGATTGCCTCGAGCCTGTGGAGCTTCGGAGACGGAAACACCGACCCCACGATCGGCGACACGGCGCACACCTTCACGAGCGCAGGGACCTTCGACGTCACCTTGACCGTCGCGAATGCCTGCGCGGTCGAGAGCACGGCGACGGTCCCACAGATGGTCGAGGTCTTGGCTCCCGGCGACGTCAACGCGGACGGTGCGCTTGATATCACCGACCCGATCGCCTTGCTCGGATACATCTTCGGCGGACAGGCTGCGCCGGAGTGCCTCCGCATCGCGGACATCAACCTGGATGGGATCGTCGATATCACGGACCCCATCTCTCTGCTCTTCTGGCAGTTCGCCGCGGGCCCCGCCCCCTTAAGTCCTCCGTGCGGGCAGTGTAACTTCTAGGAACTGAACGGGCTCTCTTTGGAAAAGAGAACGGGGGTGAGCTCCCACGAGCTCACCCCCGTTTTCGTGACTCAGGACGGTCAAACCCGCTGGGGATCAGGCGTGAACCGCTCCGGCCTTCGACTTCCCGGCGTGATGAAATGTCTTCCCATCCTTCGCCAAGGAGAGGAGCAAGCTCGCCGGTTGCCTCGGGCCCTTCCGCGCTTCGATTCGACGCACGATGCTTTCGAGTCCGACCGAGTCGGCATGGCGCAAGAGGCCGCCCCGGAAGGGGGGGAATCCGGTCCCCATCACCATCGCGAGATCGACCGCTTCGGCATCCGAGATGATTTCCTCTTCCAAACACCGCGCCGCTTCATCGACCATGGGATCGATGAGCTCGGCAACGATCTCTTCCTCGGAGGCACTACGGCTGCCTCCACTCGAGAGAAGCTCAGCGATGCCATCATTCCAGCGACTGCCGTTTCCGTCGTGGAGATAGAAGCCAGTCTTCGTTTTTCTCCCCAGCCAGCCTTTTTCTGCCAGCTTTTCGAGGAGCGAGCTGGGGGCTGCGCGGTCGCCGAAGGCTGAGTGCAGCGACTCGGAAACCTCCACGCCGATGTCGACTCCCACCTCATCGATGAGCCGCATCGGTCCCATGGGGAGCCCGAATGCGCGTGCCGTTGCATCGATGCGCGGACCCGGCACTCCGCTCTCGAGGAGTCGAACCGCCGCATCGAGGTAAGGCATCAAGAGGCGGTTGACGAGGAAGCCGGGGGAATCCTTCACGACAACGGGGTACTTCCCGAGGGCTTGCGCGAGGCCGATCGTGCGAGAAATCGCCCAGTCCGCACTTTGCGTCCCCGCGATCACTTCGACGAGCGGCATTTTCTGCACGGGGTTGAAGAAGTGCAGACCAACGACTCGCTCGGGGTGCGTCGCAACCTTCTGGAGCTCACTCACGCTCAACGCCGACGTGTTGGTGAGGAACAGGCAGTCTTCACGGAGGAACGGCTCGATTTCCGTCAGCGCCCGCTGCTTGATATCCATCCGCTCGACGATCGCCTCGAGCACAGCGTCGCAACGACCGAAACCCTCGAGAGTCGTCGTATGGGTCAGGCGAGAGAGGAGCTCTTCGCCTTCCACCTTCGAGCGTCGACGGCTCTTCACTTGCTTGGAGACGCCGCCAGCGATCTGGGTGAGTCCCCGGGTCAGGGGCGCATCGGCGAGATCACGGAGACGCACAGCCAGTCCGCGGTCCAGTGCCGCGCTCGCGACACCCGCTCCCATCACTCCGGCTCCCAGCACCCCGAGGAAGGCGCCTTCCGGCCAGCGTCCCTCGGCTCCCGTCTGGGGTCCGGCTACCTTCCGCGCGCGCTCGGAGGCTTGGAAAATCGAGATCAGATTTTTGCAGACCGGAGAGACCGCCAGCTCACCGACCACCCGCGCCTCTTCGATCAGTCCCTGCTCGAGGGACCGCGTGGTCGAGGGCAGCACGAGATCGATCGCGGCGAGGGGCGCGGGATAGTGACCGCCGGTCTTGGCGAGAACCTGTTTTCGCGCCCCGCGGGCGATGAGAGCGCGCCCGAATGGCGTCCCTCCGATCAGCTTCATGCGCCAGCCACCCCGCAGTTTCTTCCGCTGGGCGAGCACTCCGCGGCCCCCGTCCTTCACGATCTTCTCGATCGCACGGAGTCCGACTGCCATCGCTCCTTCGGGGGGCACGACCGCATCGACCACTCCGCGGCGGAGCGCTACCTTTGCGGGGAGTCGAGACCCAGCCAAGATCAAAGGAAGCGCCTTCGGAATTCCGATGAGGCGCGGCAGACGTTGGCTTCCGCCGAACCCAGGAATGATCCCGAGATTCACCTCCGGAAGGCCGATTTTGGTGCTCGGAGCGTCGACCGCCACCCGGTACGTGCAGCCGAGGGCGAGCTCGAGGCCGCCTCCCAAGCACGTGCCGTGGATCAATGCGAACGAGGGGAACGGGAGTTCTCCCAGCATTCCGAAGGCGTGCTGCGCCTTCGTCGCCAACTGAGTGGCTTGAGCTGGATCCGTGATACCACCGATCTCGTCGATGTTCGCGCCGGCGATGAAATGTCCCGATTTCGCGCTCGAGACGACGAGCGCGCGCACGCCCGTCTCTTTGGCAATCACTCCCAAAAGCGTTTCTAATTCCTCGATGCACTCCAGGGAGAGCGCATTCGCGGGGCTCTCGCCATCCGCGATGAGATGAACCAACTCCCCGCCCTTGACCGCCGGGGGCGGGAATTCGATCCCAGGATTCCAGTTCCCGCGTCGCCAACTCCAGTAGCTCATGCTGCCATCCCCTCGACCACAACCGCACCGCCTTGACCGCCCCCGATGCAAAGAGTGGCCAACCCGATCCCGCCACCTTGACGACGCAACTGGTGGAGCGCAGTCAGGATCAACCGCGCACCCGTGGCCCCCACCGGGTGGCCCAGTGCGATCGCGCCGCCGTTCGGGTTCAGCTTCTCAAGATCGATCGAGCCGATCGGAGCGGAGAGTCCCATGGACTCGGCGTAGCTCTTCGAATCAAACGCGCGGACACATGCGATCACCTGGGCGGCAAACGCTTCGTTGAGTTCGATGGTGGAGACTTCGGAGAGTGGAATCCCTGCCTCGGCGAGCGCAGCTGGCGTGGCGTGGACCGGGCCCAATCCCATCCGCAATGGATCGCAGCCCCGATACGCATGACCGAGGACGCGGCCGAGCGGGCGATGCCCCTCCGCGCGAGCCTTCTCCGCCTCCATCAGGATCATGGCGACTCCCCCGTCGGTGACCGGGCAGGAGTTCCCGACCGTCACCGTTCCGGTGCGCCGATCGAAGTAGGGGCGCAACCTACCGAGGGCCTCGAGACTCTGGCTCTCTCGAGGTCCAACGTCGTGGCACACCCGGAGGTCGAGGCGCGGGGGAACGGCGAGTGGCGCGATCTGCTCATCCAGGAACTCAGCCGCGGCCACCGCACGCTGATGACTCTCGAGTGCGTACGCATCTTGCTCGGCGCGCGACACTCCGAACTCGCGAGCCAGTCGCTCAGCGGTCAGGCCCATGATTTCTCCGGTGGTCGGGTCCGTGAGCCCCTCGAGGATCGTGATGATCGGTTTGAAGTCGCGAGGACGGTACGCGAGCATCCCGATCAGCTTCTCCGCAGCATTGCGCGCCCGTGCGAGTGAAGCGGTCTTCTTCACGAAACTCCGCGGGTACTGCAGAGGGAAGCGCGACATCGATTCGATGCCCCCGACGAGCATGGTATCTGCGCGCCCGCACCGAATCTTCTCCACTCCTTGAGTGAAGGCCTCGAGACCTGAGGCGCAATTCCGTGCGACGGTGTAGGCAGGAGTCGAAGCGGGGATCCCCGAGAAGAGCGCCACCACCCGGGCGGGGTTCGCGGAGTCCGCGGGGACCCCAGCACAGCCGAAGACCACTTCGTCGATCGTCGTGGGATCTACGCCGGAACGCGCAAGAAGTTCGCGGGTCACCGAGCGACCGATTTCACGCACGGGAACCGGATCCATCGGTCCTCCCGCTTTCGCGAACGGGGTTCGGATCCCGGCCACCACAACTACGTCTCTCGCCACGGATTCGCCGCCTTTCCTATCGCGCGCCACCGGAAGGAGCGCACTGAAAAATGGAGAGGATCAGATGTCGAGGAGAGGACGAGGCGTCGAACCGAAGGAGCGACGAAGCGCCGTGCTCAGCAAGGAGCCCGCGTGTTCACTCAATCCGTAAGTATTTCCCGCCATTCTGCTCGGAAAGCTTCTCCAGGAATCCTTCTTCGGCTCCCTCGAACCCCAAAGTGAAGATCCGAACGCCCCGAAGATGATTGACGGCCTGGGTTTCCTTCAAAATCTGGTCCATCAGGCTCTTGGCATCGGGGGGAAGTCCCGATCCGGTGAGCCCCACGTGGGTGGGCGCCCCATCCGTGATGAGATAAATCGTGTCGATTTTGGGGTCTGCGAGAGCTTCGGAGAGGGCCCAATCTGTGACCGTGATTCCATCCGCCTCCAGTGCCTCGACGAACGCTTTTCCGTCCTTCCGCTTCTTCTTGTCGGCGGATACGAGGATTTTCTGCCAGGAGGTCACGTCAGTCGAGAATGCGATCACGTTGAAGTTCCGGTCCTCGGAGAGGCCGTCGATTACTTTGCCGAGTTCCTTCTTGGCGCGAATGATCCGGCGGCGATCCTCCATCATCGCTTCCTCGAGTGAGTGGTCACCCGCGACCCCGGTGGACCGGCGTAACTTCGCGATTTGCGCGGGGGTCAGCGGATCCGTGCTCATCATGCTGCCCGAGACGTCGAGTACGAACGCGATGTTCTTACCCGTCAGTTCGAGTCCGAAGAGACCGAGGCCCGTGGTGCTTTCTTTTCGTTTGGAAAGATCCACGTTGGCGGGATCGATCTTGTCGCGGTGAGCGCGGTAGTAGGTCTCGTACCCAACGGCCGAGTGGAGACTTTCGCCGGTCAGACGCTCGAGTGCGTCCCTTAAGGACAACCACACACGCCCCGCAGCGTCGGCGGCGATGGTGCTTCGACCCTTCTTCCCCTTGCGCCCCGCTTTTTCGCGGGTATCCGACTTCTCCCATTTCTTCATCGCATCGATGAGACCGGGGATCGCGAGCGCCTGCTTGCTGAACCCGAGCGCGCGCGCGGCGATCTGTACCACCTCGGGAGCCTGGTCAGCCAACGCCTCCAGGGACCAGTTCACGCCGTCCAAACTCGCATTCTGAAGTCCAGAATGCAGCGCAACCACTCGGGCGGGCCACTCCTTCGCCGACTTGACCTGCTTCCGCAGGACTTCGTTTGCCTTTTGAGACTTCATCCGACTCAGCACGCTGATCGCACGCTTGAAAACCTGATACCGATCCTGAACGTGATACTCCTCCGCATCTGCTCCTTCGATGCGCGCGATGGCGGCGGGGATCTCTCTCGCCGCCGTCTCGGGATCGTCCTCGGCCAAGGTCTTGAAGCGGGACATGATCGCCTTCGAGTCGTGGCTCGAGAGCGCGGACGAAAGCTCGGGATCCGCGGCTTCCGCGGCCGGAACCGCGAATGCGACTCCCGCGAAGAAGAGCAGGAAGAGCAACGAACGGGTCATAGAGATTCCTTCTCGTAGTTTGGGGTCATCTTCACGCGCAACGGGCATGCTGGAGTGCGAGGCCCCACATCGCTCGAGTCAGTTCTGAGCCGGAACGAACGGCCGGAAGACGGAGCTGTTCTATCTCACCAGGATTCGAAGACTCTTTTGGGCCCTCCTTCCGAGGAATACCGCCCGGAGAAACACCGCCCGGAGAAACACCGCCCGGAGGAGTCCCAGGCTTCACTCCCTCGCTGCCACTACTCGCTCCTGTCCCGACCGACGTCCCAGGTACGAGTGCAGTGACCGAGGTGAGTTCGAGCGTGGTGCCGTCCGACTCTTCGAGACGCTCGAGGCGGTAGGGCGCCTTCGCTCCAATCCAGTAGACCGCGCGAATCGGTCCCACGCGACCTTGGGATTCGACGATGATCCGCCAGCAGCCGACCCGCGTCTCGCCGATATCGATCGTTTCCCGGCCAGTACAGCGCAAATGGCCACGCCGCAGCGGCTCGGGCGCATCTTGAGGTTCTCGGTCAATTCCCCACAGGATCGGAAGCGTAAAGTGGGTTCCGAAACTCCACTCCACTCTTCGAAGGGCGCAGGTGAGTTGCAGCTCGGTCACCGCCTGCGCGGGGAGAGGATCCAGACTCCCCCGCCGGACCCCATTCCCGACCCATTCCCACTCGCGAGACGCAGAGGTGCCGTCAGCGGAATTCTTGATGCGCTGCCACCCCTCCCCCCTCGCCTCGATGGTCGTCCCCCCCGCTTCACGAAGAGCGAACGGGGCTTGGGAATCGATCGTGGCGTGGGTCGCGCGCATCGAAAATTCCCCTCGAGCGTCTCGACGCGAAAGGTGGAGCAGCGTTCCCGCCTCGCCCGGCTCTAGGGTGATGGTCGTCGCGGTGCCATCGCTTTGCTGGTAGTGGCACGTTTCTGCCTTCTCGAAGGAACTCTGTGCCTCTCGCAGAGGCGGCGGCGGGGGTGTCGCCGACGGAGAGTTTTCTTGGGCAGTCAGAGAAGAAAGCACGAACACTCCGCAGAGCCAGGCTGTCAAGACAAGGGGGCGCATCGGTCCTCCTCCTCGAACAAGAGCTCGGCGAGATCCAACACGAGATGATCGAGGGAGCGCGCTCGACGCACGGCGAGCAAGATCCCCGGCGCGAAACAGGTGCGATCCAGCGTGTCGTGCCGGATAGAGAGGCGTTCGCCGTGCCCGCCGAGGATCACCTCTTGGCTCGCGATGAATCCAGGGAGCCGCACGCTGTGGATGGGGATCGAGTCGGCGTCTCGTCCCAACACCATCGCAAGCCCAGCCCGGGTTCGCGCGGCGGTTCCAGAGGGCGCGTCCTTCTTCGCCGGATGGTGCGCTTCGATAATCTCAATGGCGTCGAGATGCGGAGCAGCTCTTTTCGCGAGTTCCATCATGAGGACCGCGCCGACGGCAAAGTTCGGTGCGATGACACCGCCCAGTCGAGCCTCCCGAGCACGCGCCACCGAGGCTGCGAGACGCTGGGGGGGTAAGCCGGTCGTGCCGACCACCGGCGAGATGCCGAGCTCGATTGCCCAGTCCAGATGGTCAGCACCCACATCCGGAGTCGTGAAATCGATGAGGACATCGGGCCGCACTTCTTCGAGGCGAGATCTCAGGTCATCACTACGCCCGATCGCTGCCACCAGCGACAGATCGCCGGCGGATTTAATCGCTGCGACCGTCATTTGTCCCATGCGACCGGCGGCTCCGGCCACCGCAACTGTCGTGGGTGCTCGATGGGTCATCTTCAGATCCACGCTCTCCTCAAAGTTCGCATCATCTTTAGGTGCGCATCGCCCGGCGCACGATCTCTACCACCTCATCCGGCTTAACCCGCCGCTGTTCCATCGTGTCGCGATCCCTGATCGTGACCGTGCCGTCCGAGAGTGTCTCCCCGTCGATGGTGACACAAAACGGCGTCCCGATTTCATCCTGTCGACGGTAGCGCCGCCCGACAGCCGACTTTTCGTCGTAGAAAACGGGAAACTCCTTCTTGAGCTCTCGGTAGAGCCCCTGAGCGTACTCCGGCATGCCGTCCTTCTTCACGAGGGGCAACACCGCGACCTTGGTCGGCGCGAGGCGCGGGTGGAAGCGAAGTACGGTGCGCGACTGCAGCTTCCCCGAGTCATCGGGCGCTTCGTCTTCACAGTACGCCTCGCACAGGAATGCGAGAGCAGCCCGATCCGCTCCGGCTGCCGGCTCGATGACGTGCGGAATGAACCGCTCATTCGAAACCGGATCACGATACGAGAGATCCTTGCCACTGCCCTTGTACTTCGGTTTCCCATTCTCCCCCAGCTCAACCACGAGAGGGTTTGAGTTGGGGTCGAGCTTTCCTTCGGAGTGGCTCCGCAGATCGAAATCCCCGCGGTGAGCGATCCCCTCCAGCTCCCCGAAACTGCCCGGTGGGAGGAATGGAAACGCGTACTCGATGTCCGCGGTCCCGGTGGAGTAATGGCTCAGCTCGTCCTCCGCATGCTCCCGCATGATGAGGTGCTCGCCCGACAGTCCGTGCGCCTGGTACCAGGCCATACGGCGATCGCGCCAGAAGCGATACCACTCGCTGCTCTGACTCGGATGGCAGAAGAACTCCATTTCCATTTGCTCGAACTCGCGGACCCGGAAGGTGAAGTTCCGCGGCGTGATCTCGTTGCGAAAACTCTTTCCGATCTGCGCGATGCCAAATGGGATCTGAACACGCGAACTGTCGACGACGTTCTTGAAGTTACAGAAAATCCCTTGCGCGGTCTCCGGCCGAAGGAACGCGGTGCTCTCGACATCGACCACAGCACCGATGTTCGTCTGAAACATCAGATTGAACTCCCGCGGTTCCGTGAGAGATCCGAGCGTCTTCGCGTCGGGCGCGAGGACCTCCTCGACTTCGCCTACGTCCTCGAGAGAGATGAACTCGCCATCCCAAACGAGCTTGTCGGCGTCTTTCCCACGAAGGTTGAAGAACTTCATCGCTCGTGCGTGGGCAACTTCCTGCTCGGCATCGGCATCGGCGATGACGGCGACGAAGGCTCGTCTCCCCTTCGCCTCGACCCACCGGCCTCGAATCTGGTCGAAGCGGTAGCGCTTCTTCGACTCGCGACAATCCACCATCATGTCGTGGAAAAGATCGTAGTGCCCGGAGCACTTCCACACTTGGGGGTGCATCAGGATCGTGGAGTCGAGACCCACCATTTCAAATGCAGCCGGAGCTCCTGCGAGCACGGAAATGTCGTCGTGCGCGCTGATCATGTCGCGCCACCACGCATCCTTCACGTTTCGCTTCAGCTCCACGCCCAAGGGCCCGTAATCCCAGCAGCCATTCATGCCACCGTAGATCTCACTGGACTGAAACAGGAAGCCGCGTCGCCGACAGAGCGACACGATCTTTTCCATCATCCGGCCTTCGCCCGGGCTCTCTGCCGCGGCCATCGGAACCTCTCTCCATCGGGGGCAAGCAATCAGTATTGAAATCCGAACGTCGCTCTGTTTCGGACCAAGATCAGGCGGACCCGAATGTATCGGCCCCAGGAGCTCGGTGGCGTGGTCTCAACCACGGTCGATCGGGGGGGGTCCACTCTTGTGGTGAGCAGAGGTCACGGGGTCGAGCGACGACGGTCCCGCCTCCTCGGCGGAACGAGGCATCGTAGGAGTGTCGAAGGGGATTGCAAGACGCCCATCTCTAGTCCTGGATTCGATTTGACGCCACCGAAGCCCGTCTCTACCCTAGCAACCTCTTGAAACATTCATTGTGCCGCCCCCGTCGAAGAAGAGGTTCCACGATGCGAGTGATCTCAGAGGAGAAACTGGTCGCCTACCTGAGGAGGGTCATCGACCTCTCGCAGCAGGTCCTCCCCATCATGGCGGAGAAGGGCACCCAGGATCCACCCAAGAAGATCGGGGATGCATACCGCGCGCTGGTTGAGGATCTCGACACAGAGCGCGCCGATGATTCGTATCTTCAGGATGATTCATGGAACTGGATCTTCGATCCACCGGAGTCTTTGAACCTGATCAAAATCTATGGCCGCCTCGCCTGGATCAACCTCCAGCTCCTCGAGCTGATGTAAGGCGCAGATTTCTAGAATCTTCGGAACTCTGCCAGTGCCTCCCGGAGCGCCTGTTGGATCCCCGTCGCCTCCCAGGTCCGCTGGCCGGGAGTTTCCTCCCTCAGGGTCCATTCCACGCCGTAACGGCTGAGGCGCCCTCGCCAATCGATGGCCCCATCGGCACCGGACCACCGCTCGATCACCCGTGCGCCATCGGCCGGGCTCCCGAAATCTGAAGCTCTCTCGAACCACAACTCGACTCCGGCCGAGAGCTGCGCATCCTCGTGCACCAGGCGAATTCCGTCCCGGGGAATCGACCGAGCGGGCGCGGATTCAGCACGCCGCCGGATTTCCGAAACCAACCGATCGTCGCTCCCGATCACCACCGCTCCCCCCACTTCTTCGATGCGACTCCGCCATTGCCCGGGGACCTTCTGATCGAGCACGGAGGCAAGCCAGCGCCGTCGGGCCCAACCGTACGCCTCCCCACCTGCGAAGAACCCGACCCGATCCCGATCCGCACTCTCCCACAACGCCACGCGCCATGGACCACTGCGAGTGATCACACTGAGCGAGCCGGGGGGCAGGTCGACTGCAAGTCCACGAAACTCGAGAAGGGCGGGAAGATCGGTGACCACCGCCTCGATCACCAGGTCGAGCTCTGGGAAAGCGCCGCCGGAAACCTCGAGAACTGTCAAGGCGCCATCGGCCGCAAAGAGACTCGCAGGATCGAGAAGCGCGGCGGGGCGAACAACCCATTGGATGAAGAGAAGCCCGCCTACAACGATGAGCAACAGGGCCGTCGCCCACTTGAGAAAGCGACGCCTCCTCGGTACGCGGCTCACGCCGGAATCGGAACCGGACCGAGGGTCCAAGCCGTCAGCCTGGGGCGATGGGGTGTGGACACCGCGTCCACTGCTGGCGGAGGTGCCCATCACATGCGTTCGAGGGGAGTGATCCCGAGCAAACGCAATCCGTTGCGGAGGGTCACGCGAACTCTGTCGACCAGGGCGAGACGATCGGCCGTTCTCGCCGCATGCTCCGGGGCCTCGTCGACCACTCGATGCTGTGCGTAGTAGGTATTGAACGCAGAAGCGACTCCCAAGAGGTACTGGCTGACGATCGAAGGCTCTGCCTCTTCCGCCGCGCGCTCGACCACTTCGGGGAACCGAAGCAGCTCTTGCAACAAGGTGAGGTCCTCGTCGGTGGTGAGAGCAGCTCCTGCCCCGGCTGCCGGATCGAATCCTTGCCGCTCGCTCTTTCGCAACAATCCACAGAACCGCACGTGTGTGTTCTGGAGATACGCACCGGTCTCTCCTTCGAAGCTGACAATTTTCTCGAGATCGAAATTCACATCTTTGATGCGACGCGCCTTCATGTCCGAGAAAATCACCGCGCCGACCCCGACCGCCTCGGCGATGGCATCGGGGTCTTCGATATCGGGGTTCTTTTCGAGAAGTACGGCCCGCGCCTTCTCGACTGCGTGATCGAGGACATCCTCGAGAAGTACCACGTGCCCTTCCCGAGTGCGCCCCTTCGCCCAACCTCCGTCGACCTGCATTCGCATGACCCCGAACGCCGAATGTTCCAAACGGTCCGCGCACTCCCACCCGAGCATCTGGGCGACGGTGAAGAGTTGCCGGAAGTGGAGCCCTTGTCCGGCATCGACAACATAGAGGCAGCGATCGAAGTGCCACGTGTCCCACCGTTGCTTCACCGCCGCGAGATCCCGAGTACCGTAGAGCGTCGTGCCGTCCTTCTTGCGCACGAGGAACGGGGGTATGTCTTCACCCACCATCACCACTTGGGCATCTTCGCTCTCTTCGAGCAGTCCCTTCTCTTCGAGTTCGGCGATGACGACCGGCATCCGATCCTCGAAGAAGCTCTCACCGATCACCTCGTCGAATTTCACTCCCAGCCGATCGTAGACCTGCTGAAATCTGGCGAGAGAGAACTGGCGGATCTCTTTCCAACGAGCTCGGGCGAGCTCGTCTCCGGCCTCGAGGCGTTGGAACCAAGCGCGGGCCTCATCGTCGAGTTCAGGGTGATCCTTCGCCTCGTTGTTGAAGCGAGTGTAGAGGCCGTTCAGGACTGTGATCGCATCGTCTCGTTCGGACAGTGGTGACTCCGTGAGGCCATCCTCGCTTCCATACCGCTCGAGCGCACAGAGCAGTTTTCCGAAGCCAGTGCCCCAGTCGCCGAGGTGATTCACGCCGACGACGGTGTAACCCGCTGCGCGAAAAATGTTCGCCATCGCCTGCCCGAGCATCGTCGAGCGGAGATGGTGGACTGCGAGGTGCTTCGCAATGTTGGGCGAAGAGTAGTCGATCACAATCGTTCGTCCCGCACCCGCTTCCGAACACCCGAACTCGTCACCAGAGCTTCGAATCTCCGCGAGCGCCTGTCTCGCGAACTGCTCCCGGTGGAAGCGAAAGTTCGCGTACGGACCCGCGGCCGTCACCTCGGAGACCCACTCGAGTCCAAGATCCAATGCAGCGAGTTCGCCCGCGATCTGAACCGGCGCTCGCTTCAGCTCCTTCGAGAGCAGAAAGCAGGGAAATGCCAGATCTCCAAGCTTTCGATCGGGGGGCGTCGAAAACTGGGATTCGAGCGGCGCGGGGTCGACCCCGAGCGCCGCGCCGATCGCCGCCGCGATTCGACGTTGAAACGTGCGCATTCTTGTCTTCCTGCCCAGAAAAGAGCCCAGGACCGGGATTGTCGGGAATGCGGTGCATCCCCGCAACACTGCCCCCTGACGCAACATCTCTGCGCCCTGACGCCCACGGATCGGCACTCAGCCGTCCAGTTTTGAGGCTTCCTCTGCACTCTGGGTCAGAGTCGCGGTTCCCCTCGCTCGAACAACCTTTATAGTGGAGTGACAGAGCGCGTCCAAGCCGACCCGAGCTCGCTCGAGAAATCCGATCCCCGAAAACGCTCGTGAAAGGGGTCTTTGATGAACCGATCCGCTGATCCACTCGACCCGTTTTCTTCACGCTCTCAGCTGGGATGCCCGAGTTTCGTCGGTTTGACTTCGCAGCAATCCCCGCGGCTGCGTTCCCAAAAGCTGCGTTCCCAAAAGCTGCGTTCTCAAAAGCTGCGTTCCCCAAAGAAGCGTCTTTCGATCCATCTGCCTTCGATCCGGATCTTGGCGCTCCTCACCCTGAGCGTCATCCCCGCCACTCTCGTCTCTGCACACGCGTCCCTCGCGGCTGTGGCGCCTCCCGGGTGGACCGAGAGTTCCATCGGCACCGTTCCGAACAGTTACGGTGAGCTGTTTACCGTCGCGGGATTACCAAACAAATACACATTGGTGTTCCGCAACACCCGCCGCGAAATACGGATCGTCGAGGTCCCCGGAAACAAACTCCCCTCGAGTGTGTTGCTCATCGATCGCAACCCCTCCACGTCTTCGAGCAAAGATTCGCCATCGTCCGGTGACCAAGAGAAGAAGGGCAGTGGTCAACTCGTCGAGAAGGGTTGGAAAGAAGAGCAGGTCGGATCGATCCCCGAACGCTTCGGCGCCCTGGTCAATGTTTCCGGCGGGCGAGGGAGTTACACGCTGGTCTTCACCGATGGGGATCAGAGAATTCGAATCGTTCTCTGGACGGGAAAGTCGCTTTCGAAAGAGACATACCTGTACACGATTGCTCCGGCCGCCTCCAACCGCGCTGACGCGAGTTTGAGAAACACTCAGAAGCGGGCCCGACAGAACCAGGGCGAAGGCCCCGACCAAAGTGCGCACGCGGACGGCTGGACGGACATCGAGGCAGGCACGATCCCCGAACACTTCGGTGATCTCCTTTCGACATCTTCCGACGGCTTACGAACCACCCTCACCTTCCAGAACCCGATCGGCGACATCACGATCTTCGATGTCCGGCCCAATCAGGTCCCCAAGACCGCGCGCGTGATCTTCCGCTCGGTCCCCTCGAAAGAAGAGCTGAGCGGTCGCAATGACGACGACAAGGAGCGGAAGGGACTCGGATTCGACTGGGAGATCAATCGCCTCGGGGTCATTCCTGATGCGTACGGTGAGTTCCATAGCATTTCCGGCCAGAGTTCGCTCTCTCTCGTGTTCCAAGACGAGGAGAAACAGCTGCGTATCGTCGATCTGCCTGGCAACAAGTTGAAGACGGAAGTCAGCCTCATCGAGCGACCGACCGCGACGATGAAGAAGGCGAAGACCGACGCTGAAGGGTGGCTCACCACCCCCATCGGGGCGATTCCTGAAGAATTTGGCGCTCTCCGATCGGTGACCGGGAAGAGCAAGTTTCAACAGGTGTTCATCTTCCAAGCCGAGGCTGGGGAGATCCGTCTGATCGAACGAACCGGATTGATGCTCCCGAACAAACTCAGCCGCGTCGATCTCGCGTACTGATCTGACTCGGAGCTTTTGGGGTGTGAGCCGACCCGGCCCGTTCCGGCCTGCTGGCGAGCGATCCCCACGAAAGCTGGCGATTTCATTTCACGTGACCTCACCTATGAGATCGATCCGTGCTGAAAGGGCCCAGGCGGACCGGGTCGTCTCACTGCGCTCCTCCAGTCTGGGCACCCCCTCGTGCGGCCGAACCCGATTGATCTCGCCTCTGCTGTTCGCCTGACGTGCGCACCATCGTTTGCGCGCCTCAGCCACTCCGACTCCGTTGCTCGAGTCGTGCGGTCGTTCAGCCGTACATTGAGATGCATTGCGCCTCGGTCTGTCCTCACACTCAGGTGACCTCGAGAAGAGCGTCGATCATCGCTCGCCTCCAGCAGCGATTCTCTCGAGAGCTTGAGCTCGCCGGCCGAGCCTATCCCATCGGGCGCCATACCCGACTCCTCCCCCCAGGCAATCGGATGGCCACACGCCGAGAACGTCGTAAGTCGCGTGATGACCCCATGCCCCCGTTCTATGCACCAAACAGGCAGGGACCCCGCCGAGACGACCGGCCAGCACTGTCCGGACTCCACGAGGATGGTGGCCCCGAAGCGGGGTGATGGATATTCTCCTCGGACGAAAGGAGCAGCCGTTTGGAGAACACACCAAAGCCAAAGACCGCCCTCGGGAGCCTCGGGCGGTTGAAGGAGATCGTCGATCGACTGCGTTCCCCCGGCGGCTGCCCTTGGGACCTCGAACAGACCCCGGAGAGCTTGAAGCCGTTTCTTCTCGAGGAGGCCCATGAGTGCGCCGAGGCCATCGAGTCGGGAAACACCGATGAGCTCCGGGATGAACTCGGGGACCTTCTGATGAACATCTTCCTCCAAGCGAGGATTGCGGAGGAGCGCGCAACCTTCACTCTCGCCGACATCGCAGATCGGATTTCAGAGAAGCTGATCCGCCGTCACCCTCACGTCTTCGGGGATGTCGAAGCGGCTGACTCTGATGCGGTCCGGCGCAATTGGGAAGCGATCAAGCGCGAAGAAAAGGGAGCGGACGCAGGCGAGGCGAGTGCCATCCGAAAGCTCCCCGCCTCACTCCCGGCACTTGCGCGAGCGGATCGAGTCGGCCGAATGGCTGCTGATGTCGGATTCGACTGGCCCGACGCGAACGGCCCGCTCGGGAAAATCGAGGAAGAGTTGATCGAAGTCCGGAGCGCTCGCGACTCGGGAGATCCGGCCGCGCTCGAGGGGGAGATCGGTGACCTGCTCTTTGCGATCTCGTCCTTCTGTCGGCACTCCTCCATCGACCCCGAGGTGGCGCTCCGAGGCGCGCTCGACCGCTTTACCGGTCGTTTTCGGCAGATAGAGGTGGAGCTCGCCACCTCGGACGACCGTTCTCTCGAGCGTCTCGACACCCTTTGGGCCCAGGCAAAGTCTCGAACGGCGGTCGAGGAGGCCTCCTCCACGACCGAAAAGAAGAAGAGAACGTGATGTCTCGGCGATTTGTGATCTCCTTGGATCAGAGAAGACCGGAACCCATCCTGAGAGAGGACGCACCGTGAGCAACCCTGCTCCGATCACCGCCGACGAGCGAGAACTTCTCCGCCGCATGCCGGAGATCGCTCAAGAGCTCCGTACCGGACTCGCCGAGCGGGTCCTCGGCCAGGACGAAACTATCGGTCAGCTTCTGACCTGCTTCATCGCGGGAGGACACACCCTCGTTGTCGGAGTCCCAGGTCTGGCAAAGACGCTCCTGATTCGCTCCCTCGCGGAACTTCTCGATCTCGACTTCTCCCGGATCCAGTTCACGCCGGACCTCATGCCGTCGGACATCACGGGGACCTCGATCCTGATCCAGGACGAGACCACCCAGACTCGTCAGTTCCGGTTCCGACCGGGCCCCTTGTTCACCAACCTTCTCCTGGCGGATGAGATCAACCGAACGCCGCCCAAGACCCAATCGGCTCTGCTCGAAGCGATGGAAGAGGGTCAGGTGACCACGATGGGGAAGAGTCGCAAGCTCGACCCTCCCTTCTTCGTGCTGGCGACGCAGAACCCGATCGAGCAAGAAGGGACCTACACTCTCCCGGTCACTCAGCTCGACCGATTCCTCTACCAGATCGAAATCGACTACCCCGACCACGATACAGAGTTTCAAGTGGTCGCGATGACGACGGCGCGCGGGGAAGAGCCGTTGAAGTCGATCCTCACTCGGGACCAAGTCCATTCGATGCTCGCCCTGCCGATGAAGGTCGAGATTCCTCAGACCATCCAGGATCGCGCCGTTCGGCTCGCCCGCGCGACCCGACCCGATGAACCGGGTGCGCCGGCCACGACGAAAGAGATGCTTTCGTGGGGCGCGGGTCCGCGGGGCGTGCAGGCGATACTTTCGGCCGCGCGAGCGACCGCCGTGCTCGCCGGACGCGACCGGGTAGAGCCAGCTGACTACGAACTGGTCGTCGGTCCCGCCCTCAGACACCGGGTGATCTTGAGCTACCACGCGGAGGCGGAACAAATTCCCCCGGACCGTGTGCTGCGTCGGATCCGACGGGAGATTGGCGATTGGAAGGGAGGCGTCGAGGAGGCGAGGGAACCGCGCCCCGGGCTGCTTTCCCGACTTCTCTCGAAGGCGGCCGACACGACCCCACCGTTTCGCTCGACTGGGCTTTGAGTAGCGACTGGGCTTTGAGTCGGACTCGACGGTCGTGAGTGACTCTCCGGTTAGCGCGTCTTCAAGACGAAAGCGATGACGTCTCGTGCGCAGTTGTGGCAGTAGCCGTACTTGCCCGACATCGATTCGAGCGCCCGCTCGACCTCCGCCTTTTCCTTCGCATCGAGAAACTCCCGCTCATCCGTGAAGAACTTCAGGATGTTCTGCTCGATGACCATCAGGGCGCGGTCGCGCTCGCGATAGAAGCTCTGCTTCAGAAGACTGTAGATATCTGGGAAGAGTTCGCGGTAGTTGATCGACTCGTCGGGGTGATCAATCGAGTACGCGGCGATCTTGCCCATCAGGTTTGACCGGTACAGTGCGACGTCTTCGCGCAGCTCGAGGAGACCCTCGATGCGCTGCATCAGCTCATCGGAAGGCACGACGTACTCTCCGCGAGATGGAATGAACAGTTTCTCGCCGAGATCGAACGCCTTCGCGTGGTGGAAGTACTCCTCGAAGACACGCTCGTACTCCTGCTCCTCGACCAGGCCGATGCTGTCGAAGACCTCTTGCTCCACCAGATGGCGGTAGTACTCCTTCACATCCTCGATGAATCGCGGACAGTCGTTGTAGCCATTGTCGACGGGAACGCGGAGGAATTCGTAGAAGGATGCATCCTTCACGAGCTTCTCGAGCTCTTCGAACACCGCGAGCGGGTTCAGGCAGTCGTACTTCCGCTTCTCGGCTGCGTCGGCGAGCAGTGTCATCATCTCACGCGGTGATGCACCGCGACGCCCCTCGTACTCTGCGCCGTAGATCCCCTCGAACTCGCCCTCGGACTCGTTGTGCTCGTCGCGCAGCTCGCGGATCGATTGCTTCAGAAGCTTTCTCTCCCCGTCGCGAAGCTCGAGAGGGACTTCGCCGTGGTCGTAGAGCATCGCCTTCTGCAGTGGGCTGATCCGCGCCACGATGGGCGACAGCTCCGGAGGGTGGTTCTTCGGACTGGGGCGACGGAATCGAGTCAGCACCGCCCACAGTGCCGCGACCGTAGCCGTGTGGGGCGCGACGTGGCGCCCCCGGGCGTACAGGTCGATGTGACGATGATAGAGCTCTGCTTCTCGAGAGTACCTGAGCAGGTACGGGACATGGATCAGCGACAGTCGCCCCTTGAAGCTCGAGAAGTCGGGGTTCCGCTTGAAGAGCGCGAGAGGCTTTTCGTTGGCGGTCCCGAACATCACCAGATCGAGGTACGCGATGTAGCCCGGCAGATGAATCGTGCCCTTCTCAGAGGTCGTCAGGAGATACTTGTTCGCCTCCATCGGGCGCTTGAGGAAGTCGGAGTACTCGACCATCCCCTTGTTCGCATCGACAAGATCCCCCACCGCTTCGATCAACGTCACGTTCTGGAGAACGGATGGTAGGTGGGAGAAGGGGTCGTACTGGAGCGGCCGGGCCCCCGCATCGATATTGCCTTGCGGCTCGATCGATACGGCAGCCGAGCGATACCGCTTCGAGTAGAAGTAGCGCTCCACTTGGACATGCCGCATCACCTGCACAAGGTCTCCCTGGTACGCAGTGAGGAGCGCCTCGTAAATCGCTTTGTTCTTTGGACTCAGTCGCCCCTCGAGGGCCCATTGAATGTTGAGGTCGTTGCGTTCCTTCAGCTCTGGAAACTGCTCGAGTACTTTCTCGACGAGCGGGATTCGTTCCTGATGCGGAATCAAGAAGAGCGGCGAATCCTTGAGCTCGCATGGAATCCTGGCGCCGATCTCCTCTGGCGTGAGGAAAGCGTAGGTGTCGGGAAGCTCTTCGTGGGCCGGAGCATCGAATCCAATCGTCCCCGAGTCTTCTCCCTTGGTGGGGAACACCCAGTTGAATCGATACAGCGCACCCTCAGCAACAGTGCTGTAGTGTTCGCAACCGCGCATCAACGCTTCGACGGTTGTCGTCTTCGATGAGCCGCTCGGTCCGTGCAAGAGGATGAGCTTGTCGGCGCGACCGCGTTGAGCGAACTGGTAGAGCTGTCGATAGATGTCGTTCTGAATCCGCTCTTGTCCGACCAATCCATCGAAGGGGCGATCGAACTCGAGGTTGAAAACCTTGAACCGCTGATCGGTCATCCCGATCCGGTTCACCTCTTCGGTCCCGAAGAAGTCCATCATATCGATGAGGTACTGCGGCGCGTTGCGCAGGTACAGGTACGGAGCTTCGTGAAAGTGCTCCAGGAACTGCGGAAAGCTACGGATCCGCTTCCGTGACGAGAAGCGCTCCTTGGAACTCTCACCGAGCTGTTCGAGTTCCTCTGGGATCCCCATGCTCACCCCTATCGTTCGCAGCCGTTCGATCCAGTTGGATGGTGGAGTCCAGGCCGGATTGGGGGACTCCTCGTCCATCTTCGGCCAGAGCGCGCCAAACCTGTGGCGAATCTCTCGTCTGACCCCCGTCCTCGCCGAGTCGGAGGCGTCCTCGCCGAGTCGGAGGCGTCCTCGCCGAGTCTCGGGCGTCCTCGCCGCTGTCCAGCGTCAACGCCCTCTATCGTCCTCGATTAGGAGTACGCGGCAATCCCTGTCACCGCGTGACCGAGGATGAGCGTATGGATGTCGTGAGTCCCCTCGTAGGTGATCACCGACTCGAGGTTCAACATGTGACGCCCCACCGGGTACTCGTGAGTGATTCCGTTCGCCCCGAGGACGTCGCGCGCCACCCGAGCAATGTCGAGAGCGATCTTCACATTATTGCGTTTCGCGAGCGAGACGTGCTGCGGGGTCATCGTCTTCGCGTCCTTCATTTGGCCCAGACGGAGTGCGACGAGTTGCGCCTTGGTGAGCTCGGAGACCATTTCGGCGAGCTTGGCCTGAACGAGCTGAAAACTCGCGATCGGGCGGTCGAACTGGATACGACTCACGGCGTACTTCCGGGCGCAATCGAAGGTCGCCATCGCTGACCCCACCGCTCCCCAAGCGATGCCGTAGCGCGCTTGCGTGAGGCAGGAGAGCGGGCCCTTGAGACCGGAGACCTCTGGCAGCAGATTCGACTTTGGAATGCGGCAGTCTTGGAAATGGAGCTCCGACGTGATCGACGCCCGGAGGGAAAACTTGCCCCCCTGGAGGCTCGTCGTGAAACCGGTGGTCCCCTTCTCGACGAGGAAACCTCGAATCTCACCATCGAGTTTTGCCCACACCACCGCGACATCCGCGACGCACCCGTTGGTGATCCACATCTTGTT
Organism: uncultured bacterium; assembly: GCA_937876125.1. Classification (GTDB taxonomy): domain Bacteria; phylum Planctomycetota; class UBA8108; order UBA1146; family UBA1146; genus JAFMMO01. Next base: position 24,569 of record CALEHF010000165.1, read on the forward strand.
GCCGTTGAGGACGTACGAGTCGCCGTCCTCGACCGCGTTCGTGATCATCCCACCGGGGTTCGACCCGTGATCGGGCTCTGTGAGACCGAAGCACCCGATGAATTCACCGGTCGCGAGCTTCGGGAGGAACTTCTGTTTCTGCTCCTCAGTGCCGAATCGCCAAATCGGGTACATGACGAGACCGCCCTGGACCGACACGAACGAGCGGAGCCCAGAGTCGCCACGCTCGAGCTCCTGCATGATCAAGCCGTAGGAGATCGAGTCGAGGCCGGCGCAGCCG
>CALEHF010000166.1 GCA_937876125.1 uncultured bacterium
ATCATCAATCCGAAGTCCGGTGCGATCGTCCTACGGACAGAAACGGGCGAGCTCTGCTTCCGCGGCCCCCACGTGATGCGCGGTTATTATCGCCAGGAAGATGCGACTCGCGAAGCGATCGATGAAGCGGGGTGGCTCCACTCCGGAGATCTCGGGACGATGGATGCCGGTGGCTACGTGCGCATCACGGGACGATTGAAGAACATGATCATCCGCGGTGGGGAAAACATCTATCCCGCGGAGATCGAGGCATTCTTCTTCCCCCATCCCGCGATCGCGGAAATCGCGGTGTTCGGGCTTCCCGATCCTCGTCTCGGCGAACGGGTTGTCGCCTGGGTCCAGCTGCACAAAGGGATGAGCGCGACCTCGAAAGAGCTCCGCGCTTGGGGCGAAGGGAAGATCTCTCGCTTCAAGATCCCCGAGGTCTTTCGCATCGTCGAGGAATTCCCGATGACGGTGACCGGCAAAATTCAGAAGTTTCGGATGAGAGAGATCGAGAATGAACGCGCGGCGCACACGACGTGATCCGGAGCGGCCCGCTCACTTCTCCTCGGCCAACTCGAGGCGAGGGAACACGATCCCGGGTGGCGTGAGCGGCTGGCCGTCGGCGAGCGTATCTCGGCCGAGTCCGGCGATCTCCGCCGGGGTCGGCGTGGCAGACCCACTACCGAACGTGGCCCAAATTTTCCCCGCAGTGTCGGGGAGGAACGGGGTCAAAAGCCCAGACACGGCACGGACCAGCTCGAGCAGCGCCGCGAGATCGCGCCCACACTTCTCGACATCTTCCTTCCGGCTCTTCCACGGCTCCGCCGCATCGAACGCGCGATTGCCGACGCGGGCGAGGTCCACCGCCACGCCGAGCGCCTCGCGAAATCTGTAGCGCCCGAGCGCCTTGCGCCAACGATCTCGGTGAGAGGCGATCTGCGGGAGCAGCGCCTCCATCGTCGAGCCCTCCGCACCCCCCGCCGGCACTTTCCCTTTGAAATAGCGGTCGACGAAAGTGAACACGCGGTGGCCGAGGTTGCCGACGACATCGGAGAGGTCGTCGTTGTTCCGCGCGATGAAGTCTTCCCAAGAGAAGTTCGTGTCGCGCCCCTCGGGCGCGTTCGCGGCCAGGTAGTAGCGCACACGATCCGCGGGATATCGGGCGAGGATGTCATCCGCCCACACGCCGACCCCTTTGGACTTCGAGAACTTCTCCCCCGCGAAGTTGAGGTACTCGTTCGCGGGGATATCGGTGGGGAGCTGATAGTCGCCGTGAGCCATCAGCATCGCGGGCCAGATGACCGCGTGGAAGATGATGTTGTCCTTGCCGAGAAAGTGCACGATCCGCGATTCGGGGGACTGCCAGTAGCGCTTCCAACGATCAGGGTCGCCGATCGCCTTGCTCCACTCCTTCGTGAAGGAGATGTAACCGACCGGCGCATCGAACCAGACGTAGAGCGATTTCCCTTCCGCCTCCTCGAGCGGAACCGGAACCCCCCAAGCGAGGTCGCGCGTGATCGATCGCGCGGGCAGCCCGCCGCGCACGATCCCGAGCGCGAAATTCTTCACGTTCTCGCGCCACCCCTCACGCCCATCGAGCCACGTTTCCAGCTGCTCTTGGTAGCGATCGAGCCGGAAGAACCAGTGGCGGGTCTCCCTGACTTCAGGAATGGAGCTGCACGTCGCACAATGGGGATCGATGAGCTCGGTCTGCTCGAAACTGTTCCCACAGGTGTCGCACTGATCGCCGCGCGCGCCTGCCGCGCTGCACTTCGGGCAAGTGCCCTCGACGTAGCGGTCGGGAAGGAAGCGGTCGCAGGTGGTACAGAAGAATTGCTCGGTGTCGCGGGCGTCGATGTCGCCGCGCTCATGAATCTTGGTGAAGAACTCTTGAGAGAGTGCGACGTGCTCGGGGCAGATCGAGGTCCCCGAGTAGTGATCGAACTCGATGCCGAGTCCGTCGAAGACTCGCCGCTGCACGCGACGGTACTTCGCAGTGATCTCAGGCGGAGTGGCGCCCTCTTTCTGCGCGCTGATCGTGATCGGCACGCCGTGATCATCGGATCCACAGACGAAAATGACGTCTTTGCCCAGGAGCCGGAGATAGCGGACGTAAATGTCGGCGGGGAGGTACACCCCCGCAACGTGCCCGAGGTGCGGCTTGTAGTTGGCGTAGGGGAGCGCCGCGGTGACGACTGTGCGCTTCTCCGAGTCGGCGCCGGGGAGTTCGCTCATGCCGCGGGTCCCGCACTCCCTGGCTGGGTAGGCGAAGAAGGATCCAGCGCGGATTGCTTCGCTTGCTGCACTCGCTGGGTGTAGCTCAGACGGAGCTGGTGGAGCACGTCGGTGAGGAGTTGGTTCTCTTCGGCCGAAGTGTTTCCCCGCGAACGCAGTTCGAGCGAACCGAGCATGTCGATCGATTGGCGGGCGAGGTCGAGATCGAGGAAGCGCTCGCCGGTGTGGGGATCTTCTGCGAGACCGAGCGCCATCATCGCCTGGCCACCGAGGGTCGAAATCAGGCGGATGAAGATCGGGTCGGTGGGGACGCCGCCGGCACTCGCCGGTGGAGCGTTTGCGTCCCCCGCCGAATCGCCCGCAACCCTGGCCCCTTCAACACTGGCCCCTTCAACACTGGAGCCCTGTGCACTGGAGCCCTGTGCACCCGCGGGTCCCGCGCCGGGATCGAGCTGCGAAGCGATCTTCGCCTTCTCCTCGGCGGCGCGTCGCTTCCAATCGTCATCGACACGTTTCTTCTCGCGCACAGTCCCTCTTCCTCCAGGCCCTCTTCTTCCTGGCCCTCTTCTTCTCGGTCCGATCTCAAAAGTCTGAGGGGCAAAGGATACGCCCACACGCGAGGGGCCCGCAAGGGATCCGCCGGTTACTCGGGGACTTCCTCGCGTTCCAGGGCGGGAACCGCCCCGGCCCTTTTGGTGAGAGCGGCTGCGACCAGCTCACGGAAGAACGGGTGCGCCTCGACTGGACGCGACTGGAATTCGGGGTGGAACTGGCACGCGACGAAGAAGGGGTGGTCCGCCAGCTCGATGATTTCGACCAATTTCCCGTCGGGGGATGTTCCGGAGATCACGAGCCCCCCCGCCACCATCGCTTCGCGGAACTCGTTGTTGTACTCGAATCGGTGACGATGCCGTTCGGAGACGTGCTCCGAACCATACGCCTTCGCGACCATGGTCCCGGGCATGACATCGCACGGCCACGCGCCGAGGCGCATCGTTCCGCCCTTGTCTTCGACCCCGCGCTGCTCATCGAGGAGCGAGATCACCGGGTACTTGGTGTCTTTGGCAACTTCAGTCGAGCTTGCCCCCTCGAGGCCGAGCACGTTGCGAGCGAATTCGATCACCGCGGCGTGCATGCCGTAGCAGATGCCGAGGTACGGGATCGAGTTCTCCCGGGCGTACTGGACCGCCCGAATCTTCCCTTCGAGCCCCCGATCTCCGAACCCACCGGGAACGAGGATTCCGTCGACCCCCGAGAGATGCTGGGCGGCGTCCCCCGTCGTGAGGTCTTCCGCCTGGATCCGCCGGACGCGCACGCGGCAGCGATTCTCGATACCGCCGTGGGTGAGCGACTCGTAGATCGACTTGTAGCTGTCGGTCAGCTCAATGTACTTGCCGACCACGGCGATTTCGACTTCGCAGGTGGGATTCCGCAAGCGCTCGAGCATCTCGAGCCAAGGATCGATGTTCCCCGAGCCGTGCTTCAGTCCGAAGTGCTTGAGGATCAGATCATCGAGCCCCTGGCTCCGGAGCACGAGCGGCACTTCGTAGATCGAGTACTCGACGTCCTTCTCGATCAGAACTGCCGATTTTTGGACGTTGCAGAACAGCGCGATCTTGTCGCGCACCTCATCATCGACGTCGTGCTCGGTGCGGCAGACGAGCACATCGGGAATGATCCCGATCTCGCGCAGCTTGCCGACCGAGTGCTGCGTCGGCTTCGTCTTGATCTCTCCCGCTGCGCGGATGTACGGGAGCAGCGTCAGATGGATGAAGAGGACGTTGTCGCGCCCCTGATCGTGAGCGAACTGGCGGAGCGCTTCGAGGAACGGGAGGCTCTCGATGTCCCCGACCGTGCCGCCGATCTCCGAGATCACAACGTCGACATCGCCGCTCGCGACGCGGGAGATGCACGACTTGATCTCGTCCGTGATATGCGGGATGACCTGGACCGTTTGTCCAAGATAGTCGCCACGTCGCTCGCGCTTGATCACCGTGTCGTAAATCTTGCCGGTCGTGTAGTTCGAGTGCTGATTGAGGTGAGCGGTTGTGAAGCGCTCGTAGTGTCCCAAATCGAGGTCGGTCTCGGCACCGTCGTCGGTGACGTAGACTTCGCCGTGTTGGTACGGGCTCATCGTGCCGGGATCGATATTGATGTACGGGTCAAACTTCTGCAGCGCGACTTTCAGTCCGTGACTCTCGAGGAGTCCGCCGATCGCCGCCGCAGTGAGCCCCTTACCGAGACTCGAGACGACCCCTCCGGTCACAAAAATGTATTTGGTCATCCGAATCGAGCCTCCCGGCTGCGTCGACTTTTCCGCGGCCCGCTCCAGGGGAGCGCACACAGTCCCCCACTACTCCGACACACTGCCACTGATTCCTAGTAACACCGTCACTCTGAAACACCGATCCCAGGAGACCCCGCAGCGAGAAACCTCGCGACGAACGCCGCGTAATCCTCCTCGGTGTCGATCCCTCCCTCGCCTTCGTTCACCACCTCGACGGCGATCCCGATCCCGTCCTCGAGAAATCTCAACTGCTCGAGGCGCTCGGTCCGCTCGAGAGGACTCGGCTCGCTCTGGCGAAAGCGCGCGAGCGCCTCCGGGAGAAAGCCGTAAATCCCCAAATGCAACAGCCACTCAGGAGGCGGGCTCCCGTCTCGCGGCCGCGGCAAAGGTGCCCGTGAGAAGTAAATCGCTTCCCCTCGACGATCGAGGATCACCTTCACACGATTCGGATCGAGCCAGCCGGCGGAATCGGTGCGCCGCGCCGCGAGGGTCGCCACGCCAACACCATCAGCCGAACTCCGGCTCGCTTCGAGACGGGCAAAAAGAAGGGCCACATTTTGGGGGTCGATCTCAGGCTCGTCCCCTTGGACGTTCACCACGAGGTCGTGCTCGTGATCGAGATCAAGACTGCGCGTCGCCTCTGCTACTCGGTCGGTCCCGGTGGGGAGATCGGGGTCGGTGACCACCACCTCACCGCCGAATCTCTCGACAACGGTAGAGAGAGGCGCCCCGTCGACCGCAACGACCACTCGATCGACCCCCGGAACTTGGAGGCATCGCTCGTGGACGTGACGGATCAGGGGCCACCCCGTGTCGTCCCGGAGCAACTTTCCGGGAAGCCGCTCCGACGCGAGTCGGGCGGGGATGACGATCACGTGCGCCATGGCGCAGCAGTCTACTCGGGGTCTGGAGGAGCTGCCAGCGGTCCGAAGGGGATGGTGGAAGATCGGCGGTTGGGAGGCCTCAGAGTGGCGATACGAGGGGCGAGCCCTCGGAAGTTGGGGGTCTCGTCCGGGCCCGCATCTCAATGCCGCGCGCTGCCATCTCACGAGAACTCACCCGCGGCGCCGAGAGAGCCGGGGACGCCAGGGTAAGGCCCCCCATCCTGAAGAGGATGTGAACCCTGACCGCTCGCTCCGTCAGACTCTCGGCACACTGTGACACTTCGGCCACACATGACGTAACCTCGCTTTGAACAATAAGTTCTGACTGCCTGAAGACCGTCGCGTACCAATACTTTCAACAAGCCCCCAACCTCAAACGCCGCCCGGCAAGCCCCCCTCGCGACCCCGCCATCGCACCTTCACCTTCGAGAACTGGCCGCGGCGTTGCGGGGACACCTTCCTAACCTTCGAAACAATTGTCTGAGCTCGGCGCTCTTCGAAGTGCCCCAGCTCGGCGGCGGAGAGGACCCTGACGATGATGGCCACCATCGTCAACGGGACGATCCCCGGGGCAGGTCCAGTGGAGTGGTTTCGATCGCGCTTTCGAATGCTCAGTCTCGTCCCCACGATCCACATCATCTACAACCGCCTCGCCTTCGTCGCAGTGGGCGGAGAGCGCGTGACGATTGACCAACAGATCTCGAGGCGCGCCACCGTTGGGGCAATCTGACCGACGAGATCGAACCTGAGCAGACTAACGGGATCGGAAAGAAGTCAAAGGGAGACGAACCCCCAGCCGGTAGCGGAACCGTGCGCCTCCTGATCGCCCCACCGAGCTCAGACTCGGATCTCTTTCGCTCGATCCTCGAACGGTTCAACGTCACGGGCGAAGTGAGATCGAGCCGGATCCAGCGCGATCGCGGTCAGATGCAACTCACCCTCGCCGTCATCGGCCTCGACTCTCTGAACCTCGCTCCGCTCTCGACCGCGCTCTTGGAACGGCCCGAGATCGCGGACGCAACGATCGAGATGAAGTAGAGATCGACAGAGACGCCGCTTGACCACCGCGCTACACCCCACCGCGCTACACCCCGACGATGTACCCGGCTCCTCGACGCGTCTCGATCAGCTCCCGGCCGAGCTTCCTGCGAATTCCCGCCACGTGCACCTCGACCACGTTCGATCGGCTCGGGCTGCCACCCGGGGAGAGTTGCCCATAGGCATCTTCGCGACTGACCACTTCGCCCCGCTTCGAAACCAGGACGCAGAGCAGCTCGTACTCGCTCGGAGTCAGCGCCACCGGGCGGCCCGCACGAGAAACCATGCGCGCACGCAGGTCGAGACGCACTTCACCAGTTTCACGGATGTCCGCGGCGTGCCGCGTACTCCGGCGAATCAGCGCCCGCACGCGCAAGCGTAACTCAACCGGCTCGAGCGGCTTGGTGAGACAGCCGTCGGCTCCCGCGTCGAGGAGTTCGACCCGGAGCGCCGGATCGGGTGACCGGGTCAGCACGAAGACCCATTCATCGCAAAGCGCGCGACTGAGGTCTCCGAGGAGAGCGAGGCAGTCACTCTTCTCCAAGTCGAGGCCGAGCAAGATCGCGTCATAGCGTTGAGTCGCCGAGCGGTACAGTGCTTCGGCGGCATTGAAGATGAGATCGCACGCGTCGCCACCATCGCGCAGGCACCCCGCGATGGCACGTGCGAACACAATGTCATCGTCGATGACCAAAATATGCATCTCGACATCCTCCCAGCTCCGTAGCGAACGCGGGCGGAGCTGCCTACTTCGCGCATGAGCATAACTCGGTGAACGTGAAGCGAAGGTGAAGTTCGAGGCCAAGGTTTGCGGTGGATGCAGCCCGGTGTGACGAACCCGGCACAGGCGACCGCAGCCTTGAGTTGACGTTTCGGCGCGCGCTCCCTGAAGACTCCTCCGTTCCGGTCGGAGCGTAGAAATCGCAACTCACTCCCGCCGCGATGCTCGCCTTTCCCGATCACTCAACGACGCCCTTCACCTTTCGCGAGTGGCTTCTCCTTTGCCAAAGACGGTCAACTCAAAGGCCCTGAAGAAAGGGAGATGCGATGAACCGAGCGACTCAGACGGCCGTCATGTTGGGGGCGTTCTTGTTGTCTTGTGGCGCAGTGACCGGACAGGAGTTCACCGACGAGTTCCAAGCTGAGGATTGCCACTTCCGTAACCGCGGACAAAACCCGTACTGGGTACTCGAGCCCGGTCATGTCCTCGAGTACTCGGGAGTGGAAGATGGAAAAGTGATCACGCTTCGGATCACCGTCTTGAATCAAACGAAGTGGGTCGACGGAGTGCGCACCCGGGTCGTGCTCGAAGAAGAGTGGCACGACGGCGAGATCGTGGAAATCGCACACAACTGGGTCTCCATCTGTAAGAAGACCAACTCGGTCTTCTACTTCGGTGAGGACGTCGACATTTACGAGGACGGCGAGATCGTCGGTCATGCCAGTGCGTGGAGAGCGGGAGTCGATGGAGCGAAGCCGGGGGTTTTGATGCCGGGACAGCCGCTCGTCGGGAGCCGGTACTACCAAGAATCCGGGACCGGCCTCGTCGAGGACGGTGCTCTACGCTTGATCTCCTTCGGCTTCCCCAGCGACGACGACGACGACGATTGAGGAGTACCCCCTACGCTCTCAATCGTTTCTCACGATGGTCGGGGAGAGCACCCTGGCACTCTCCGACCATACCTTCTCCATCCAGGGCTGTCGGTACGGGCGGAAAGGGACTCATTTCGTCCGAGAGTTGGGATGTGGGGCGCCACTTGTCGCTCGCTGCCGAGCGGTCGTACCCGGCAGATCGAGCAGGCTGGGGCAGCCTCGGATCTTGAACTCTCGGATCGAAATGGGTTTTCCATCGGGGGCGGCACGGCTGGCGCTGCTCAGGCGATAACGCGTTCGACCACCTCGCGGTAGTAGTCCTCGGTGCGGCTAATCGAAGCGGAGAGCGGAAAGTGCTCGAGCACATACTTTCGAGCCCGCTGACCGAGCGTCGCCCTGCGCTCTGGATCGCGCACAAGATCTGCGACCGACTTCGCCAGTGCCTCCCGGTCTCCAGCACGGACCAGCTCGCAAATTCCGGACTCACCGAGAATGGAGAGCACTTCGCCACTACCGGTCGCGACGACAGGACGCTCTTGCGCCATGCCCTCGAGCAGATGGATTCCCATCCCCCCCCAGTCGCTGACCAACACCATCACATCGGAAGCGCGATAGACATGCTCGATTCCCGCCTGCGGGGTCGCGAAGGTGACGACGTCCTCGAGCCCGAGAGCCTTGGTCGCTCTTCGCAACCGCACCTCGTCGGGGCCCTCCCCCGCCACCATGAAGAGCACATCGTCGAGAGCCTGACGCACGAGGTGCGCGACCTGGAGAAAGTCTTCGAACTGCCGACCTCGTTCGAGGCGCCCGACCGTTCCGATGACGGGAATCCTCCTGGAGTCATCCAGAGGTCGGGGCAGAGATTCCCCCGGTTCGACCACGCCGTAGGGGATCACGCGGATCAATCCTTTTGCGACGTGCATCGTGTTGACGAGGTGCTCGCGGATGTCTTGGTTCACGGCAATCACGCCGCAGATCGTCGAAGGGAGATGGCGCACCATATCCTCGGGGAGCCACGAGTGAACGGTGTGGACCAGCGGGCGATCGAGAGCGCGGGTGACCCGATCGGCGACGGCGAGAGCGTCTTTGCCTCCGATGGCGTGGACGATCTCAGGGTCGAACTCGCGGAGAAATCCGAGAAAACGTCGAAACGAGAAGTAGTCGCGGTGCACTTCGTAAACTTCGCAGCCGAGCTCGCGCATCGAGTCTTGCAGCGGACCGCCGAGGCCCGCCACCTGGACCTCATGCCCTCGCTCGAGGAGCCCGCGCACGAGCCCCTGGGCGTAGGTGGTCGGAGTCGACCATGTCAGGCGCCCCGTGTTCACTAGAATCCGCACCGGTCCTCCTCCCCTTCGATTCACCCGATCCGCTCGCTCGAACTTGTAGAGGCGGCATGATAGGAGTTCAGGCCCGAATCAGCCAGTTGGCCCCGCTCCTTGCTACCTGCTACTAGTGATCTTCGACCTCCGGAAGGGGGAACTGGTGCCCGACCCCGATCAAAACCCGAGCCCCGAGGAGCTGGGAGCAGCCTCCCCCCCTGCCGTTGTTCTCTTCAGCGGCGGGCTAGATTCCTCAACGGTGCTCGCGATCGCGCTTGAAGAGGGGTTCCAACCGATCCCTGTGACCTTCCTCTACGGGCAAAACCACGCGATCGAGGTCGAAGCGGCGGACCGAGTGGCAAAGAGCCTCCGAGTGGTGCCGCCTCTGAAACTCGAGCTTCCGTTCGGGCAGATCGGCGGTTCATCCCTCCTCGGCGAGGGTGCGATTCCAAAAGAGCCCGAGGGAGGCGCGGGGAGCGGCGAGATACCCAGCACCTACGTTCCTGCGCGCAACCTGACGTTTCTGTCGTTCGCGATCGGGATCGCAGAGGCGCGCGGCGCCCGCGACATCTTCATCGGCGTGAATGCACTCGACTATTCGGGCTACCCCGATTGCCGCCCACAGTTTATCGACGCGTTCGTTCGAGCTGCAAACTTGGGAACCCGCGACGGCTCGACGGCAGAGGAGCCGTGGTGGCGCATCCACACGCCACTGATCGAGCTCACCAAGGCCCAGATCATCACCCGCGGCACCGCCCTGGGGGTCGACTACTCAGAGACCATTTCGTGCTACGACCCGACCTCCGCTGGCCAAGCGTGCGGAGTGTGCGACTCGTGTGGCCTGCGCCGCCGAGGCTTCGAAGATGCGGAAATCCCCGACCCGACTCGATACGTCTGACGCAAAGTGGTCCGAACATCGCGATCCTGCCAGATCTCCCCTCGATACTCGGAGTCGAGGCGGGCTAGAATCAGCCTGCGGGAAACAGCGGGTCCAACACAGCGGGTCCATCATAGCGGGTCCAACATAGCGGGTCCAACATAGCGGGTGCGGCGGAGTGGAAGGTCGGAGAATGTCGGTCAGGGTGCTACTCACTGGGGGTGCTGGATTCATCGGGAGCAGCGTCTGTGACCGCTTACTCGCTCGAGGGGACGAAGTGATCGTCCTCGACAATCTTGACGACTACTACGAACCCGCGATCAAGCGCAAGAATCTCGAGAGCGCGCGCGAGCAAGAAGGGTTCACCTTCGTCGAGGGAGACATCCGCGACCATGATCTGCTCGAGAACTTGGCGAAGACCCATCCCGTCGATGCGATCATTCACCTCGCCGCTCGCGCGGGAGTGCGTCCCTCGATCGAACAGCCCACTCTCTACACCGACGTGAACTTGGTCGGCACGAGCCGGCTCCTCGAACTGGCGCACCGCTTCTCGATCGACAACTTCGTCTTCGCGAGTTCATCCTCGGTGTACGGGGAACGCACGGAGACGCCGTTTCGCGAAACCGATCTCGTCGATCATCCGGTGAGCCCCTACGCAGCGACGAAGAAAGCGGGAGAGCTTCTCTGCCACTCGTTCCACCACTTGTTCGGGACGAATATCGCGTGCCTGCGCTTCTTCACGGTGTATGGACCGCGCCAGCGTCCGGAGATGGCGATCCATCGATTCACGCGCATGATCGACAACGGGGAAGCGATTCCGGTGTTTGGAGATGGCTCGTCGCGACGTGACTACACCTACATTGACGACATTGTCAGCGGAGTGGTGGCGACGCTCGACCAGAACGACGGGTACGAGGTCTACAACCTCGGCAATCATCGCATGGTCACCCTCACCGAGTTGGTCGAGTCGATCGGGAAGGCGGTCGGCAGCGCGCCGAAGATCGACCGCCAACCCCAGCAGCCGGGGGATGTCTCGGTCACCTGTGCCGATATCTCCCACGCGCAAGAAAAGCTCGGGTACGACCCGAAGACGCCGATCGAGGAGGGGCTGCGCGCCTTCGTCGATTGGTACCGACGGTAGGTGACGCGGCTGCTATGAACAGCGTTTCGGGGGATGGCTATCGGGGATGGCAGAAGGGGGATGGCGGCGATGAGAAGACCGAGAGCCTGCGCCCACGCGATTTGGCAAGCCATGCTCGATCTCTCCATCGGGGCGGGTTCGATGCTCGCCGCGTGGTGGCTCGCGAGCCTCGGAATCCTCCCCCTCTCGAAAGAGATTCCCGCCCTGGCCGCCTATGTTCGGGTGTTGCCACTGATGTTGGCGGTCTTGCTGTTTCTCTCGATCTTCTTTCACCTCTACCGAACGCGGCGCGCCGCCTCCTACGGAACACTGCTCATCGATGTCTTGAAGGTGAACCTGCAAGCGGCGCTCGTGATCCTGGCGCTCGGGTTCTATTTCCGAGGCTTCAGCTACTCTCGCGTGATCATCACCACCTTCCTCGCTCTGAACACCGTCCTCATGTTCCTCCACCACCTCTTGTGGATGGCATGGGAGCGATGGCGCTACGAGAGAGGAGTCGGTACGCGCCGCTGCGCGATCGTCGGGCTCGGCTCCTTGGCTCGGGAACTCGACCAGCGACTCTCAACCCACCCTTGGACCGGCCTGAGCGTCGTCGGATTCATCGATCCGGAAGGCGCGAAGCACGATCCTCCCCCTTCGACCCGCGTCGGACTCGATCGCGTCCTCGGGAGCGTCAGCCATCTCGAGGAGCTGATCCTAGAAAAAGAGCTCGATGAGATTCTGGTCGCTGTGCCGTTCAGCGACTTCGGAGTCCTCCCCAGTCTCGACTCGATCATCAGCCGATCGAACATCGGACTGCGCTGGATCCCCGACCTGCAAGCGCTCCACACTCTCTCCAGCGACGTTTCCGACCTGGAAGGTATGCACCTCATCAATCTTCGCGGGGTGCGCACGCACGGCTACAACGCGGCGATGAAGAGGGCTCTCGACCTCATTGGCGCCACGATGATGCTCCTCTGCCTCTCCCCTTTGATCGTGTTCATCGCTTTGAAACTTCGCCTGAGCCAGGGCAGCCCTGTGTTCTTCAGTCAGAAGCGGATGGGTCTCGACGGTCGTGTCTTTTCGATGCTGAAGTTCCGGACCATGAGGCTCGATGCCGAGGCCCAGTCCGGGCCGGTGTGGGCAAAAGAGGGGGACACGAGGGTGACGCGCTTTGGCGGCTTCCTCCGCAAGACGTCCCTCGACGAGCTGCCGCAGCTTTGGAACATCGTGATGGGGGAAATGTCCCTCGTCGGACCGCGCCCCGAGCGACCTGTCTTTATCAACAAGTTCCGCCACACGGTGCCGAGCTACATGCTGCGCCACCGAATGAAAGCGGGACTCACCGGTTGGGCCCAAATCCAGGGGTGGCGCGGCAACACATGCCTCGAGAAGCGCGTGCAATGTGACCTCTACTACGCACGCCACTGGTCGATCTGGCTCGATCTCAAGATCCTGCTCCTGACCCCGCTGCGGGGGTGGGGACGGAAGCGCAACGCGTACTAAGCGGTGTCGCGCAGTTCATTCCCGCCGATTCTCGCGCGAGTTCTCCCGCGTCCCTCGACCTTGCCTGGGCCCCTCGGCTACACTCTCGGCCCAAGCTCAGACAACGAGCCGCCTCGTTACAGTCACCTCGAGAGGACACCCCGTGGATCCGATCAACATGGTCGCGGTCGGCCCTGATGACGCCGCCGAGCGCGCCGCGTGGCTCGAAGCCCTCGCCTGCGCCATCGATCAAAACTCCTACTGCCTCGGCTCCGCCGTCGACACCTTCGAAGCGCGTTGCCGCGAACGCTTGCAAGTCCCCCACGCTATCGGCATGAACTCAGGGACCGATGCGATCCGGCTCGGGCTCCAAGCATCGGGGATCGGGGCGGGAGACTCGGTCGTCGTCCCCGCGTACAGCTTCTTTGCGACGGCGAGTTCGGTCGCGCACCTCGGCGCGAAACCGCTCTTCGTCGATGTCGATCCCACCACGGGGCTCATCAACATCCCCGCCGCGAACGCCGCTCTCGAGGCGGGAGCGCACGGCGTGATCCCCGTCCATCTGTACGGGCAGGGTGTCGCGATGGACGAGCTGATGCCCACGGCCACTCGCTGCGATGCGGTCGTGATCGAGGACTCTGCCCAGAGTTTTGGAGTCGCCTATCGCGGGCGCACGCTCGGGACGATCGGGCACGCGGGCGCTTACAGTTTCTACCCGACGAAGAACCTCGGCGCGGCGGGGGATGCAGGACTCGCGGTCAGTCGCCACGAAACGATTGCCGCCGCGATGCGAAGCCTGCGTGTACACGGCGACGCCGGAGGTTACGACCACCGGACCCTGGGCTGGAACGCGCGCATGGACGGCTTCCAAGCGGCCATTCTTACCGTGAAGCTCGACCGGCTCGCCGCCATTGAGAAAGCACGCGAACAGAACGTCGAAAGCTACCTCGCCGCGCTCGAGGCGAGCGACCTCCTCGAGCGGGTGCGCCCGCTTGCGCGAACCCCCGGCTCGGGGCACTGCTGGCACCAGTTCATCGTGACGATCGAGGAGCGCGACATCGTTCGAAAGGCACTCACCAAGGCGGGGATCGGCTCGGGGCTCTACTACCCTGGGATCCTCCCGACCCAGACCGCGTTCGCGGATCTCGGGCACACCGCAGATGAGTTTCCCGCCGCAAGCGGTCTCGCGGCGACCGCGCTCGCCCTACCGATCCACCACCGGCTCGCGGAGAGTGACCCCGCCCGCGTCGTGGAAGTCCTCGCCAAGGCACTCGGGTGATCGCACCCTGCTCAACGACGAATTCGGTCGCGATCGTCCACGATTGGCTGATCGGGATGCGCGGAGGGGAACGTTGCCTCGAGGGGGTCCTCGACCTGTTCCCTGCCGCCGTCATCCATACGCTCTTTCATGAGCCGGGATCCGTCTCTCCCGCGATCGAGGCCCGCGCGATTCACGCATCCCCCCTCTCTCACTTCTCGATCACGCGCAAGCGCCACCGCATGCTCTTTCCGATGTTTCCGTGGGCGATGGAACACCTCGATACCGAGAGCGCCGACTACATCGTGAGCCTTTCCCACTGCGCAGCGAAAGCGGCGCCCCGACGGGCGGGCGCGGTGCACGCGAGCTACTGCTTCACTCCGGCGCGCTACTTGTGGGATCTCAGCGAAGAGTACCTCGACCCGAGCCGCACCCAATGGTGGCAGAGGCTCGGAGGACGTGCGTGGTTCGATGACTTGCGCGAGTGGGATCGCGCCACCGCGGCGGGAGTCGACCACTTCATCGCGATCTCGAAGGCGGTCGCCGAACGCATCGAACGGATCTACGGGCGCCCATCGACCGTGATCTATCCGCCCGTGGATGGAGATCGGTTTGGGATCGCACCCCAAAAACAGATCGGCGATGCGTACCTGATCGTCAGCGCATTGGTCGAGTACAAGGGCGTCGACCTGGCGCTCGAGGCCTTCGCCGCCGACCCGTCGCGCAAGCTCCGCATCATTGGCGGAGGTCCGATGGCCGCTCGCTGGCGCGCGATGAGCCCACCGAACGTCGAGTGGCTGGGGCGACTCGAGGACGACGCGGTCACCCGTGAGATGGCGCGCTGCCGGGCGTTCATCCTCCCCTGCGACGAAGATTTTGGGATCACCCCGCTCGAAGCGATGGCGTCGGGTCGCCCCGTCGTCGCGCTCGGTCGCGGAGGCGCGCTCGAGACCGTCATCGGGGAAGGGGACCCGCGCCCAGCCACCGGCGTATTCTTCGAAGACCAGACTGCGGAGTCGCTGCTCGCAGCGTTCGATCGCCTCGAGGCAAACCTCGATCAATTTGATCCAGAGACCCTCCGCGAGCGTGCTCTCGAATTCGATCGCCCGATCTTCCTTCGCAATCTCGCCACTTATCTCGGCGATCTTGGATTTCCGGTCACCCAAGACTCGACGCGGACTCCATCACGCGGGACGATGGGGGGAACCGTAGGAGTCTCCCGATGACCGTACCGACTGCCCAGAATAGTGGCTGCCCCACCGATGCCGCCCATACTCCTTCGGAACGAAGCGGGGGTCCCATTTTCAAGCCGGGGCCCGATGAGAAGATCCTCCTCTTCGATGGCGAGTGCGCACTCTGCAATGGGTGGGTCGACTTCGTGATTCGGCGAGATCCAACCGCCCGAGTGAAGTTCGTTTCGCTCCAATCGGACCTCGGAAGGCGGGTCCTGGCCGGAGTCGGACTCGACTGGAACGAACCTGCTCCCGAGCCACCCTCGAGCGAAGTCGCGAAGCCCACGGGATCTCTCGACAGCATGATTTTCATCACGGCGGGGCGTCCGCACCTGCGCTCGCGGGCGTTTCTCGAGCTCGTCGGAGAGCTGCGGTTTCCGTGGCCGGCACTCGCCGTCGGGGCAGTGCTCCCCCGCCCGATCCGCGACTGGCTCTACGATCAAATCGCTGCGCATCGCTACGAATGGTTCGGGCGACGTGAAGTGTGTCGTGTGCCGACCCCAGAGGTCGCGAAGCACTTTCTCGAAGATCGGTAGCCGTGTCCCCTAACAGCCGGTTGTTTCGATCGAGAGCACTTTCTCAACAAACTGCTAAGCCCGACGCTCCCCGCGCTCGCCTGGGCGCCATTCCCACTCGAGGAGTGAACCCGGATTCCTGTTCCGCCGCGACCGATCGCGTTACCCTGGTGCGGCGTGCGACCGTCCCGTACGGCGCGTCCTCGAAAATCGGAAGCTGTGGCCCCAAAGCTGTGGAGCGTCGATGCGAAAGACCGCCACGATCCTGATCGTCCTCTCGATCCTCACGATGGCGGGGTCGGGGTTCCTCTACCTTCAACACACTGGCGATGCCGCGGGCGCGGTCACCGGCGTGCAAACCCCGGTGTATGCCGGCATCGCTGCGGGGGTCGTGCTCCTCGTCGCTATGGTCATGCTCACCCTCGACTCCAAAGCGCCGAGCCGTGCCAGCAAGGAGGACGAGGGGGAGTACGCGCCCTACGACGATGAAGAGTATGAAGACGAGTACGAGGACGAAGAAGTCTACTGAGCTGTTCTCACCGTTTCACTGCTTCACTGCTTCACTGCTTCACTGCTTCACTGCCTCACAGCTTCACAGCCTCACTTCGGCGGTGAGATCATGTCCTCGAGCCCGACCCCTGAGCGCACCTGCTCCAGCCGCCCTTCCGCCAAGGGGTCCGTAAGGTAATTGGGGATCAGCGCCGGTTGCACCAGGATCCCTCGCGCGAGCAGCTCCTGGACCAGCGCCACGTGGGTCTGTGCGATCTTCCCGAGAAAGAGGAGATTCAGGTCGCCCCCCCCTCGCAAGAACCCGAGGAGACGCGCAAGCCCTCGCAGATAGATCACATCCTTCAGCGAACCACCGCCGCGATGCGCCCGCATGGCGGTCATGAACGAAGAGCGCGCAGAGAACTGATGGGTCTCATTCAAGAGGCGGAAGGTCTCGATGAAGCTCGCGTTGTCGAGCTTCGATTGCGCCGCAACCACGCGACCCGCAAGCTGTCTGAGTCGCGGCAAAGTCAGCCCCCCGACCAAGAACTCGCCGAGAACGGCGAGCCCTTCCTGGAGTTCTTCGTATCCCGCGAGGCCGGTCGAGAAGATTCCGAGCGGTTGCTGAGCGCCGTTGTGGAATGTGACCACGTGGGTACCGACTTCGTGCGCGATGAGAGCCTCGAGTCGATCTTCTGTGATCTTCAAATGGCGATCGACGTAGACTTTCCCCCGCGACACGAGCACTGACCCGAGATCGCCACGCACTTTCACCTCGGAAGAGAACGAGCGGTCCAGCTTGCGGTAGCGCTTGAACTCCTCCCGCGCTCGCCGCGCGAACGTCCCGGCATCGACCCCCATTTCTAGTGCGAAGTCATCGGGGAGAGACCCCGGCGGGATCGGGAGTTTTAGGAGCAGCTCGGCTTGGGCACGCGTAGTGGCGTCGATTTCTCCGTACAGTTGGAGCCCGCAGAGGAGGTGTTTGCGCGTCCCGCGCTGTTGGAGCATTGCCAACCGCACATCGAATTCATACCGCCGATCTTCAAAGATCTCCGCGAGCGCTGGGTCCGCGATCCGTTCGATAGGAATCTCGTAGAGCCGGCGCTTCTGCACCCCGGGGTCGATCGGAATGGGGCGGTACCGAAAACGGGGCGCCACCCCATTGCCCGCCTCTTGGAATCTCTCCCACTCCTCCTGCACGTTCGTCGGGGTAATGAGCATCAAGTAATCGAATTCACTCGCGATCTGATCGAGACGACGGTCGACATCGACCACCGTTTGGACCAACCGACTGCGGCCGAGCGAGAGGTAACTGGTTGGACTGCGGTTTGCCTGCCTCTTCGCGAAGCCGTGGGCGGTGCGCCGAAGGACCCGTACGAGCTGCCGCCTGAGTGACTTCAAGATCAGCGGGTACGGATTGTCGTTCTCGTCGATGTAGATGGGAGGGACGCCGAGGTGGATCACGGAGACCCCGAGGCTCTCGAGCTTCTTCCGTCCCATCGTCTCGACGAACGCCCCGGGAGGAGAGCGATACTTCACATGATCGACGACGGTGTCGCGGTGGCGGATCCGAATCTTCTTGAGTCCGTCTTCGAGGATCTCCAGCACTTCGTCACCAGGGCTCAGAGAGTGTCTTCCGATGAGAAAGCGGTTCTCGTCCTCGGCGCTCGCGCGCGAGCGCGCCCGGAGCTCGATCACCAACAGCGTTCCGTAGTCCTCGACGAGCGCCTCGAGAACGGGCTCGAGAATCGCCCGCGTCTCCATTTTCGGAAGCGTGCTCGAAGGGAACCAGGTCGACGCCTCCGACCTGAGGAGGCGTGAAGTCCACGCATCGGGGTGGCTCGCCGGCGGGTCGTAAGCGAAGATGAAGGGGAGCGGGCGGTCGATGTGAAGCTCTCCACCACCTTCGAGTTTGAGGCGGACACGTTTCTGCGCACGGACCGCCTCTGCGGGATCTGCGGGGTTGGATGAAGCGATAGGATGTTCCTTCACACTCGGGCCCTACCAGTCGCGGCGAGCGGTTCCGAGGCTTTCGAGAGGTCACCGAGGCCGTGCATCGCTAAGAACGTGCATCGCTAGGACAGTGCATCGCTCAGCTCAGCCGGCGTGACAGTCGCGGCTCCGCGTTTCATCACCGTGAGGCCGGATGCGACGTTCGCCAAGCGGCATGCATCCGGCAGAGTCGCCCCCCCCGCGAGAGCAAGGGTCAAGACACTCGCGACGGTATCCCCCGCACCGCTGACGTCGACGATGTCGTCGTCGCCGTGGATCGGAATCTCGAGCGGCTCCTCGCCCGATTCGAGAAGCAGCATCCCGCGGTTTCCGCGCGTGATGAGCAACGCCTCGCCCGCGAGTTCGGACCGCATCCCCTCGGCCGAGGCGAACAGCTCCGCCTCGCTCGGATTTTCCAGGCCCGCCGCATCGCAAAACTCCGATTCGTTCGGGGTCACCACCGTAAAGCCGCGAAAGTCGCCGAGCCGGTAGCGTGAATCGGCGACCGTCGGCACCCCCGAACGGTTCCTCCCCGACCCTTGCCGTGAACGCCCGCGGACCCAATCGATCGCGGCAGGTGTCGCCGCGGCGTAGCCGTAGTCGGAGACAATCCAAGCATCGACCGTCGATCCCAGCTCCTCGAGAGTCTGGATGATCGCGGCGGTCTCTGCCCCAGTCGGCGCGCGGGTCGGCTCGCGATCGATCCGAACGACCTGCTGCTTGACGGTGTGCACGTCCCCTGCGAGAAGACGCATCTTCGCGACGGTACGATAGTTCTCGAGCACGCGGATCCCGCGCCCGTCGACCCCTGCGGCGACTAGCTGGCCGAGCAGTCGGTCTCCCAACGCGTCGTCCCCGACCACCCCGACCGGCACCACCTGCGCCCCGAGCGCCCGCAGATTTGCGATGGTGTTCGCCGCGCCACCGGGGATCAGCTCTTCGCGCTCTTCACGGATGATCATCACCGGTGCTTCTCGCGACAGACGCACGGGTTGACCGTAAGTGTAGAGATCTGCGATCAGATCGCCGAGCACTCCGATCTTCAAATCGGAGAAGCGGTCGATCCGAGCGAGAGAGTCCTCGCGCCACTGGGAGGTCGTCCCGCTCATCCTTAGGTCCTCTCGGGAGTCGTGTCTTCTGGAGGCGGGGTCTCGGGAGCCAGCCGGTCAGGCGTCGAGCTCTCCCCCGCGATCTCCTGCATCCGCAAGAGCCGCGCGTAGGCGCCGTTTTTCTCGATCAGATCGTCGTGGGATCCGCTTTCGACGATCCGACCGCCTTCGAGCACCAGGATGCGGCTCGCGTACTGGATCGTCGAGAGGCGGTGCGCGATCACGAACGTGGTTCGACCCTCGACCAGGTTGTCGAGGGCACGCTGCACCTTCCGTTCGCTCTCGGTATCGAGAGCGCTGGTCGCTTCGTCGAGGATCAAGATGTCGGCGTTCTTTAGGATCGCGCGGGCGATCGTAATCCGCTGCCGTTGGCCACCGGAAACCTTCATCCCGCGCTCGCCGATCACGGTGTCGTACTTCTCGGGCATCGCATCGATTTCGTCGGCGATGGCAGCGGCCACTGCGGCCTCTTCGAGCTCAGCCTGAGTCGCCGCCGGGCGACCGTGGCGGATGTTCTCGCCGATCGTGGTGTGAAAGAGGAACGCATCCTGTCCGACGATCGCGATCTGACTCAGAAGGGATCTGCGCGTCCCTTGGCGGAGATCCTGGCCGTCGAGGGAGATGGCGCCTTCGATCGGATCGTGGAAGCGAGCGAGCAGGTCGAGCAAGGTCGACTTCCCCGAGCCGCTCGGCCCGACCAGCGCGATCGTCTCCCCGCGCTTCGCGGTGAACGAGATATCGCGGAGGACCCACGGCTCATCGGGCCCGTAGCGGAACCATACCCGGTCAAACGTCACTGTATCGGCGAGCGGGAGGAAGTGCGGGGCACCGGGGGGGTCGGTCACGGTCGAGGTCTCGTCGAGCAGGTCGAAGATCCGCTCCGCGCCCGCCGCAGACTCGTTGACCGTGTTGTAGATGCGCGTCATCGCCTTGAGCGGTTGGTAGAGCCCGGTGATTCCGCCGAGGAAGATCGCGAAGTCGCTGATCGGAAGAGTCAGCATCTGTCTTGTGATCAACCACCCTCCCAACAAGATCGCGCCCGCTGCCATCAAGTTGTAGAGCCCCTCGAGCAAGCTGCGAGCGGTAACCTTGGCGCGCACCATTTTCAGGTTCGAGCGGACAAAGCCGTCGTTTCGTTCGTCGAACTCACGCCACTGCGCTTGTTCCATCCCGAACGCCTTCACCACGCGAATCCCCGACAGGAGCTGTCCCATCGTTTCGGTGACTTCACCGAGGCGCCGGAGAGATCCACGCCCGTGCCGCTTCACCTTCCGACCCGACCGGAGAATCGGAAGGATCAGAATGGCAAAGAATGGCAGCACCATCAGCGTGAGCTGTGGGCTGGCGAAGAATGCGATGCCAAGGGAGGCGAGTATCGTCAGAGGATGCTGGAGCAGGTCTCCGAAGACGTAGCGAAGGGAGTTCTGGACCGTTCCTACGTCGTTCGTCAGTCGAGAGATCAAGTCCCCCGAGCGCCGGCCGCTGAAGAAATCGAGACCGAGCCCCGAGAGGTGTCGAAAAATATCGGCGCGCAGCGAGGCCACAGTGAGCACTTGGACCTTGTAGGCAAGATAGAGTCGCCCGTAGTTGGTCGCCGCGATGACCACGGCGAGAATCATCCCGAAGGCTGCGATGGTGGCGAGCAGGGGAAAGACGCTCCCCCCCTCCTCCGCCCTCGAATAGGTGAGCACTGCGCCCCGAGTCTCGGTGAAGGGGGTCGTCGTCTGCGCCTCGGGGAGGAGCACCACGAGTTCGTCGAACCGTGCGCCTTCTACCCTCGCGCCGCTCGTCGACACGTAGCTCAGCTGTCCCTCTCGAATCGTTCCGCGCCAGAGACCGTCCTCGAACTTGGAGTGCTTCTCGACAATCGAGCCAGAGGTCACCGTAAGAGTTGCCGCCTCGTCGCTTGCCGAGAATGATCTCGGGATCTTGACGTCCGCGGGGAGGTACGGGGTGACATAGGCGAACAGTTTCGTCGCCTTCCCCTTCTTTGCCGCGGCGTCTCCCGGCTGGACGAGGCCGTCGATCACGAGACCGACCATCGCGAACCGAAGACCGTTGGCGGCGCTGTAGACCCCCATCAGCATGATGACGAGGACGATGGTGCGCCAGTGCGGCGTCGAATAGGCGAGCACGCGTCCGATCGAGCGGAGCATGCCTCGGTTCGAGTCCGAGTCCTTGGCAGCCCCGCTTGCGCTCCGGCTCCCGAGTTCCGCTTGCTGAGCCGGGGGCTCGGGGGTGATCTGGTGATCGCTCAAGCGGCCCCCTCACGCGTTTCCCATGCCTTGGCCTGCTCCACGAATTGGTACGCAGCGAGGAGAGTCGCGACCACGAACCCCGCCATCCCATCGCGGAATCCACCCGACTTCACATAGCGGTTCCAAAACACACTCGCGCTCGCGCGCAGCCACGGCAGAGGACGCGCGGGAAGTGCACGACGGCGCCTGAGGCCCCCCACCTCACCCGCGGCGAGGGCGGCGGCGGACTGGGAGGTGTAGCGATTCATCTTCGTCACGAACTCATGAATCGAGGGGTGAGCGAAGTGCACGACAGACTCCTTCAGGGTCCCGATCTCCCCTTCGACCTGGGGCTGGGCGTGGATCCGCCCCGCGGAGTATTCTGCGCGACCGGCGCGGAACAGGCGCAAGTGTGCGTCATCCCAACCGCCGTGACGCAACCAGCGCCCGAAGACGTAGTGACGAAACGGGAGGCGAAATGCGTTCTCCGTCGGGTCATCGGTAATCCGCTCGAGGATCTCGTCGCGCAGCGGAAGCGGCACGCGCTCATCGAGGTCGAGGACGAGGATCCACCCCTCGCGCACCGCCCCGAGCACCTGCTGGCGGACATCCTCGACGATCCCTCCCGGCGGAACGTCGACCACCTCGACCCCGCCGGCGATCAGTCGCTCCTTCGTCCCATCTTTCGATCCATGATCGGCGACGACGATGCGATCCGCGAATGAGACCGACTCGAGCCAGGACTCCACCTGATCGAGCTCGTTCAGCGCAGCAGCGACCACGGTGATCGGCGAACGCGCGGTCGCGCCCCGGTCGTGACTGGGGGAAGGGACGATCGGAGTGCCTCCTTTGGGCCTTGGGAACGCACTATTGTGGCCGAGGAGCGCGTGTCACTGAATGCTTTCGGGTGAAAAAGGCGAGGTTCAAGCCTCCGCGCAGAGTCCGAAGGGCGGGGGCGAGAGTGCTCAACCGCCAAAAAACGTCACTTCTGGCGCCGTAGACGATTCTCGGGCGAGTGGGATAATGGGGTTCCTCCACCAGCAGCATGCCACCCCTCCCGGTCCAGAGCGCCTGAGGCAAAATGCTGCAGTTTCGATTCCTCTCGCTGGTCGCCCTGCTGCTGCTGCTCTCTTCGAGCGGCCAGGCACAAGGCTCCGATCTACTCTTCGCGCCTCTCGAGGCCGAAGGGGGCCCTGTCGACAGCGCCTCAATCCTCCGCAGTGAGCTGGAGGATCGCGGCCGCGTCGTCGTGCGCTGCGACTCGCTCACAGGCTTCGTTCTCTCCAATTATGACGCGATCTGGGTCTGCCTCGGCGTCTACCCCTACAACCATCCACTCACCTTCAACGAAGGACTCAAGTTGAAGGAGTACCTCGAGTCGGGGGGAACCCTGATGATCGAGGGCGGGGACATTTGGGGTTACGACATCCTCACGCCCCTCAACACGATCGATGGCATTTCCGCCTCCGCCGACGGCGGGAGCAATCTCTCCTCGATCGATGGCGTCCTCGGCGAGAACGGAGTCGACCTCTCCGGCTTCTCTGCTACCTACACCGGTGAGAACACGAACCTCGACCATATCTACGCGGACCTTCCGGGGGCTTCGGTCGTCTTCTCGAAAACCGGCGGTGCGTACCACGTCGGAGTCTTGCACGTCGGCGCGCAGTCGAGCCTGGCCGACTTTCAACTGCTCGGAAACTCGTTCGAGTTTGGTGGTGTGGCAGGGGATCGCGCAGAGTTTCTCGAAGCGATCCTGATCGCTCTCGATCTCGAGGCGGATTGCAACTTCCTCGCGCCGACGACCCCGCGTTGCGAGTGGGAGTCCCAACGGCTCCAACTCACCTGGCAGAACCTCACGCTCTACTCCGCGCTGGAAGTGGTCCGCGACGAGGTCACCATCGCGATTCTCCCCCCCACGGTCTCCTCCTACGTCGACATCGGACCACCGGGAGGCTTTCACGAGTACCGAGTGCGCGCCTTCGGAGGTGAGGAGTGCACGTGGCTCTCGGGCGCCTGCTTCATCGATCTTCCCGAGCCGGATGTGTTCCGTCGCGGCGACACGAACCACAACGGGTCGACCAACATCACCGATGCCGTTCAGCTTCTTGCGGCACTGTTTGTCCCCGACTCCCTTCTCGACTGCCCTGACGCAGGCGACGTGAACGACAGCGGTGCGCTCGATATCTCCGATGCAGTCCTGCTGCTCCGTCACGTCTTCGAAGGAGGCACTCCTCCCGCGGCGCCCGTGAACACCTGCGGCATCGATCCCACCCACGACTCATTGCCGAGTTGCATCGGAACCTGCATCCCTTAACGCTTGCCGTGCTCCTCCTCCGATCTTGAGCGGCCCACTCTCCTGCATCAGACGTCCATCTCGTCCGTCGGGACCCAAGCGACAAAACTGTCGGTTGCAGTCGAAATTCATAGTGCTAGAATCCCGGAGTCGACACGGCCCGAGGCCGTGTCGGGGCTCAGAACGCAGAGAAATTTTCGGCTGACTGCTCGAAGCGGAATCGCTTCCTTTGGTAGAAGGACTGCTCTCAGAAGAGCCGCCCCTAGAAGACCAAAGCGCTTCCGCAGGCCCCTTCGTCGAACTCCGGCTTCGACAGCTTGGGATGAAGAGCAAGGTGGGATAACTCAGGAATGGGATAACGAGGAAAGCGCCTGCAACCGCGTGGGCGCTCCTGGAGGAGCCTTCGCAAGGAGGGCTAGGTAGTGTGCGGCTGGCCAAGCGGCTGGTCCAAGCAGCGAAGGGCGGTGGTTTGCTCCGGCAAGCGCCGCTCTCAGCTGCTCTGCGGCTCCGTATTGGAGTCGTGCAGGGCGCCGAGGAGGGTCTCCCCCTCTCCTGGCGTACCGGCGAACTGCGCAGCCCTGCTCTTGTTCTTGTTGGGATGCTGTTCTTGTTGGGATGCTGTTCTTGTTGGGATGCGATCACTGATCTGAAATCGAAACTGTGAGAGAGGAAGAGCGTCGCCTCCAGGCCCCCAGTTTTCCAGAAGGAGGATTGGACCGTCTGCAGCCCAAACGGTTTTCCTAGCGAGGAGATCGTTTCTTCCTCTCATTTTTCTCTGCGACGCTCGCGATCACGCCGTCTCGGGAGTCACTGTTTCGTGAGTCTCCGTCTCGGGGTACCACCAAGTGCAACCTCTCCTTCGCGATGGAGAGTTCCAGCGAACGCCCTTCTTCGAACTCGACGTGGTCGGACTCGATTCCATCTCCGA
>CALEHF010000167.1 GCA_937876125.1 uncultured bacterium
CAGGGCACCGAAATCTCAAACCCTCGGTTCGAAAGCAGTTCTCCGACAGCCTCCTCGCGGCTCCATCGGATCAACGAGAGGTCTCCACTCCATGGGTTTCACATGCGGAATTGTCGGACTCCCGAACGTGGGCAAGTCGACCATTTTCAACGCGATCACCTCAGTCGGCGCAGAGGCCGCAAACTTCCCCTTTTGTACGATCGAGCCGAACCAGGGGATCGTGAGTGTGCCCGATCCGCGCCTTGGACACATCGCTCAGTACATCGTGCCGAAGAAACTGATCCCCACGACGATGACCTTCGTCGATATCGCGGGCCTCGTCGCCGGCGCCTCGAAGGGGGAGGGGCTCGGCAACAAGTTCCTCGCCCACATCCGTGAGACCAACGCCATCGCTCATGTGGTGCGCTGCTTCGACGATGAAAACGTCGTCCACGTCGATGGCTCGGTCGATCCGATCCGTGACGTCGAGGTGATCGACACCGAGCTGATGCTCGCCGACCTCGAAACGGTGACGAAGCGGGTCAGCGCTCTCGAGAAGAAGGGTCGCGGCGGCGACAAGGAGATCCTCAAGACGCTCGAGGCGGCGCGGCCGATCCAGAAGGCGCTCGAAGAGGGAATCTGTGTTCGCACCCTCGACCTTCCGAGCGACGTAGAGGACCGCATCCGCGACTTCCACCTCATCACCCAGAAGAAGGTGATGTACATCGCGAACGTCGATGAGGCGGGCATGGCCGATCTCGACAACAACGCGTACTACCAGCGTCTGCTCGAGCACGCGACCAAAGAGGGCGCTCCGGTCGCGGTCGTGTGCGGCAAGACGGAGGCGGAGATCGCCGAGCTCGACCCCGAAGAAAAGGCCGAGTTCCTGCTCGAATTGGGACTGAAGGAGTCGGGACTCGATCGAGTGATCGCCATCGGCTATCAGCTGCTCGAGTTGCAGACCTACTTCACAGCGGGGGAGAAGGAAGTACGCGCGTGGACCTTCCACAAGGGGGACACCGCACCGCAAGCGGCGGGCGTCATCCACACCGACTTCGAGAAGCAATTCATCAAGGCGGACGTCTATCACTACGACAACTTGATGGAGCACAAGAGCGAAGCGGCGGTGAAGGAGGCGGGCGCGATGCGACTCGAGGGGAAGAAGTACCTCGTGAAGGATGGCGACATCATGTTCTTCAAGACGGGGGCGTAGTTCTCTCTCGACCTGTTTCCACTCAAGCGACGACGCATTCACCCTCGAACACGATCACCGCCTCCCCACGCACCTTCACGCTGTTCGCGTTCACCTTGACCTCCATCGTGCCGGTGCGCGCCGAGGACTGAACCACGCGCAACGTCGACTTCCCCAGCCGCTCGGCCCAGTACGGCGCGAGGAAAGTTTGGATCCCTCCGGTGACCGGATCTTCATCGGTCCCGCTCCACGGCCAGAAGAATCTCACGTGGACATCGAAGCCGTCTCCGCCCGAGGGCGCGGTGATCAGGACTCCATTCAACCCATCGTGGGAACGGACCAACGCCCCGAAGTCGGGGGCGAGACGCGCGATCTCGTCGGGGTCCTCGATCACCAACATCAGGATTCGCGTTTCTTCGTTGAAGACGCACTCTAAAACGCTCGAGAGCCCCAGGGCTTCGAGGAGGGCGGGTGGAGCCTCCGCGGCATGAGTCGGGTAGGCGGGGAGCTCCATCGCCATCGTCGCACCGCTCCGCTCGACCTTCAGTGCGAGATTCTGGCCGGTGACGAAGTGAACCGTGTTCTCGTTCGTGGCGGCGAACCAAACCTTCGCCGCCGCCAGGGTCGCGTGCCCGCACAGCGGGATCTCCATCTTCGGCGAGAAGTAGCGGATCTCGAGTGTCGCATCCCCGGGGAGGGGGCGCACGAAGGCGGTCTCCGACAGGCCCAGCTCCATCGCGATCTGTTGCATCGTCTCATCGGCGAGGGCGGTCGTGACGTGACAGACCCCAGCCGGATTCCCGGCGAAGGGGCGGTTCGTGAAGGAGTCGACGATGAAGGTCTTCATGGGTAGCTCACCCGTTCTAAGTCAGAAGCTCAATATTCGCATTCAGCGCGGGAATCGAGCTCATGGCCTTGGACATCAGCGTCTCGAGCACTCGCACAAGACCTTCACGCAGCTCAGGAGCGCGCGTCTACATGAGCGAAGTCGGATCCACATCCACGACAACCTTGGTCGTCGACCAACGCGGCTTCGCCCAAGCGACCCGACTCGCCACCCGATGCAGAGGGGGGCGCTCCTTTGCCTTCAGGAGCAGATGCACACGATACCGCCCGCGTAACTTTCCGAGCGGCGCGGGGGCGGGCCCGAGCACCTTCACGGAGGAGACTCCCATCTTCTCGATCCCGCGTCGGATCGTTTCTGCGGTCTCGAAGGCGCGCTCTTCGTCGGGGTCTTCGCACAAGACCCGCACCAGTGCTCCGTAGGGTGGATAGAGGAGCAACTTTCGCACCGCGGTCTCTTTGATCCGCACCCGTTCGAGATCTTGAAGAGCCGCGGCTTCGAGCGCGTAGTGCTCCGGTTGTCGGGTCTGAATCACCACCCGCCCCGGCTTGTCTCCGCGCCCCGCGCGTCCCGCTACCTGACAGAGGAGCTGCGCCGTGCGTTCGGCGGCGCGAAAGTCCGGCATGCCGAGCGCGACATCGGCGTCGATC
The DNA here is from genome assembly GCA_937876125.1 of uncultured bacterium. Taxonomy (GTDB): domain Bacteria; phylum Planctomycetota; class UBA8108; order UBA1146; family UBA1146; genus JAFMMO01. Next base: position 2,666 of record CALEHF010000167.1, read on the forward strand.
ACCCCGACCAAAGTCACCCCCGGAATGTCGTGCCCTTTCGCGACCATCTGCGTGCCGACGAGGATCTGGGTCCTGCCATCGCGGAAGCGGGTGATGATCTCTTCCATCCGCGTGCCCGAGGTCGCGGTGTCGCGGTCGAGCCGGCCGATTTCGACTCCGGGGAAGATCGAGTGGAGGGTCTCCTCGATGCGCTCGGTTCCCGGCAACGTGCGACTGATCCCAGGGGACTTGCAGTCGGGGCAGATCGTCGGCACGGGGCGGATCGATCCGCAGTAGTGGCAGAGCGAACGGTCTTGGCGCTTGTGGTAGGTGAGGCCGATATCGCAATCGTTGCAGAGCAATTGGAAGCCGCAGCGCCCGCAGTGAATTCGTCGCGCAAAGCCTCGACGGTTGAGGAAGAGGAGCGCCTGCTCGCCGCGCTCGACCGTCTCTCGAAGACGCATGACGAGCTTCGGGCCGAGCATCGCGGGAGGGCCATCGTCAGCGGACTCCGCGCGGCGATCGACCACTTCCACCTCTGCGCGGCCGTGGCCGGTGACCCGTTTCGGGAGCGACAGGCAGACGTACCGCCCGCGCACGATGTTCTCTCTCGTCTCGAGGGACGGAGTCGCCGAGCCGAGGAGCACAGGGATCCCCAGCTGCGATGCGCGGACCACGGCGAGATCGCGGGCGTGGTAGCGCGGTGCGTTCTCCTGCTTGTAGCTCTCTTCGTGGCACTCATCGACAACGATGAGACCGAGGTCGGGGATCGGCGCGAAGATCGCGCTGCGCGCCCCGATCGCAACCCGCACTTCCCGCTGGCGCAAACGGCCGTAGTGCATCGACCGCTCGATCGGGGTGAGGAGCGAGTGGAGGACGGCGACGTCGCCGAGGCGTTCGCGAAAGCGCTCGACGGTTTGCGGCGTGAGAGAGATCTCGGGGAGGAGAACGAGCGCGCCCTTCCCTCGCGAGAGCGCCGCACGAATCGTGTGCAGGTACACTTCGGTCTTGCCGCTCCCGGTCACCCCCTCGAGCACGAATGGCTGAAAGCGACTGGGGTTGAGCGCCTCTTCGACCGCGGCGATCGCGTCGCGCTGCTCGATGGTGAGCTTGTACGGGGGCGGCGTGCGCCACGGTGCGTCCCCAGTGGGAGTCCGGGTCGCGTTCGGATCGGGGAGCCCGCCGAACTCGCGGGTCGGCGCGTGCACGATTTCGATCGCGCCACGTTTGGCCAGCGTCTTCGCCGAGCTGTCGCCGGCCCCGGCGCGATCGAGCAGTTCCTTGAGGGGCAGCGCGCCGGTGTCGCGAAGGGTCGCGAGCAGTTTCGCGCGCCCTTCCGCGCCCGCCCCGCGATCGACGAACGAGCGCGCCGCGGGAAGCAGCCGCGCCCAGCGGATCGAGCGCCGCTTCCCTTCGCGAACCGCTTTCGGAACCGCGGCTTCGATCACTTCGCCGACCGAGCAGAGGTAGTAGTGGGCGGTCCATTGCACCAAGGCGAGGAGATCAGGTTCGAGGAGGGGTGCGTCGTCGAGGACAGCCTCGATCTCCTTCAACTTCTCGTGACGTTGTTCGGCGCTTCGCTCGATGCAGTACCCGATCCGGACCCCGCGCCCGAACGGAACCCGGACCCGCGCGCCGGGCACGACAGTTTCGTCGAGCGCCGCTGGGACGCGGTAGTCGAAGAGATCGGGGACCGGGATCGCGAGGGCGATCCGTGCGAAGGGGAGGGCGGAGACCACGAGGGCCTTTCGTGAGTCGGAGCAGTTGGACGAGAGGTGAGTGGGCGATGTCTTCCGAGGATGGAAGCGGGAGTGGTGGCGGCTGGCAAGGGACGGGGGCCGGAATTTGGACTCGAGCGTCCGGTTGCCGGGTCCACGATCGGACGCAAAGTCGTCAAGAACCCGTCGGATCGGACCCTGGACGTCCGGAGAGGCGGTTTAGTTCAACCGCCCGCTGGTGAGGGGAGTCGATCGGGGGTGGCGCAGGCGACCTGAACGCCCGCAGTAAGCTCGCTCCGACTCCCGGCCCCGGCAACTCCCCGTAATCCGTTCTCTCGGGGTTGCGGCCTCCGCGCCCAATGGCAGGATGGGCCACTCGATGACCCAGCCTCGATTCTGCGTATGCTCTGTTGCCTCTCCACTCGATTCACGCCAACTGGGAGCATCCTTTGACCGACCCCTCCGCTAGCTCCGTTCCCGCCGACTGGTTCCGCCACTCGTTCGGGGGCGATTACCTGCGCGTGTATCGAAAGCGAAACGAGGCCGCCGCCGCGGTCGAGGCTGCCTTCTGCGCGACGGTGCTCGGACTTGCCCCCGGCGATCGAGTGCTCGACCTCGCCTGTGGCGCGGGGCGACACGCAGCGCCGTTGGCGGCCGCGGGACTCTCGGTTGTGGGCCTCGATCTCTCTCTGGATCTCCTCACTGAGGCGCGGGGACGTCTTGGCTCCGCCGTGCCGGTCGTGCGCGGCGACATGCGCCACCTTCCCTTTGCGAACCGGTCCTTTCGGGCCCTCGCGAGCTTCTTCACGAGCTTCGGGTACTTCACCCGGCTCGGGGATGACGCGCGAGTGCTCGGGGAGATGGCGCGGGTGGTCGCACCAGGAGGGGGTATGCTTCTCGATCTCCCCGACCGCGAGGCGACCATCGGAGGCTTGGTCCCCCAGAGCGAACGCACCGAAGGCGAGCTTCAAATCTTCGAGCGACGCTGGATCTCCGGGGACGGCGCGCGCGTCGAAAAGGAGATCCGGGTGGTGTCAGGCTCGAAAACCGAGCCGACCGAGGAACGCTATCACGAGTCGGTACGTCTGTACCGCTCCGCCGAGATCAACGCGCTCCTCTCCGCCGCCGGTTGGCTGGTCGAGGCTCGCTTCGGAAACTTCGAGGGAGATCCGTGGGAGTCTGGGGTCGGACCGAGAATGATCAATGTATTGAAGAGGCGAGCGTGACCACGATCCAGCCCACCACGAACACTCCCTTCACTTCCCGGGAGCTTCCCTTGGGTGAGAGCGAGACTTTGCTTCGCTTCCGCGCCGAGCGCTCCCGAGACGCGGCGTCGCTCGGTGGCCCCGCGCCCGAGTCTCCGGCAGAGTGGGCGGCTGCCGCGCGCGAGCGCACCTGCGATCCCGCCCGGCGCGCCAGGGCGGTCGCAGCCTTGAAGCCGCACTGGGCCGGACTCGACCTGCCCGAGGCGGCCCAGAGGTCGGTCGAGCTGCTCGAGAACCCCGAGACCCGCATCGTGATCGCCGGCCAACAACCCGCGCTCTGGGGTGGCCCGCTGATGCTCGCCGTGAAGGCGCTGGCAGCCGTGAAGACCGCCGAGCTCCTCACCCAGGCAGGAGTGCCCGCGGTCCCACTCTTCTGGATCGCCTCGGAAGATCATGATGTTTCCGAGCTGTGGGGGGGTGAGGTCGTCTCCGCGTCGGGCGCTTCGGTCCCCCTGATCGCGCCGTTCCCCAAAGGGCGGCGGATGATTGATCGCCTCACCTTCGAGCACACGGCAGAAACTCGCTTCGCCGCGATCTCACCGCTCCTCGAGGGGGCGAGCCCCGCGGTGACCGCTCTCTTTCGCTCGTCTCTTGCTGAGGCTCCCGCCGACGAGTTCCAGCGGTTGTTCGTCACCTTGTTCGGATCGCGCGGGCTTCTTCCGGTGCGCCCCGAATGGTTGCGCACCCTCGCCCGCCCCTGGATCGAAGCGGAACTCTCCGCCCCCGGTGAACACGCTGCGCTCGTCCGGCAAGGGATCGAGCAACTCGCGACCCGGGGACTTCCGGTGCCGATCCCGACGCCGTCTGAGCTGCCGTTCTTCTGGATCGACGACGACGGAGCACGGCACCGACTGACGGTCACCGGCGACTCGGTGCAGATCGGCGGGAAGAATGGACCGGTGCGCGCGGTCGAGGATCTGAAAAGAGAGCTGGTCACCGACCCGACCCGCGTCTCTCCCGATGCACTCCTGCGCCCGATCATCCAAGACGTGTTGCTCGAGCCCGCCTGCACGATCCTCGGCCCGACCGAGCTCGCGTATCAGTGGGAGCTCGGAGAGGTCTACCGTGCGCGCGGCATCCAGCGCCCGGTGCTCGTGCCGCGCCCGCGGGTGCGGGTCATTGCCGCGGAGGATGCGGCGCTCCTCGAATCCCACTCGATCGACCTCGCGTCGTTGACCCCGTCGGCGACCGCAGTCGATCTCGTCGCCTCCCCCGAGGCGGAGAAGCGTGCGAAAGCGCTCGCACACGCGAGCGAGCCGTTCGTCCAGCTGATCGAGGAGTGGTCGAAGGACGACTCCCTCGATGCCGCCCTCAGAAAGCGCACCGATCGCTTGGGGCGCCGGCTCAGGGAAGACATCGAGAAGCTCGCGGCGGTGTTGCCGCGGGGGGCGGGGAGCGATGTGGAAGCGGCGCGACGAGAGATCGAAGCCGTGCTCACGAGGATCTTCCCGGGAGGCAAAGAGGGAGAGCGCGCACTCGCGCTCCTCGGTTTCCTCGCGCGCCACGGCCTCGCGGGGCTCGATACGCTCGCTGAGGAGATCACGCCGGGGGATGGCACGATGCGCGTGGTTCTCCTCGACACTCCGACCGGCTCCTGAGGCCGCGCGCCGTCATCGTTCAGAAGGACGAGGCTTAGCACCCTCCCAAATACTGGTCGCACTCGTCCACAATCCCCGGACCGCAACCGGGGAACGGAGCGGGGGGCGGCGCTCCGCCCGCGAACAAGTACGTGAGGATCGAGAGCGCGTCGGCGATGTCGACTTGTCCATCCGCATTGCTATCGCGTGTGCCCTGACACGGGGAGATGGGCCCCGCCGCAAAGAGCCCGTTCAAGATCGCGATCCCGTCCGCGAGGTCGTAGATGCCATCGTGGTTCGCGTCGCCGCGGCGGAAGAACGAGTCAGGGATGAAGGTGACGCTGCCGTGGTCGAGGTGGGGGGGGTGAGAGGCTCCCGCGTTATCCACAACCACGAGGTCGGCCTGAGGAATTCCAATCGAATCCGAGAACTCGAGGGTGGTTGTCGTGCCCATGTCGTTCCCCGTGAGGGGCGAGAGTGCGATGGTCTGGTAGGTCGCGGTGGCCACTGTTTGGCCAGTGAGCTGGAACGAATTTGATCCGGCGAGGGAGAACACCACCCCGATCCTCCAGCCGTTCGGGTCAGCGAGGTACACATCGATGAAGTGCGCTCCGTCTAGTGGAAGGTCACTTGTGACCGACACCACCTCGAGCAGAGTCGGGTCGTGCGCCATTCCCAAGAAGTATCCCGCAGTCTCCAGAAGAGCAAACCCGGTGTTGTCCTGTTCCAAGGAGATCTCGACGTCGAACACGGCCGCTCCATCCGCCGCGGAGTAGGGAACCAACAGATCGGGAGCGCGGGCGGTGAACGTGGGGCCGTCCGTCACCTCGAGATCGAGGGGGATAGGGGTCGGAATGACAAACACGCCCATGACGTCAATCACGGTTGGAGCGGCCGGAAGTCCAATCGTGTCGCACGGGGCGATGAGGGTGGTCGAGGCTTGGAGCGCGGTATAGGTTCCGATCGACATCTCGTATCCCGAACCGGGGGGCAATGTGGCGCACCCGGTGCCGCAGATCACGACTCCGACCGAGTAGCCGTCGGCGGTAACGATCTGCTGGTTGAAGAACACATCGCCACCATTATTCGCCGTCTGAGGAACGACGCCATCGACGACCGAGTCCAGACTGAGGACAAGGGGGTCGTGGCACACCCCGTACGACCAGCCGTCGGCCTCATCCGGTCCGGAGAGCTCGAGGAACACGGTCGCCTCGAACGACTGCCCGACCCCGGCGAGGCTCGGCCCTTCTACCGAAAGGACGGCGCTCTGCGCCCCGAGGTCGGTGGGGGTCGCGAGTGCGAGAGTTAAAAAAAACATGAGAAAGGAGAGTTTCATGGGAGCTCCTAGGGGCGCCGCGGGTCGACTTCGGAATTGAAAGTGACTGAACGCGCCGAGTCGTGGAGAAGGAGTCAGCACTTGCCGGAGTCTTAGTCGCCAGTATCCCCCTCAAGGCTCCTAGCACCCCAGGTAGCTCTCGCACACGCTCGGGAGCGGAATCACTTCGACCGGCAGACCACACTCGGGGTACGGAGCGATGGGCGGGCTTCCACCCATGAAGAGCCAAGTGAAGATGAAGATCGCATCGGCCGCATTGAGCTGATCATCGGCGTTGACATCGGCCGCGCCGGCACAGTCGAAGCTCGGCCCCCCGTGAAAGAGCTGGTTCAACATCCAAATGCCATCTGCGAGATTCACGATCGAATCCTGGTTCGCATCCCCCCGCCGGAACTCGGGGTGCACGATCGGTGGATTCAGCGTGACCGTACCGTTCACGAAGTCGGGCGCAAAGCTCGCTCCGCCGAGGACCACCACGTTCACGACCGGAGGCGTTCCGATCCCGTCGCTCCACTCGAGCGTCGAGGTGACCGGTTGGTCGTTCCCTGCGAGGGGCGAAGGATCGACATTCGAGTAGTTCGCGGTCACCACAGGTTGATTGTTGAGGACCAGTTTCACACCGCCCACCAGGGCATACACCACGCCGATGGTCCAGCCGTCCAGATCGGCGAGCCCGACTTGCTGGAAATCAGGGTCGAAGGGGAGTGCGGGCTCGACCGACGTGACTTGGAACAAACTCGCGTCGTGTCCGAGTCCGAGCGAGAACCCCTGTGACTCCGCCGGCGGGAAACCGTTGTCGTTTTGATGGAGGAGGACGGTCACGGAAAAGCCGAGCGCTCCGGTCAATCCGTAGTTTGCCTCGACGTCGGGGGCGATGGCGGAGAAGGATGGGTTGAGCACCTCGATTGCGAGGTCGAGTGGAATGTCGTCTGTGGCGACCGCTTGTCCCAAGACCACCACGACACTCTGCACCGGAGGGATTCCTTGCCCATCGCAAGTGGTGAGAACGGTCGAGGGAGTCAGCCCCACCGCACTGTAGGTTCCGATGGTCAGTTCGTCGTTGATCCCCGGTGGCAGTACCTTCGCGTTCGTAATAGAGATGGCGCACGCGACCGCATAACCATCAGCCTGGATAGATATGTCGTGAAAATCGACCGGAAAGCCTCCGTTTGCGGTCAGCGGCACCTCGCCCAGCGCGACCGATTGAATCTCCACCAAGAGTGGATCGACACAGACGCCGTAGGTCCACCCTTCCAGGCTCGAGGGGCCGGGATTGTCGAGTCGCACGGTGGCTTCGAAGGTCTGGCCGAGCCCCACGTCCGTGGGGCCAGAGATCCTGAACGCCGGTGTCTGGGCGTTGAGGCTCATCGTGACGAGGCCCATCGTGGCGAGACAGAGTACGCAAGACGTGAAAACGGAACGGGTCAGTCGCGGCATAGAGTGCCCTTCGAGCTTGCGCCACAGCGGAGATCGCGCATGGTTGATCGCATGAAGTGTCCGGCCTACCCCCTCCCGACGCAAGGGGCACGGACCTCGGCGTCCCAGAGAGGAGCTCGAGATCAGGGTGGATCTGAGTCGCCGGATTGCCTCGGCTCGGGAACCTCGCCCCCCTCCCCCTCGTCTCGCCCGCTTCCTCGGCAATTGGGAGAGTTTTCGATGCTCCCCTGGGATCGAACCCTCCGAACGCGCATCATCTCGGGGCGCGGGGGATCCCCGCCGGCCACTTTCCTACGAAGGAGCACCCGTGCCTGATCCCGAGTTTGAGACCCCCCCGATCGATCTCCTCGTCATCGCCGCCCACCCTGACGATGCCGAACTCTGTCTGGGGGGGACCCTCCTCGCCGCCAAGGATCGCGGCCTCCGCACTGCGGTGGTCGATCTCACCCGCGGTGAACTCTCCTCGAATGGTGATCCGGAAACACGCGCCCGGGAGACGGCCGCTGCCACGAAGATCCTCGCCCTCGACTACCGTTCGAACCTCGATCTCGGTGACGGGACCATTCGCGATCGCGACGACGCCCGCCACGCTCTGGTGGGGGAGATCCGGAAGCTTCGCCCCAAGGTGGTGCTCGCGCCGTGGCGCGACGACTTGCACCCCGATCACGCCGGCGCCGGCGAGCTCGCGTATCGCACGCACTACCTCACCGGCGTGCGGCTTTACGCACCGGGTGCGCACCCTCCGTTTCGCCCCCCGCAACTCGGCTACTACATGGGACACACCCCCTTCGAGCCGAGCATCATCGTCGACATTTCGAAGGTCTTCGAGCGCAAGCTCGAGTTGATGTTCGCGTACGCGTCGCAGTTCCATCGCTCGGGAGTCGAAGGAGCGCCGACCAAGATTTCGAGCCCCGAGTTCGCCCGCTACGTCGAAGGGCGCGCCCGTGAGTACGGAGTGCGGGCGGGGGTCGAGCTCGGCGAGCCGATTCGTTGGCAAGATCCTCCCGCCGTCGCCGATCCCTCGTCGTGGATCGTAGGTGAGGGACTTCCGGGGAGTGAGCCCGATCGCGGGATCGGATCTGTCGACAGCGGCTCCGCTGACAGAAAGCGTTGTTCATGAAGATTGCCATCGCCGGTCACCCCACTTACGGCGGCAGCGGCGTCGTCGCCGCCGAGCTCGGCATGGCGCTCGCCGACCGCGGGCACGAGATCCACTTCGTTTCGTACCAGGCGCCCTTTCGCATGGATCCTTTGCACCCGCGGGTCACCTTCCACGAGGTGGAAGTGACCAGCTATCCGCTCTTCAAGTACCCGCCGTATGCGCTCGCCTTGTCGACCAAACTCCTCACGGTCGTGCGCGAGTTTGGGGTCGAGACGATTCACGCGCACTACGCCATTCCCCACTCGATCGCGGCGTACCTCGCCCAGGAGATGTGCCGCGACTGCGGGGTGAAGTCGGTGACCACCCTCCACGGCACTGACATCACGCTGGTCGGGAGTGATCCGAGCTTTTTCGAGATCACCAAATTCGCGATGGAGAAGAGTGACGCGGTCACCGCGGTGAGTCGCTACCTCGCGGATGCCACCCGCGATCGGTTCGAGCTCGAGCGAACGGTCGATGTGATCCCGAACTTCATCGATCCCGTTGAGTACTCACCTCTCCACCGAAGCACCGACTTGCGCCGCCGTTTCGCAACCGACGAAGAAGTGCTCCTTTGCCACATCTCGAACTTCCGGCCGGTGAAGCGAATTCCCGACGTCGTGGAGGTGTTTTCCCGAGTCGCCGCGAAGCGACCCGCTCGCTTGCTGATGATCGGCAGTGGTCCAGAGGTGATGCTCGCCCAGGCGCAAGCGTGCAAGCTCGGGATCGCCGATCGCATCACGTGGCTCGGTTCGATCGATCAAGTCGCCGAGCCGCTTGCGTGCGCCGACCTGTTCCTCCTCCCCAGTGATGGCGAGTCCTTCGGTCTCGCCGCGCTCGAAGCGATGGCGAGCGGCGTGCCCTGCATCGCGACGGCGGCGGGGGGCGTGCCCGAAGTGATCGACTCGGGTCGAACGGGCTTGCTCTGTGCGGTGGGCGATACCGAAGCGATGGCGAGCGGGGCCCTCGACATCTTGGAGAGCCGAGCCGGTTATCAAGAGATGAGTGAGGCGGCGCGGACGGTGGCGATCGAACGCTTCGCTCTCGATAAAGTGGTGGGGCAGTACGAGCGGCTCTACGAAAACTTGGTCTGTCGCGAAACGTCGGGATGAGCCTGAGAAAGCGCGTCGATCTGGGCAGGCCCTATTCGTGACGAATCGTGCCCGACCCATCGATGAGCGTGATCTCTCGAGCCCCGATCAATTCGAGACAGTGGGGGACCGCGGGGAGCACCGCGTCGAGGCAATCGATGATCGCCTTCGGGCTCCCCGGCAGATTCAGGATCAACGTTCTCCCGCGCACTCCCGCCTCTTGTCGCGACAGGATCGACGTCGGCACCCGCTCGACCGAGACCGCGCGCATCCTCTCCCCGAATCCGGGGAGCGCTCGCTCGTAGACGGCACGCGTCGCTTCGGGAGTGACGTCGCGCGGCGCGGGACCGGTGCCGCCGGTCGTGATCACCCACGCACAGCCCACCCGGTCTGCGAGCTCGCAGAGAACCCGCTCAATCTCCGCCGTCTCATCGGGCACGAGTCGCGTCTCGATCCTGAATCCCGGCGCGAGCCGAGTCGCCAAATGATCCTTGACGGCGGGGCCGCCGCGATCCTCGTACTCTCCCCTGGAGGCACGATCAGAGACGGTGACGATGCCGATGATCGCTCTAGAGTCGGAGTCGGGTTCGGTCTCTGAGTGCATGGATCCTCCTTCGCCGGAGCGGAGCGTAGGGAATCGACGCTCGCTCCACAAGGTCGCCATCAAGTTCGGAGCCTCCAGAAGACCACCGAAGGATTTCCGACACTCCCGCGCCCTTCCCCTGCCGCTCGGCGGTCGCTCGCACGCGGGGGGAGTCTTGAAGAACAAAGGTTCCGGCGCATTCCTCACAGGTCTGTCGGCCCCACGAGTTCTTCGATGCTCGCAGAAGGAAGTCGGAAAGGAGACGACGATGTCGTCACGGTCCATATTGAGCTTCGGCGTTTCGAGAGCGAGGTCGTTGAGAAGCGGCTCGGCACTCTCCGCGCTTCTCGTTCTCTCCTGTGTCGCTCTCCTCGGCGGGTTGTTCGGTTCCCCAGGCGGGGCACCCGGTGCGCTCTTCGCTGGCGGCGGAAATCCTCTCGATCTTCCTTCGGGAGGACGAGGGATCTCTGACGACGAGGATCAGTTGGAAACGATCGCGTTCTACGGCGGTGAGTACGAAGGAGACGGATTCTTCTGGTGCCTCGATCGCTCGGGAAGTATGGAAATTGATGACCGGCTCGGGGCACTCAAGGTCGAAGTGACTGCGGCGCTCTCTTCACTGAGCAAGAGTTCGCAGATCGGTTTGGTCTCATTCGCGACCGGTACCTCCGTCTGGCAGAACCTCCCCCGAAGTGCGAGTGTCGGGTCGGTCGCGTCGGCGAAGTCTTGGGTGAATGCGCTGACGTCGGGGGGGGTGACCTGCCT
>CALEHF010000168.1 GCA_937876125.1 uncultured bacterium
TAGAACAGCGTCACCCCATGCTCCGGGCCAACCGCCACACGACTTTCGAAAAATATCGCAGCGGATGAGTCGTAGCAGCGAGTTCAGAACCTCGGAGTCACTGGGATCGCTGTTCGTCCTGTGCGAGTACTCTCTCGCTCACTGAGCACATACTGCGGAGAGGATTTATGGAACTCCAGCAACTCATCGAACTCTGCGCCGAGCGCTGGAAATCCGAAGGGGACTCCGCTCTCGAGGGAGTTTGCACCGAGTTTCCCGATCTTGCCGCTCGACTCCGCCGCGAGTGGGAGACCTTGCGCAGGTTGGGGAACTTGCGTTCTGAGTACGGTATCGAGTTCGCCGCTTCGCCACAGGAGGGACGCAGCGTCGCTCGCGTCGCACTGCCTTGTAAGATTGGGAGATTCCGAGCGGAGGAAGAACTCGGGCGCGGGGGGTGCGGTGTCGTCTATAGGGCCATCGACGAGGACCTCAACCGGACGGTCGCGCTAAAGCTTCTCTTCGCGGATATCGGGAGTGAACCCGAGGTGCGAACTCGTTTTCGTGACGAGGCGCGGACGATCGCCGCACTGAACCACCCACACATCGGTGCGATTCACTCGATCGAGAGCCACGGAGGCGATCCGTTCCTTGTCCTAGAGTACGTCCGTGGAGAAACTCTCCGAGAGCTGTTCGATCGCGGAACGCTGACCGCGCACGAGCTCTTTTGGATCGGCGCGGAGATCTCTTCAGCGCTGGCGGCGGCGCACGAGGCCGGAATCATTCACCGCGACCTCAAGCCAGCCAACGTCATGCTGACCGCGGACGGATCGTCCCGGGTCCTCGACTTCGGCCTGGCTCATCGAATCCGCGAACCCGGGTCCGTCCATCCCAAGGAAGCCGACCCCCGGGGGGGGACTGTGCGGTACATGGGGCCGCAGCAGTGGCGGGAGCTGGACTCCGTACCTGCGGACGACATTTGGTCCCTCGGATGTGTCATCTTTGAGGGTCTGAGCGGAGGCCACGCATTTCTCGGGGACGACCGTGATGCGGTCCGCGAGAATGTCCTCGCAGAACGAATCGACGAGACTCGACTTCCTGACTCGACACCGGAAGAGGTGCGAAGACTCTTGCGCAGGTGCTTCTCCGCCGAGCGACTCGACCGACCTGTTGCGGAGGAGTGTCGTGAGATCCTCGAGGCCGCCGCCAAGGGTTTGGCACTGGCTCCGCGGCTCCGCCTCCGGGCGTACCGTCGACTCGTTCCTCGGGGCGAGAGTGTTCCTTTCCACCTCCATTTGGACAATCGAACTTCGGAGCCCCTCATGGGAACGATCGAGGTTGGTTCGGACTCCAGCGATTGGATCGCCGTTCACTCCGTTAATCTTCCCAGCGGGGAGAAGCTATCAGAAGTCGTCCTCGTCGATCCACCCTCGGTCGATGTCTGGGGACGAGCCCGAGTACGACTCCGTCCGGACCCCTCGACTCCCGGCTCCGAGGTGCGCTGCCCGATGGTCTTCGACGAACTCCCCTTGATCCGGATCGGTCCACCGCTTCCCGATCCGATCCCCGAGACACCGGCGCGAGCTCGAGCCATCGCCCGGATCGTCGAGGCACACGCGGAGTCAGTCGGGACACAGTCTGCTCGTCGACTCACCTTGGTCGGCTCACCAGGAAGTGGGCGTTCCACACTCCTCCTGCGGGCCATCGGTCAAGTCCAATCTGCCGGCGTTTGCATCATGCACGGCCGTGCCGCAAGCGCCCCCCACACTCCGAGGCGAATCCTGATCGACCTACTCCACGACTCCCTCGGCACCGACCCGTCCCATGGCAGCATCGAGCAGCTAAGGCGCCGCGTTGCTTCGGCGCTACGCGAGCTCCTCGGGGACCAACCCCATTCGATCTCAGCACTCACTCGCTGGTCACTCGGCGACCATCTGGAAGAGATGACTCCGGCCTTGAGGAAACTGCACTGGTTGCGGTGGTTCGAGGCGGTGAGCCGAAGCGAGATCTCGATCCTCATCGGAGTCGATGACCTTGATCATGCCGACGATGAGACGCGCGACATCTTTGAGGCGTGGTGGACCGTAGCCGCCGAGGGTTCGGTCGCTTTGACGATGGTGTCGACGCAAACCGCGGAAGATTCATCGGACACTAATCAAAGTCTCGCGAGTACGCCACATTTGGGGGAGATCATATCGCTCCATCCGATACAGCAGGAGGCGGTCTCCGCCTGGATCCGTTCTCGATATCCAGGAGTCGGCTCGCTGGATCTTCTGCCCTGGTTGCCGACCGTTCTCGCGACAGAGACCGAAGGAAACGTTGCCCGCCTACGGACCCTGATCGAGGAGCTCTCTGCCGAAGGGTCAGAGTCGCGGGTGCTTGCTCGAAGCGGCACGCGATGGCGTATCTCGCGAGAGCTGACCGAGGAGACGTTTCGTGTGGCGATCTCCGATGGCGAGGGTCGCAGGTTCGGCCGTGAGTACCGAAGTCTCCCCCAGGGCGCCCGAGCGGTCCTCGAGTCTGCAGCATTGCTCGGAGAAGTATTCTCCGTGGCAGTCCTTGAACTCGACTCGTCTCGTCAGAGGGACTCAGGCGAAGCAGCTCGGAGTGAGGTCGATTTCGCTCTTGATGTGCTGGAGCGCGAGGGATTCATCGATGCGTATGACCCGTCCCTCTCGTGGTATCGATTCCGCAGTCCCCATCAGGTGGCGACAGTGATCGAAGAGGCGAGCCGACGTGGGCACCGGCATACAGCCCGTCGGGCCTCGGAATTGAGCAGGTCCGGTGTTGAAGTTTGGGGTGATCAGCCAGAGCACGGTGGCTGGATCGGCGACCTCCTTCTTCGGGGCGGAAGACCCAGCGAAGCGCTTGATCACTGGTGCGCGAACCTAGACTTTCACCTCGCAAGAGGGGAGTACGCGCTGGCCATTCCACTTGTCGAGCGGGCGGATCGGCTGATTGCGTCTGGATTCGAACCCGCGGCGAGACCACGGTGGATCCTCGAACGAGGCCGAGCCCGAATCGCGCTCAAACTCGGCCACTGGGGCGCAGCTCGAGCGTCGATCGACCAGTGCCTCGTGGATATGGAAGCGATGGGCGAGTTCGAGTCACTTGCCGAACTCTTGATTCTTCGGGCGGAAACCGAGATCCGAAATGGGGAGTTCGAGGCGGCAGATCGATCCTTGAGCCGAGCAAACAGATTCGCTCGGACCTCCGAGTCTCGGGAGGCGCACCTCTCGGCCGAGAATCTGCGTGGCATCCTCTTCAAGCTCAGAAAGATGCCCGAGGAGGCCCGGTCGACCTACGAGAGCCTGCTCACGGAAGCGCGGCGTGGAGGGGAACGCCTGATTGAAGCGAAGGCCTT
>CALEHF010000169.1 GCA_937876125.1 uncultured bacterium
TCGTCTTGCGACGAATCGCCGGCGCCTCGCTCGCAATCATCCGCTGATTCCAGGTTCTAGCCGATCGGAGTGGGGGGAGCTACGGACCAGCAGAGTGTGGAAGTCGTGCTTTCGGGCTCAGACGCCTCACGGACGCGAGAACCGCCCGACGCCGTGCTTTCACACCGGGTCTGCGCCAACAGGTTGAGACCGCACTCGGCGTTTCTGCAATGTTGGGAATCGCGTCGGCCGACTCTCCAGGCTCGGTCCGAGGATGGGGCGGATCGCTGTTTGAACCCCTGCCTGTTTGAACCCCGGCCAGAGTCAAGGTAACGCGTGCGCTCGTCGATAGATGAGGAAGCCCGAACCCCAGATCGCCGCCGATCTCGGAGGCGATCGGCCCCCTTGTGATCGGGATTCGAAAATGCAGACCGACTTCCTGAAAATGCTCCTGCGGCGCCGATGGCAGATCCTTGTCATCCTCGCAGTCTCGGTCGGGTGCCAGCTCGCATTCCTGCGCTCTCGGAGTTCCAGTTATGAAGTGGATTCGATCCTTCGACTCCATACGCAGAGTGTTCCGTCGATTCGAGCCGGTGGGGTCGAAGGCATCGCCCTGTTCGAGCCCATCAGCTTCACGTCACTCCACCACCTCACACTCGATCCCCACTTCACAGAAGCGGTTCGGCACCGGATTGCCGTAAGCGACCCCGCGCTCGCTCAAAGTTGGGAAGGATGGTTCGAACTGTCACAGCTCGAGGGGAGTGGTGACCAGTTCCTTCGCTGTCGGGTTCGAGGAATTGACGAAGCGCAATCCGCAACTGTACTCGAGGCCACGGTCTCAGCTTTGGTCGAGCTCGCGGAGAGTCATCTCGAAGTAGATATCCGAAAGGGGCGCACGAGGCTTTCTGAGGAAGTCGACTCTAAGGATGCAGAACTCCAGGCTCAGAAACGTGCGATTCGCGAGCTGCGAGTCCTAGCGCAGTTGCCCCCAGAGTCGACGGGTGTCCACGCCGACCGAAGTGCCCTGCTCCAGTCCCTTGTTGCGATCGAAGCCAGACAACTCGAGGTCGAAATTGATGGCAAGATCGTCGCGGCAACTCGACTGGCACAGATCGCGGAGAGTGAGCTCCCGCTCGGGAGCCCGATCGAACCCGGGCAATGGCTTCCCCTCCTCTCGGGGACTCCAGCCATGGAGTTGATCGAGAGAGTGGCGACCCGGGCAATCGAGGCCGAACTCGACCTCATTCGCATGACTTCAACACTCGCGCCCGAGCATCCCGATCTTCGCGCGGGCAAGACAAGACTTGCTGCGGAAGAACGCGCATTCCAAGCTCTGTTCGATCGAGAGACTTTGCTCGGGAAGCACCTGTTCGCGATCCTCGGCCGGCCCGCGGATCATTCGAACGCGGACCGCCTCGATTGGATCGCGCGCCAAGTCGGCTTTGAGCAGCGACAAGTGTCTCTCGCCGCACTTCATTCCAAAGTAAGTCAGGCCCTTGCCAGCCTGAACGCACACGAGGCGGAGATCCTCGAGCTTGAAGCTGACTTTTCCGCGCGTCGCGAAGGGTGGTCTAAGCTCAACGAGAATCTCGGCGACCTCGAGCTCCTCCTCCGCCTCGCCCCTGCGGTCCTCGAGGTCTTCCGCCCGCCCGGATCGGCGACCCCGGTGAACCCGGCTGTAGAGAACTACGGCCTCGTCGCGATCTTGTCCGGCCTGCTGCTCGCCTTGGGGGTCGCCTGCGTCCTCGAACACTTGGACCCTCGGATCCACAGCGCCACCGCTCTATGCCATCAAGGCGACTTCCCATGCCTCGCCGTGATTCCATGGCTCTCGTCGAGGCAGCACGAAAGTCTCGACGCGGGTGATCGCGGAGTGGGTCAGGAAACATTTCACGCCCTGATGAACCAGCTCTTTGCGCGCCTCGGCTCACGCCGCGTGCTGATGATTTCCGGGAGCGAAGATGGTGCGGGGACGAGTTTCGTCGCGGAGCAGGTCGCCCGGGCTGCGGCCCGGCTCGGCATGCGAACGCTCCTCGTGGACGCAAACCTCAGTTCCCCCACCGTGCACTCTCGGCTCGGGGCTTGTTCCGGACCCGGCCTCGCCGATTGGATCGAAGACTGCTCCTGTGATCCCTCGGACGAACCCTCGACGGCTTTCTGGGGCGGCGAGAACGAGCTGCGCCTGCGCCCCGAGCCCCGAACAGATCCCCTTTCCCGGCGCGAGCCCGGTCCGCCGGTTCGCCCCTGCGGGACCTCTGGGGACCGTCGTTCTCCCCACGCGCTGGGACCGCCTGTCGATCGTCACGGCAGGCAGCGAGCACGAGCCCCGCGCTTCTATGCTCGGCTCGCGAAGAATGGGTCGTTTCCTGGCCGAGGCTCGCAAGAATTACGCGCTCGTCGTACTCGACACACCCTCCATTGCCTGCGCGGCCGATAGCCAAATTATTGCGCGAGCCGCAGACGGAGTCTTGATGGTCGCTCGCGCCGGGCACACTTCCGGGCCGAGTTTCAATGCGGACATGGTAAACCTCTGGGCCTTGGGTGCACCGGTGATGGGTGCGGTGCTCAACGGCGCTCGGAAAAGCGAGCGCGTCACTAGCATCGAAGTCGATCCGCTGCGGGGGGAACGGATTGCGAAGAATGCGGTTCGGTCCTCACCTTGACCTCCGCCTGCCCCGAGTGCCGAAGTACGCTTCAAGCACGGCCCGAGAAGGGGCAAGCCTCCTCTTGTCCCAGTTGCTCTGCCTGGCTCTATGAAGGAGTTTGGCGCTCGCGCGAAGCCACTCCAGGGCTGGGAATTGGAGGAGGGAGCTGCTCGGTGTGCGGGTCTGTGCTCATGGGGGGAAAGTGCCTTCCCTGCCGAGCGGAACGAAAACGCTCGAGATCTCTGGCGCGACTCTGGGCCCGGCTCTTTGGCGAACGAGACTCCGTCCGCGTCATCCCGATCGCGAAGATCGAAGGAACGTCCGCGAGGCTGCGGCAATCGGTCGGGGTTCTTCAGTTCGAACGACTTCGCCGGTCGATCGCGGGGGCGGGTCTCGTCTCCCCCATCGTCGTTCGACCATTGGCGCACGGTGAGTACGCGATCGTGGACGGCCTTCGCCGATGGCTCGCACAGAGGCATCTCGATCGTAAGTTCATCCCCGCGCGTGTGCTTCACATCGACGAAGCTGCCGCAGCGCAATGGCGGCTCGCGGCGAACTTGCATCGGGAACCACTCACAGATTTCGATGAGGCGAGGTTGTTCGCTCTGGTAGTGCGAGACTCTTCGCTCAGCCGCTCCGAGCTCACGGCGGCTCTCGGCGTCGACGAGTTGCGCCTAAAGGAAATGTACGAGAGATCTCTGGAAGAGCGGTACAGAACTCAGAGCTGGGACGGCCGGACGCAGCGTGAAGATTCCGAGGAAAAGGAGAGCGAGAGACAGATACTCGACGACATTCGTCGCGCCGCTCGAACCGAGAGTTGAGCGAGCCTCCGGATAGACTCCCCCGCGGTTAGTGCCCCATCACTTCTTCGAGACGACGGTTGTGCTCGTCCGAGATGTCGCGCACCTGTTCCTGCGTACGCCCGCCTTCGCGGACGGCTTGGTTTCCAGTGACCCCGTCGGCGAAGGTCTCGATGGCGTCCTCATTGCTTGCGATCAACCAGATCACACCAGCGAGAACAGCGATCACAACGATGAACAGGGGCAGGCGACTCTTCTTCACTACGAGGTCCTCCTTGGGATTGGGTTGTTCCCAAGAATCGGACACTTCGCGAGATCTGGCCATCGCGGTAGGGTCGGGTGCCGCGGAACCAAAAAAGAATCGCCTCGCCGGGGTCGTTCCCCGACGAGGCGATCCTCGTTCACTCAAGCGATCTGCTGTGCGCAGCAGCCCTAGGAGGCTGTCAGCAAATGGATCGAACGTCAGGCTTTAGTACATACCCGGCATGCCACCCATGCCGCCCATGCCGCCCATGCCGCCGCCGGCTCCGGCCATCGCGCCGTCATCCTTGCTCGGCATTTCGCTGATGATCGCTTCGGTCGTCAGCAAGAGACCTCCGACCGACGCGGCGTTCTCGAGCGCCGTGCGGGTGACTTTGGTCGGGTCGATGATTCCCGCCGCGAACATGTCGACGTACTCGAGGTTGAGAGCGTCGAAGCCCTCGCCCTTCTTGCTCGCCTTGACGCGCTCGCTGACGATCGCACCGTCGATTCCGGCGTTCATGGCGATCTGACGAATCGGGGCCTCGACCGCGCGACGCACGATCTCGACGCCGATCATCTCGTCACCCTTGCAGTCGACCGAGTCGAGCGCTTTGCTCGCGCGCAGGAGCGCAACTCCGCCGCCCGGGACGATTCCTTCTTCCACCGCAGCGCGGGTGGCGTGGAGGGCGTCCTCGACGCGTGCCTTCTTCTCCTTCATTTCGACTTCGGTCGCAGCGCCCACGTTGATCTGGGCGACACCACCGGCGAGCTTCGCCAGGCGCTCCTGGAGCTTCTCGGAGTCGTAGTCGGAGGTCGACTTCTCGATCTCGTTCCGGATCTGAGCAATACGGCCCTGGATGTCTTTCGACAGGCCGGCGCCCTCGATCACGGTCGTCGAATCCTTCTCGACGATCACCTTCTTGGCGCGGCCGAGATCGTCGACGCCGACGTTCTTCAGCTCGATGCCGAGGTCGGAGAAGATCGCGCGGCCACCGGTGAGGATCGCGATGTCCTCGAGCATTGCCTTACGACGATCACCGAAACCGGGCGCCTTGATGGCACAGCAGGAGAAGGTGCCGCGGAGCTTGTTCACGACCAAGGTCGCGAGCGCCTCGCCATCGACGTCTTCGGAGACGACGAGGATCGGCTTACCGGACTGCGCAATTTTCTCGAGCAGGGGGACCAGCTCCTTGATGGTGCCGATCTTCTTCTCGCAGATGAGGATGTACGGGTCCTCGAGGACGCAGCTCATCTCGTCGGTGTTGGTGACGAAGTGCGGCGAGAGGTAGCCCTTGTCGAGCTGCATTCCCTCGACCCAATCGACGGTCGTCTCGAGGGACTTGCCCTCTTCGACCGTGATCACGCCGTCTTTGCCGACCTGCTCCATCGCTTCGGCGATCATGTCGCCGATCTCTTTGTCGTTGTTCGCCGCAATGGCGCCGACCTGAGCGATCTCGGTGCGGTCTTTGACCTTCTTCGACATCTTGTGGAGCTCAGCGACCATCGCGACGACGGCCTTCTGAATGCCACGCTGCAAGCTCACCGGGTTTGCACCCGCAGTGACGTTGCGGAGGCCCTCGGTGAAGATGGCGTTCGCGAGTACGGTCGCGGTGGTGGTGCCGTCGCCGGCGTTGTCGGAGGTCTTCGAGGAGACTTCCTTCACCATCTGCGCGCCCATGTTCTCGAAGCGATCCTCGAGCTCGATCTCCTTGGCAACGGTGACACCATCCTTGGTGACAGTCGGCGCCCCGAAGGACTTCTCGAGAACGACGTTACGGCCACGCGGGCCGAGCGTGACCGCTACGGCGCGCGAGAGCTTCTGCACGCCCCTGCGGACGGCCTCGCGGGCCTCTTGATCAAATGCGATGTTCTTCGCGCCCATGGCACGATCCTTTCGGCTAGTTGCTTAATCTGTGAGGTGAAATGAAGGGGTAAACTACTCGACGATGGCGAGGACGTCGTCCTCGCTCATGATCAGCAGCTCTTCGCCGTCCATCTTGATCTCGGTTCCTGCGTAGGAGCTGAAGATGATCCGGTCGTTCTTCTTCACCTGGAATTGCGCGCGAGTGCCATCCTTGAGGAACTTGCCGCCACCGACCGAAACAACCTTGCCCTCGCGGGGCTTTTCCTTAGCGGTATCCGGAAGAACGATGCCACCCTTGGTCATTTCCTCAGCCTCAAGCCGCTTCACGACAATCTTGTCGTTCAGGGGACGAAGCGTATTGCTCTTCGCCATCTCCGACCGTCCTTTCTTGGCCCCCACTCTGCTCGGGGCGTCTTTTCAAAGTGTTCAGCGCGTCATCGTAAAACTGCGCCAGGATCGACGATCTCCATCGATCGCCAGCACCACTCGACTCTCAGGTTTCTCAGGAAGGCCCACCGCCGAAGAAGCGCTGGACCAACTCTCTCACTTGGGTTCGAAAATCATCCGGCTCGACCGGCTTGGGAAGCAGCGCGAAGCCGCCCACTGCACTCCAACTTCTTTGCAGCTCCCGGCTGTAATCACCGCTCACCATGATCGCGGGGAGCGGGCCACCGAAGCGCACGCGGATGCGACGGAGGACTTCGACCCCGGTCACGTCCGGCATGTTGTAGTCGAGTACGAGAAAATCGTACGGCCCCTCGGGAGTGACGGTCGGTTGCGGGACCCGCCGTTCCCCGACTTCGCGCGCCTCCGCTTCCCGCGCCGCAGCGTCTTCTCTCGCCGACTCCACCGAACTCGGCAGGCCGAAACGAGCCAATGCCTCAAACCCACAGCTAGCAGGGTCGATAGCGAAGCCTTCGCGGTCGAGAAGAGCGACGAGGCAATCGAGCGATCGCGCATCGTCATCGGCGACGAGCACCCGGAACCGACGGGGACCCCGGGCCGAAATCGAGGGACGACCCGAGGAGCTGCGGTCATCGCCCTCCACGCGCTCGTCAGATCCTCGATCGGTGGGGGCGGTCATCATCGGTTCCTCGGTGACCGCGCGGAGCGGCCGTCGCTCGGGTTGGAAAAGGGGGGCGTACCTCTCTTGTGTGTCGCTGAAGAGCAACGTATGTGCCGCGCTCCGGGCACCGAGAATTCCACTGTAAGCGATAACGGAGAAAACACTTACGACAGCAGAGGGCTCGTCCCCAGCCGGCCTCGACTGCCAGGGTGACAGGGGAACCCCCTCGGGACCGCCACGCAGGCTGTCAGAGTGACAGGGGCTGGCCCGATCCGGTGGACGGCTTCTTCCCCCCTCGACACCATTAGAGTTCCACGGCGCAAAACCCATTTCCGTGGGACGCCCCACGGTCTCGGGGGCGGCGCCAGGTATCCGCGGTTTTGAGCAGGAAACGGGTGCGATGCAGCCAAGAGCACTGGAACCCGCCGAGCTGATCGAGCAGCTCGATGCGATTCTTGCCGAGCCCAACCTCGATCGGCGTACCCAGTCTCTGACCGTGCTCGCAGAGTCGGTCCGAGCTGAGGACATCGCTGACGTCCTGTTCCACTTCTCCCCCGCGCACAAGGTCGAGATCTTCCGGATCCTCCCCCTCGACTGGGTCCCCGAGGTCCTCGACGAAACCGACGTCGAGACCACGCGCGAACTGGTCGCCAAACTGTCGACGCCCGAGATCAGCGAGATCGTCGAGCGCATGCCTCCCGACGAGGCGACCGACCTCATCGCAGATCTCGAGCCCGCGGAGCAGCAACGGGTCCTCGCCGAACTCCAACCAGAAACCGCGGGGGAAGTCCTCCGCCTGCTCAAGCACCACCCCGAGTCGGCGGGGGGCATCATGACCTCCGACTTCATCGCGGTCACAGCTTCCCAGAGTGCCGGGGAGGTTCTCGAGCATGTGCAACGGACCCTCGACTCCGAAGTCGTTTCCTATGTCTACGTTGTCGATGCCGCCGGCAGACTCGAAGCCGTCTTCTCGATCCGCGACCTGCTGAAGGCCGCGCCCGAGGATCGTGTCTCCGATTTCATGTCGACCGAGTTGATCTACGCCGATGTCACCGATGACCAGGAGAAAGTCGCGACCCTCGCGCGGAAGTACAACCTCAACTCGATCCCGATCCTCGACAAGGCGGGAGTCCTCGTCGGCGTCGCGACGATTGATGACATCCTCGACATCCTCTCCGAAGAGGCGGATGAGGACATCTATCGGATGGCGGGAACCGCCGCGAGCCAGCAGAAGGTGTGGCGGCGGGCGCTGATTCGGATTCCGTGGCTGATGATGCCGGTGGTGAGCGGATTCGTGATCGCCGGGATGCACGCAGGAAACGAAACCGATGCCGACGTTGTCCAGGCGGTCGGGCGGGCAATCACTCTGGCTGCGTTCATTCCGCTCGTGATGGGGATCTCAGGCGCGGTCGGCACGCAGACCGCGATCATGATGGTGCGCGGCATGGCGACCGGCGATGTCGAGCGCGGACGTGGCGTGAAGATCTTCTTTCAAGAGGTTCGCATCGGGGTGATCATCGCGGTTGCAATCGGCGGCACGGTGACGCTGGCCCTGATCGGTATCCTGAGACTCGGCATGCTCAACGGAGACGCCGTCCTTGGACCGGCAGTCGGACTCGGCCTCGCCGGAGGCATCATCATCGCGAGCATCCTCGGGACAGTCTTTCCGTTCGGCTGCGTCAAGATCGGCCTCGACCCCGCGCTGGTCGCGGGGCCCTTTATCACCAGCCTCAATGACATCGTCGCAGCAGCGATCTATCTCGGCGTCGCGCAGGCGGTGTTGTCGATCGCAGGAAGCTGAATGTGGTCGACTCTTTCGAGCGCTGCTACTCCTCGAGGTACTCGTCGTCCATGATCGCGTAGCGCTCGAGCTTGTTGTAGAGAGTCTGCCGCGGAATCCCCAGCTGCTGGGTGACCCGCGACTTGTTGCCGCGATGGCGCTTCAAGGCCTGCACCAAGATCAGTCGCTCACACTCGGCGATGATGTCGTTGAAGCCATCGCGCGCCGGCACTCGGATCGTCAGCTGATCACCATCCACATGCAGTTCTTCCTCGCGAAAGAGTTCCTCGGCCCCGCGCGTCAGGAGCGGTTGCACCTTCTTCCGCGCGATCACGCGACGATCGCTCTCGATCACCATGCGAAGAACCAGATTCCGCATCTCCTGCACATTGCCGGGCCACGAGTACTCGTACAGCTCGCGCTGTGCACTCTCTGAGAAACGGCAGCGCGTCTCCTCCTCTTCCGCTGCGACATCGAGGAAGTGGTCGAGGAGAATCGGGATGTCGTCGCGACGCTCCCTGAGCGGAGGAATCAGGACGGAGAAGCCATCGAGGCGAAACATCAGATCCTCGCGGAACTTCCGCTCGCGCACCAAGGCCTCGAGGTCGCCGCGGGTGCTCGCAATCACGCGCACGTCGACGGGGATCGTTTCCGCAGATCCGATCGGCCGCACCCGCCGCTCTTGCAGAACGCGCAGAATTTGCTGCTGCATGGACATCGGCATGTCCGCGACCTCATCGAGAAACAGAGTTCCTCCGTGGGCGCGCACGAAGAATCCGGCGCGATCCTCTTCCGCCCCGCTGAACGACCCTTTCACGTATCCGAACAGTTCGCTCTCGAGCAGGTTCGAGGCGATCGACCCGCACGGAACGACCTCGAACGGCCCGCCCGCGCGCCGACTCCCGAAGTGAAGCGCGCGCGCAAGGAGCTCTTTGCCGGTCCCCGTTTCGCCGCGGATCAGGACGCTGAGGTCGGTGTCCTTGACTCGTTCGATCTGCCCAATCAGTTCTTGGGTCGCCTCGTCGCGAGTGATGAATTGGTGATAGCGGGTCACCCCTTCGTGGAGCACTCCCTCCTCCTCGACGACGTGCCGGAGCCCGTCGATCTCGAGTTGGCGTTGCTCGAGTAACTCGCCGATCTCCTCGAGTTGCCGGCGCGCACGCAATAGCTCTTCACCGCGGTCATCGAAGATGTAGGCGCGCCGCAAAGGTGCGAGGGACTCGGCGACCATCGCCTCGAGCTCAGGTCCCGCCTTCTCGAGCGCGCGCGACCCGGGACTCGCTTCCAGGAGAACGATTCCGCGAGTCGTCTCGTCGAGAGCGAACGCCAGACTGAGGAGAGGACGTGAAACCCCCTCCTCTGCGCCAGCGAGGTACTGGGAGCCGTCGAGGGCACCGATCTCGCCGAGATAGTGGTAGTCGATGAGGAAGTCAGGGTCGTTGATTTCACGCCCATCCGATTGCAGCGCGCCGACTACCGACAAGGGCGGCTGGTCAGTCCTCTCGTCCGGTTTGCGCCGGATGACGAAAAAGACACGGTCCGCCCCAAAGCGGCCCGGGCACTCACGGAGTACCTCCTGGACACGCCCCGCGAACGGAACGATCAGAGCCTTCGCATCGGTCGGCACGGCGAGGAGAGCGAGGCGCTCCTCCCGTTCTTGCGTACGATCCCCCAAAGGATCTCCTTCCCCCTGACCTCCCGACCGAAGAGCGCTTCCGCCCATCCGGTCCGAACGCCACGGCCCCCCGTGATCGGAGGCGCCATTCTCCCGTCTTCAGGGAAAACAGCAGCATCCCACTGGTGGGGGCGACCACACACGCCCGCCCGTCCACCGGTTGGACACATCGGCGGGTCCCAGCGTCGTGAGCTTGAGCGGTGTCTCCGAACCGGGCTCCTCGATCGTGGATCGAAGGCACCCGCAGAACGGAAAAAACGATCGCGCTCGTGTTCAACCCATCGGGCACGCCGTTAAGAGAAGAGCGGCCGGAACGCCTCAAGCCCAACAGATAGGACTCCGCCACCGGAGACGCCTCTCGCGAGACGGCGCAGGCGGGACTTGCCCCGAGAGGGGAAAGCAACCTACCCTGAAGGACACCCGATCGGAGCTGATCGAAACCTGAGCGAAAAGACCTCTGGCCCACCATCGATGAAGTCGACAGCGATGGAGAGGACAGGGGGCCCAATCGCTCACGGGATCCTGAACTCGACCCCGATCCAGACGGAAGCGCGCGACGCGCTCCCGCCCCAGCCGGGCGGAGCCCACAAGGACGGCGGACACGATATGAGAATCGCATCACGGTTTCAATCGAGCCGACATAAAGCCTTTCCAGAAAAGGCTTTGTGTGCTTTCGTGGCGTGGGTGACCCTCATCGCGCCCGCGATGTCTCTCTCAGCCCGGGACGGAGAGCCGCCAGCGCTCGATCGCGGGTCGGTCGAGGAACAGATCGAGCGCCTAGGCTCCGACGTCTGGGAGGACCGCCAGGCGGCGACGACGGCAATTCTCGAAATCGGGACGGCGGCGGTTCCTGCCCTGAAGATCCTCAGGAATAGTGCCGATCCCGAGATCCGGAGCCGTGTCGACTGGCTTCTGTCGATCCTCGAGCCTCCTTACTTCCAGCTGGAGGTGGTCCGGATCGCAGGAGCGGAGGGCGCACTTCGCCCGGTTGAATGGGGTCGTTCGGCATTCCCCGCGCGCGAGGGGGAGAGACGGAGACGATCGAAGTCAGTGGTGTCGGCCGCCAACTCAGGATCCGAGTGGAAGGAGAGTCGCCTCCGTTCCGAGTCGAAATCGAGATCACGACCGACCGCGGCGGCGCACTCGAACTCTCCGGCCGAGTGCCCCTCGATACGATCACCCGCTACGAGCGAGAAGAAGCGTTCACCGTCGAAGAGTCGCTCGGACCGATGACCGTCTCGCGCACCCCCGCGGCCTGGATCGTCCGGCTGACTCGCTCCGCTGGCCCCCCGCCCCTCGTTCCATTTGAGACTCTCGAACAGATTCAGGCTTGGCTCGACCGCGGAGTTTCCTCGGCGATCGAGCGCGGCACCGCCGACGCGGTCCGGCTGGGTTCGGAGGTCGCCATGTGCCTCGATCGTCTCGATCAGATCCCACTCCTCGATGCGGCGCCTCCTCCAGTTCGGCTCGAAGTCGCGATCGCGCGATTGGCAGCAGGAGACCTCGCAGTAGAACCCGAGCTCACCGCAATGCTCGCCGGGCATCTGCGGGGGAACGGCCTTCTCGAAACCGAGATCGCCGACGAGCTCGCGCTCACCCTCGCGAAGCGCGGCTCTTCCCTCGGAATCGGCGCACTTCTCAGCCGCTTCGCGGAAGCGCCCGTTTGGCGTCAACATCAAACTGCCGGGGTGCTCCGCGAGCTCCTCTTGGACCCTGAGTTCTTCGCCAAGGAGGGGCTCCGCATCCTCGACGCGATTCTCGATCGCTCGGGGATCAGTGGAATCCACTTCGAAGACGGGGTGATCGTTGCACTCCTCGGGGACCTCGAGAGAGGACTCCCCCCCGAAGTGTTCTCCGAGCGTTTCACCCGCGATCTCGAGTTCACCCTCGGCGAGTCGATGGGCGCGGGAGCGAACCGCATGCGCACGATGCTCCGCACGCTGCACACGACCCTCCGCCACCACACCGCCTCGACGGATCTGTGGCTCGCGCCGGTAGTCGACCTCCTGAAGACCTCCTTCACCGAAGACGCCTTCGCCCTCCTCTTCGATCGGCGCATCGCAGGAGAACTCGATGACGACCAGTGGCGCACGGTGTGGATGTCGCTCGCCGAACGGCTCAGCCTTGCCGATGCAGGGCTTCTCTACCGCGCGCGCAAGTGCCTGGTTCGAGTCCTCGCGCTGCCCGACCTTTCCCCGGCCGATCGTCGCCAGATCATGATCGAGCAACTGCGCTGCTTCCCGATCGAGGGCCAGAATATTCGACACACCGTCGATACCGAGCTGCGGGCGGAGTTCGGCGAGCTCGATGAGAAGCCTCCCCAGCAAAGAGAAACTTCAGCTTGGGCGGCACGCGGAGAGACGTGGCGGAAGAAGCTCGAGTCGCTCCCCGATGAGGATTTCGCATTCCCGTCCCCCAACCTTGAGACCGAGCTCCGACTGACCATCGCCGATCTCCGCATTCTCCCGGCGGGACAGGGAGTCGAGGTCATCGACTGCCAGACCATCGAACTGTTCGCCGGAACATCGATCGCCGAGATCGGACACGACCTCGATGATCGCTCGATTCGCCTCGAAGCCCATGGAACCCCTCGAACGGGGATGTATCGCCTTCACCCCGGATCGATCTTGAACATCGATCGTCCCGTCGCGCAACGGAAGCGGCTCTACTGGCGCAATTTCACTTGGCTTGTCTCGGAGAGCAAAATCGGCCTGTCCATTTCCAACAATTCCGGCAGAGTGACGTTCGACTCGCTGCTCTTTCTCGAAACGGTCCTCGATCCCGATCATCTCGAGGGAAAGCCTGCGATCGACCCCGCACTCCTCCCCGAGCCGGAGGACTCCCCCGCGGCCTGCTACGAGAAACTCTGCCGCCGGATGCTGGCCAAGCTTCCCGCCGCGGATGCTCGTACGCGCACCGATTACTTGCGCTTGATCGGGAAGTTCAAGATCGAGCTCGCCCGCGAGCCGATCGCCGCGCTGTTCGATGTGAAGCCAGATGCCGAGCTCGGCCGCGCCCTTCTCGGCCTCGGCGACCCTCGCGGAAAGCAGCTGCTACTCGATTCGGTGCGCCACGGGGATCGGACCTCGATCGAGATCTTGGTCGACCTGCTGTCCGCCGGGGTCGAGGACGCAGTCGAACCCGCCATGAAGTGGATCGAGGCGGCAAACCCGCGCACGGGGAACCCCTACAACATCATCCGTGCGCTCGACGAAGCGTTCTCCGACCCTCGCATGATCGAGAAGCTCGATGAAGAGCGCTTCTTCGGAGTCTTGGTCGGCGCCCTCGACACACCATCGATGCAGAACGTGGTCGTCCCGATCCTTCGGAAGAGGACCGGACACGACTTCGGCTTCTCCGAAGCATTCCGGATCGACGATCCCACCGAACGAGCCAAAGTGCAGCAAGCGGGCAGCGACAGTTGGCGCCGCTGGTGGAAAGATCGGGTCGCCAAGTCGAAGTCAGAGTAGTGGCGGTTCCGAGTGAGCCCGTTCTTGGTGCTTTCGAGCGTTTCTGAACCCGGATCCCGACCGAGAAAACCGTCTTGCATGACCCCCCGCGTGCATTCCGAGGCACGATCGGGGCCCGCCCCCCACTTCCTCTCTCAGCCACTCCTTGCGGTCCCGTTTTAGCGATTGGCAGACTCCAGCCGCGCCATCGTAGGCTCCAGTGGGGAGGAGAACTGTCCAGGTTTCTGCACATCGCAGAGGCCCGTGGGCAATCCCCACCCACTTCACGCGGTCAAAACTGGGAACAAGCCCCTCCCGGTCACGCCGCGCTTACGAATCAGCGCACCGGCTCCAGTCGCAGTACGACTCTGGAGCTCCCAGGAGGAAACCCTCTATGAGCGTCCCCCCCGAGAACTCGAGCTCCGCGAACGAGAACGGCGAGCCCTCCTCTTCCGAGACTTCTCCCGCATCCTCGCAGCCCAAAAACGCCGCGAAGAGACGAAAGAGGAAGGCGAGAACGAGCGCGCGAAAAGAGAAGCTCGAACCGCGCGCCAGGCTCGAAGTCGAGTCGCTCGAAGCGCGCATCATGCTCTCCGGAACGTGGATCGATGCCGACACCGGCGTCACTGTGTCCGGCTCGACCGGTGGCGACGACATCTACTACGGCACGTCCGCCAGCAACGACGAGAGCGGCGGGAGTGGCGATGACATCCTGTTCGGAGAAGGGGGGAACGACGAACTCGACGGCAATGGCGGGGACGATCAGCTCTTCGGAGACTCCGGCGACGACCGCCTGCGCGGCGGGAGCGGGAACGACCTCCTCCAGGGCGGCACCGGATCGGACCGACTCGAGGGTGGATCGGGAACGGATACGGTCAGCTACTCCGACGCCTCATCGGGAGTAACGGTCGACATCACGATCAGCTCAGCGCAAGACACCGGCTCGACTGGCACCGACACCCTGACCTCGATCGAGGGAATCATCGGGAGCGACTACGACGACACGTATTCGTTCTCCGATGCCGACGACGGAGATGCGTTCACGGTCGACGGCGGCGGGGGCAGTAACACCATCTCACTCACGGACTACTCGATCAGCGACGTGTTCTTCAACGACACTACGATCAGCGTCGACTCTGGTGGGACCGAGTTTTCGATCACCTACGAGAACGTGGACCGAGTCGAGCTCTCCGATGGGATGATCTCCCTGGTCGCCGCCAACTTCGAAGGGGCGGAGTGGACTGTCACTGGAGACGAAGACACGGCAATCTCACTCGATCTCTCGGGCGCGCTCCCCGACGCCGAGCTGGTCTCGTCGGTGACGATCACGGGGGTTCCCGACGGAGCGAGCTTGAGCGGCGGGACGGAGAATCCCGACGGAAGTTGGACCCTGACCCCCGCCGATCTCTCCGGCCTCACGATCACACCCCCCGAAAACTGGAATGCTGACTTCGATCTGTCGGTCTCGGTAACCACGGCGACTGCGACGCAATCGGGGAGCGACTCGATCGATGGCACCAACGCCTTCAGTGGTGCGCACGGCGTGACGGTCACGGCGCGAAACCTTGACTCGAACGGGAACCTCACGGCGGCGAGCGCGGGCAACGTTCATGCAAGTTCCTCGGGATTGGCGGCGAATGGCGCAGCGTCGGGCCCGAACGAGCAGCTGGGGTACGACGCGGCCCAGGGGATCTCGGAGCAGCTGATCCTCGAATTCAATCGAGACGTCGAGGATGCCACGGTCGACGCAGCCCGCATTTTCTCGACCGAGGGCAATGGCGGCGAACAAGGGCGCTGGACCGCGTACTCGGACGGCGTCGAGGTCGGCAGCGCTGTCTTCTCTGCGGCGTCGGGAACCGACACGACGTTCACGATCGATCTCGGCGGCGGCCAGACCTTCGATACCTTGGTCTTCGAAGCGACCGAATACGTCGATGGCCAGCAGGGCAACACCAGCGACTCGAGTGACTACTTCGTCGAGTCGATCGACTTCAACTACACCGAAACGCTCTCGGCTGAGACCGTCGTCTCGACGGTACACGTCGACTTGACTGCGGTGGACGACGCGTCGACCGTCGATGCCGGCGCCGATCAAACTGTCGACGAAGGCGACGTGGTGACGCTTGCCGGAGCCGCCGACGACGTCGACGGAGACACTCTCACCTACACCTGGGTGCAAACCGGTGGGCCGACGGTCAGCCTCGATGACCCCAGTTCGCCGGTCCCAAGTTTCACCGCGCCGGAAGGCCTGTCGAACTCCGACATCACCTTCGAACTGCAAGTCAACGACGGCACGTCCACGGTGACTGACACGGTGACCATCACAGTCAACGCCGACGACGATGCGCCAGCCTCGAACGCCGGGCCGGATCAAACCGTCGATGAGGGGGACAGCGTGTCGCTCTCAGGATCGGGCGTGGACCCCGAAGGCCAAGGCCTGACCTACACCTGGGTGCAGACCG
>CALEHF010000170.1 GCA_937876125.1 uncultured bacterium
AAGACGCTGGCCCTTTCGAAGACGCTGGCCCTTTCGAAGACGCTGGCCCTTTCGAAGACGCTGGCCCTTTCGACATCCCGGTGAGGTCGATCGTCGCGTTGGGAGCTCCGGTGTGCTTCAGGTCCGCCACGGATCGCTGATCCAACATGCGGAGCGCCTGAATCTTGATCGGGGCCCACACATAGTGCAGCGGGCACGGATCCGCATCGTTGCACTCCTTGTATCCCAAGATGCAGCGATCGATGCGGGGACCCGATTCGATCGCGTTGACCACTTCCATCAACGTGATCTCTTCGGGGGGGCGACTGAAGGTGAAGCCACCCCCGGGGCCCCGGGTGGAGAGCAGAATATCTGCGCGGACAAGTGGCTGGAGCATCTTGCGCGTGAAGTGCTCGGGGATTTTGGCCCGCTCGCACAGCTCGACGACGGTGAAGGGTCGGTCTGAATCCGCGACCATCACCTGGAGGGCGCGCAGGGCGTACTCACACCCGCGGGTGTACAGATGGGTCATTCCGGTCCTCTCGGGGCGGTTCGATCGAGGGGCGCGGTTTTGTCGCCTCCTCGTAGTCCGCGAGGAGCAGTGTACGGGGGTGGGAGTCGCCGGGCCATACGAGCCGGAAGAGTCGCCGACTTCTGTCTACCACCGCCAGCTCACGGATCCGAACAGGGTCGTACTCTCGGTTCCCTCGCCTAGGCTTTGGGAGACGGAGATGCTCCAATCCCACTTTCGCCCGATCCGACCGTCGAGGCCCAGGGACAAGTCCGTGAACTTGAACTTGTCGCTGGTCGACGGCGTCTCTCCGAACCGCATGCCCAGGCTCGGTCGAAAACGCACATCGCCATCGAAGAGAGGTGCAAACCCGCTGAGTCGGACGCCGACCCCGTCGGAGGATGAGCCGACCAGTCGGAACAGGGAGAGGGTCGCCTGACCCTTTGGGACCCCGGGGAGTCCAATCCAGGTGCCGCGCAGACGCCAGCGGAGGTCTGAGTCCGATTCGGTGCCGGTCAGCTTTGCGATCTCTCCGCTCACGCGCGCCTTTCGCGAGAACTTGTGGTCAGCCCCGAGGGAATAGCGCCAGAAGCCGGAGTCGAAGAAGATGTCCGGATCGACATCGGGCAGGAAGTCGCGCTCCGCGGCGGTGTCGGGGCGCTCGAAGTGATCGACCGAGGTGCGGAGTGTCGTTTGAGGCCCTACCGGAGCCGCGATGCCGGTGTTGAACCGCGAGAGCGAAACTCCGGAGCGAACCTCGGCTCCTCCGATGTCGACATCGATCTCGGCGTTCTGAAAGAGGGTCGCTTTCTGGTATCGAACACGTTGATCGACGAGGAGCGCGAGCCGGTCGGCGTCGCTGTCGTACAGCGAGAAGAGCATTCCCATCGTGCCGTGGTAGGAGAGCCCGCTCCCTTCGGGGGTCACGAAAGTGCCGTAGCCGACCAGCATCGGTTCCTTGAACGACGGATCGAGATCTTCACGTCGCGGCTTGAACCCGAACATCGCTCCGACCCGAAGCGTGGGGTCCAAGACACGTTCGATCTGCGCTCCATCGATGAACCCGACCGCGGGGAGGGAACGTGGGATTTGGCGACCGAAGGAGAGAATGCTTCCGTCGGTGAGAGGGCGCTCCACGAGCAGCTCTCGCCAGTCCAGGTCAAAGTTGTCTCCGCCGTCGACGCGACCGGAATCACCATCCACCAGCTCAAAGTCCCCCGACCAGCGCACGGTCCACGGGGTGCCGTTGATCCGTTCGACGCTCCCGCTGGTCCCGACTTGGGTGCGGTTGTAGTCGTACTTTGTCTTGTCGTCGAACTGTACTGACTCGCGAAAACGGATGCGCCCGTGGGTGAGGCTCTTCGGGGTGGTGATGTGCGTCTGTCGCTCGGGTGCGGTGAGGAGCGGCTTGAACCCGTCATCCTTCTTGTCGGTCTCACGCAACGTCGACCCGCGATCACCGGGGTCTCCATCTTCGGTCAGCGTGATCTCAGCACCGTCCCCGGGCAGCGGCGCGACATCCCCGAACACGGTCAAGATGCGCAGGATCGATGACGCGAAGGTCACCTGAAGCACCTCGACTCGAGCGATCTCTACTCCGTCTTGGCGAATCATTCCCTGGTCTCCTGCGCGAATTCCCCGATTGCGCCCGGCGTCGATGTAGACGCCGTCGGGGGTGACATTCTGCACCGTCGACAAGATCACACCGGTCGCGTCCTCGAGCTCGTCGGGGGCAGAAGCGGCCCCCTCCGCTCCGCTCACCCTCTCCCAAAGAAAAGGGGAGAGGGTGAACGCACCGGCGAGAACAAAGGAGTAGAGACGCCCGCGAAAACTGCTGCGCATCAGTTGTCCCCGTCAGGGTGACACGCGAGGCAGGCCGGGAAGCTGTAGGAGTAGTTGTTCACGCCACTATGGTCGTTGGCGCAGCGACTCACGGTGTGCTCGTGGCACGTTCCGTAGCAGCTGAAGTCCGCAGTCGTTCCCGTCACGTGACAGTCGGTGCAGTCGCGGTTGTGGGGCCCGCTGCGGGGGAAGTCGTGTTGGAAGTTGTCGTTCCAATTGTTGATCGTGTGGCACTCCAGGCAATCGGGACCCAGCGACAAGGCGACGTGATCTGACGCTCCATTGAAGGCGCTCTGGTGACAGGAGAGGCAATCGGATGGGAGCCCCTGGAAGACACCGCTCGAGTGGCAGTCATCGCACGTCGGGGTCGCGTGCCCTCCGCTGAGCGGGAAGAAGCTGTGGTCGATCTGCGCGCTCCCCCAATTGAAGATGTCGTGGCAGTCCTGGCATTGGGTCGAGTACGCCGAGTGGCCGGGCGCGGTGTTGTAATCCTGGGCGTGGCACGAGAAGCAAGAGTCGTCGGTACCCGCGTACACCCCGCCAGTGTGGCATTGCTCACAGTTTTGCCCCGAGTGACCTCCGATGAGCGGGAAGAAGCTGTGATCGAACTGGGCGTTGCCCCAGTCGAAGATGTCGTGGCAATCCTGGCACTGGGTCGAGTAGCTCGAGTGCCCGGGCGCGGTGGTGTAGTCCTGGGAGTGACAGGAGAAACAGGAGTCGTCCGTGCCCGCGAACACTCCTCCGATGTGGCACTGTTCGCACGCCGGGGCCGCGTGGCCCCCGGCCAGCGGGAAGAAACTGTGGTCGATCTGGGCGTTGCCCCAATCGAAGATGTCGTGGCAGTCCTGGCACTGAGTCGAGTAACTCTGGTGGTTCGGCGCGTTGTTGAAATCATTCGTGTGACACGAGTAGCAGTCGCTCGACGTGCCGGTGAAGACTTCACCGGGGTGGCACGCTTCGCAGTCGTGCCCTGAGTGACCGCCAGCGAGCGGGAAGAAGTCGTGGTCGAACCCGGCCCCTTCCCAGCCGAACGGCGAGTGGCACCGTCCGCAGTCGGTGGTCAAGCCCGAGGAGAGGTGGTTGGGTGAAGTGGCCCGCACCACATCGTTTGCGTGGCAGACTTCACAGAGAGTCGGCGCGCCGCGGAACTCACCGTGTTCCGAGCCGGGGTGGCAGGAATCGCACGAAGCGGTGAGGTGCGCACCGAACAGGGGGAGTCGCGTCGCCGCGTGTTCCTCGATGATCCCGATCGGCTCCCAGCTCTCCACCTCGTGGCACTGTTCGCAGTCGCTCCCGAGTTGGGTGCGGTGCGGGTCGACGTGGCACCCGCCGCAGCCGCGGTCGGAGAAGGACTCGACCGATCCGCGGTCGTTGTGGCAGCGGAGGCACATCGCATCCTCGTGCGCACCGAGCAGCGCATAGCCCGTCTCGGCGAAGTGATCGAACGAGAAGTCGCTCTTCACGCGGTCCCAACCGCCGGGATGGTGGCAGATCGAGCAGTCTCCAGGGAACGTCTCGTGCGGCACGAGGGGGCCCCAGTCCCCATTCCACGCCGACTTGGGCAGAATGGTTTCGCAGTTGGTCAAGATGAGGGGGAGTGCGACCGCGACCGCGAGGATCCCCGCGAATCGCCATCTCACAACACTTCCCCTACCCCGATTTTGGTTTGCGTACAGGTCGCTCATGGCAGTCCTGGCACTCTCTTCCAAGGGGTCGGTATTGCACGACGGAGCTGCCATCGGGCCGCTCCACCGTGGGGTGACACGACGCACAGGGGACTTGGACGTGATCTCCGTCGAGGGGGAAACGCGAGTCCAGATCGTGGTCGAAACCGGGCGCAGCCCAGTCGACCGGCGTCGAGTGACACCGCTGGCAATCGTCGCCGGCAGATTCGGCGAACTGGCCTAGGTGTGGATCTTGGTGACACGACGCGCACTCGGTTTCGGTACCGACGTAGACGCGTGTCGAGTTTTCTTTCTCGGGCACGAGGTGACAGCCTCCGCAGAGAACGGCGAGGTGCGAGCCTTCGAGTGGCCACACCGAGTGGTCGGAGATCGAGAAGGCACTCGGGTTGAATCCATCGATCTCGTGGCACTCGCGACAGCGGGTGTAGCTCTCTTCGAACTGCCCCTGGTGCTCGTCGTCATGACACCCCTCGCACGTTTCGGTGCTGCGCTGGTAGTCCGGGTGCGCGGGGTCGGGGAATCGGAGCGCGTACTCGAGGTTCGATGGATGGCACTCGGCACAGTCGACCTCGATGTGAGCGCGACCCATCGGGAAGCCGGTCTCCTCGTGCAGGGAGGCGGTCATCGCCTTCTGCCCCTCCTGCCACACGCAGGCTTTCTTCGGGTGGCAGTCGAAGCAGTCTTTCGAGAACTCGACTCTGTGAGGAGTCTCATGGCACTCGAGGCACTCGAGGCCGCGCACCTGATCGAACGGGAGGGAGCGGAGCTCGGAAGATGCCGCCTGCTCAGGGATTTCGTGGCACCCCTGGCACTCGAGCTCGTCGTGGGCGCAGCCGAGCTCGTAGTGTTCGTCGTGGTCGAAGTGCGGTGCCGGGACGAAAGCATTCTGATCGTGGCACTCGGTGCAAGTCGGAGAGAGCCCGCCGGCGTGCGGATCTTCGTGGCACTCCATGCAATCCTGCCCCAGCCCGAGAAACGTCTGTTTCCGCGTGATCTCGGGAAACTCGAGCGTCGCGATCACCGGGGTGAACTCGGGGTTGTGGCAGGTGTCGCACTCGAGCGCGTCGTGGGCGCCGAGGAGCGAAAACTCGAGATGCGGATGGTCGAACGCGTCGCGGTCGAGATCGCTCCAAGCGACCGCCCCCGCCACCTGGAAGTGGCCACCGAAGTGATCCACGTGACAACTGGTGCAACGATCTCCCTCGGCGGTCTCGGCGAGGTACGCGTGGTAGCCAGAGTTGGAGTCGAGCTGAGCTTGAATCTCGTCGTGGCACGCGAGGCACCCCGGATCGATCCCCTCATCCGTGTGGCATCGCACACACCCCCCGAGCCTGCTCAGCTCTGGAACCATGGCGTGCCCCTCGGCGAGTCCCGCGGGAAGCGGAGCACGCAAGAGAATCAACGTAGCGATGCTGACCATCGCCGCGATACCGAAGTAGAGCGGCGAGTGGCGGTGGGTGAGGAGCCCGCTCATGGCAGCACCCACAAATCGCCGTAGCGGACCGCGATGTAGATGTGGAACCCCGCGAGGAGCAGCATCAAGATCGCGAGCCAGCGGTGGAGAAAGCGCCAGCTACCCATCAGGGAGCGCAGCTCGTGGTAACGGGCCAGCCACTGTCCTTCTTTGACGACCTTGCGAAGCAAGGGGAGTACTTCTCGAGCGTGGCTCCTCGTCTGAGGGGATGCGAGCACGGCATCGCGGTAATAGAGCCACTGTTTGGCGAGGGCGCGGTCTCCCCGGACCAGTGCAACTACGGCGCCGACGAGACTCCGGTTCGGCGGGGCGATCTCCAGGTTGGTAATCTTCCCGGTGTCGACCCCGAATTTCGCAAGAGCCTGGTGGTACTGCCCGAGGCGCATCTTGACTTCGTCGATCTCCAACTCGCGCCCCGCGAGGGAGCGGGGCACGCGGGAGTAAATGTACCGACCGACGACCCCCGTCGTCACGACGACGAGCATGCCGGTCAGACTGATCGTCCCGAGAGCGCTGGTCGGGAGGAAGCCAGTGTGCAGCACGACCATCGCGGGTCCCACGAGTCCGGTCATGATGTGGAAGCTCATCCAGCCGCGCAGCGAGCCGAAGCGGTGCAGCGCCGGGACCATCTTGCGGAGCAAGTAAGTGAGATTGAGCAACATCAGGCTCGTCCCGAAGATGGCGAGCGAAAGCCCGATCGTCCCGGACGATCGGAGAGCCGCGTGCTTCGGATGCAGCGGACGCTCGGCGATCGGCAACTGGTAGTACTCGCTCCCCCAAGCGAGAATCGAAAGGAGGACGGTCGTGCAGCCGACGCCGATCCAGAAGGGCGTCGCGACGAATCTTGCACGCGCGGCGCGAACCTTCGGGGTCGGTTCCGCCTCGAACGTGGGGGTCGGAAATTTCGGAAGCGGGAGCCGTGTCAAGAGAGCTGGTTTCTTCATGACCGCCCCGCCTTCGCACCCGTCCGGTGGATCACGATGGAGGCCGGCGGCGGCTCGTCCGCGGGCGGCTCGGAGAGCTCGAGCCTCGGCCCGCCGAACTCGATTCCGAAACGATGCAGAAGCGGGAAGGGCGGATCGCCCCCGGCGAAGATGAACACGGCGTCATTCTGCAGTTGGAACTGCTTGTTCTCTGCAGCGGTCCGTAGCTCGAGAACCACTCGTCCTTCTTCAATGCCGAGAACCTCGGAGCGAGGGATCACACGGATCCGCTCTGACTCTCGGTACTCCTCGAGACGCTCGGCGTTTCGAGCCTTCAGCCGGAAGAAACGATCTTTGCGATAGGAGAGCGTGACCTTGTTGCCGCGCTGGTTCGCAAGTGCCGTGGCAGCTTCGATGGCGGAGTCTCCGCCGCCGACGATGAGGATGTGTTCGTTTTCGATGGTCGCGGCATCGATGAGCCGGTACTGGACCTTCTCGAGTTGCTCGCCCGGCACCCCGAGGGCGCGCGGCGTGCCGCGGCGCCCGAGTGCGAGAATCATCGTGCGAGCGCGGATTTCTCCTTCGCTCGTCACCGCGATGATTGATCCCTCCTCGCTGCGGCCACCTTCGAGGGAGACCCCCGAAGTGATCGGCAGCTCGTGCTCCGCTACGATCTTCTCCCATAGCTCGATGAGCTCTTCCTTGTGGTACTCCCGGCCGTGGAGCTTGCCGTGGAGGGGAAGCGCAACGGTCTGGACAAGGGTGAGCTTGCGGCGCGGGTACTTGCGCACCGTCCCGCCGAGGTCATCGCGATCGATGGTGCGAAACCGAAGCCCGAGCTCCTTCGCCCGCAGGCTGGCAGAGATTCCTGCCGGACCCGAACCGACGATCAGGAGCTCGAGTTCTTCCCCGGGCCCGGGGGACGCCTGCACGTGCCCGGCCGCGGCATCAACTGCGCGACGCCCCTGATCGATGGCGTGTCGAATCAGCGCGATCCCCCCGAGTTCGCCCGCGATGAACAGGCCGGGGACGCTGGTCTGGAGCTCGTCGGAGAGGATCGGGAGATCGTCCCGGAGCGAGATGTCTCCGAGTGTGACGCGGACCGCGCCGACCGGGCACTCTTCCTCACAGCGCGCGTGGCCGATGCAGCGCGAGCCGTGGATCACGTGAGCGATGCCATCGACGATGCCGAGGACACCCGACTCGGGGCACGCGGCGACGCAGCTCGCACATCCGATACATGCGATCGGATCGATCTGCGGATGCTGTGCGATCGCCTTCTGAGTCCCGAGGGTTTTTGCCTCGCGAATCTCGCGGACAACCCGATCGGTCTCACGGCGGTCGATCTTTCGCTGCCACGCTCCGAGGAGCGACAGCAGGAATAGGATGATCCCCGCCAAAGCGGCGAGGCTCAGGGTGTCCATCGTTCCGGCCCTTCAGGCAGACGGAACCTGGGCGTCCCATCACTTAAATCTAGCATCCGAGGGAGGGGGTTTTCGGTGCACCCCCGTCTCGATTTCGGTCGAGACCGAGCTCTTCCGCACCGGCGTTCCGGCAAAGTTGCCGACTGATCGTTCCGACTGGATGGTGAAGTGGTGAGCGCTGGAATTCGGATGGATGAAAGAGTTACAGATCGGCCGAGAGAGGGTCTCAAGCACTTCGGTTCTCGGGAATTTTGAAAGCAAGATCTACACGTCCAACATCGGGACGAAGTTCGGCGAGCGCCCGAGGCGGGGAGAATTGGGGCGGGCAGTTTTGGTCTCGCTCGGCGGAGTGAGTTCGAGAAAAGATCGATTCACGCTTCGATTCGCAGAAATGAGCGCGATTCGACGATGAAAAGCGGGGTCCGATCAGGCCGGTGGTGGGGGCGATGACGGCGTCGGTCGACGTTTGGTGAAGCGCGGGAAGAGGCGCCCAGTCTCGAGCATATAGTCCCGATAGTCATCGCCGAAGTGCGCGACCATCAGCGCCTCTTCGCGCGGCACGCGTACGAGGTAGAGCGGTGCGAAACTGATCAACGCCGCGGGGCCCGCGACCCAGTTCGAAAGCAGCAGCGCTTGGGCGATTCCGATCCCAAAGACAGCCGCGTACATCGGATGCCGGACGCGACGGTAGACCCCTTCACGCACGATCCGGTGATCTTTTCGGATCTCGAGCGTCACCGACCACTGACGATCGAGCTCAAGGTGCGACCTGAAGAAGAGCCAGAGCGAGCCGGCCATCACCACCGCGCCACTTGCGCCGACCAGGTGTGGCAGCGGATGGTCGAACCGATCGAACCAAGGGGAGAAGAGATAGACCACCGGAGCGAGGATGTTTCCGGAGAGGACGAGGGCGAGAAGGGTGACTTCAATTCCATCGAGATTTCGTTCGACGCTCTCGACCCCCTTCAGCTTCTGTTCGAAGTGATGTCGGGTCCCTGCATAGAGCACGAACCCGACGGCGAACACGATCGACCAGGGCTCGGTGATGTTCATCGCCTGTGACCTCTCCCCAGTCTGCTCCGGTGAAGCGCCAGTCTGCTCCAATGAAGCGCTGACTCCTTACTCCATGTGTGGGTAGCGGAAGTCGACGGGCGGGAGGAAGTTCTCCTTCACCGTGCGTGGCGCGACCCAGCGGAGCAGATTGAGCGGGCTTCCCGCTTTGTCATCGGTCCCCGAGGCGCGCGCCCCGCCGAACGGTTGCTGCCCGACCACGGCGCCGGTGGGCTTGTCGTTGATGTAGAAGTTCCCGGCGGCGTGCCTGAGTGCCTTCGACATGCGATCCGCCTCGAGGCGATCCCCCGAGAACACGGCGCCGGTCAGAGCATACGGGCTGGTCGAGTCGCACAGAGCCAGAGTCTCGTCGAGCGCGGCGTCCTCATAGACGTAGGTCGAAAGCACTGGGCCGAACAGCTCGACCTCCATCGTCGCGAAACGCGGGTCGGTGCACTCGACGAGGGTCGGTTCGATGAACCACCCGGTTTCACGATTCGACCCGCCTCCCTGCACGATGCTCGCACCAGATTCGTTCCGCGCGCGATCGATGAAGCCGGTGATCTTGTCGAAGGATTGCTCGTGGATCACTGCGGCCATGAAGTGGCTGAAGTCGCGCGGATCGCCCATCGTGATCGACTGCATCATCGCAACGATGCGGTCGCGAACGTCATTCCACAACGAGCGCGGGACGTACATGCGACTCGCCGCCGAGCACTTCTGCCCCTGATACTCGAACGCGCCGCGCACCGCCGCGACGGCGATCGATTGCGGATCGGCGCTCGGGTGCGCGAAGATGAAATCCTTGCCCCCCGTCTCGCCGACGATCCGAGGGTAGCTGCGATACTCGGGAAGCCTCTCGGCGATCCCCTTCCAGAGATTCTGGAACACCGAGGTCGAACCGGTGAAGTGCAGCCCAGCGAAGTTTCGGTCCGCGAGCAACTGCTCGGTGATCTTTTGCGCCGGACCCGGAACGAACTGGATCACTCCCGGGGGAATCCCCGCCTCCTCGTAGATCTTCATCAAGTGGTAGTTCGAGAAGACCGCCGAGTGTGACGGCTTCCACAACGACACGTTCCCCATCAAGACCGGCGCTCCGGGGAGGTTCCCGGCGATACTTGTGAAGTTGAAGGGGGTCACGGCGTAGACGAACCCCTCGAGGGGGCGGTAGTCGACCGAATTCCAAGTGCCGGGGGAGCTGATCGGTTGGTCGGCATAGATCTGGTTCAAAGCGAAGTGGTTGTTGAAGCGCCAGAAGTCGATGAGCTCGCACGCGGCGTCGATTTCCGCTTGGTAGCAGGTCTTCGATTGTCCGAGCATCGTCGAGGCGTTGACCGTGTCGCGCCAGGGGCCTGCGAGCAGCTCGGCGGCGCGTTCGAAGATGGCGACCCGGGTCGAGATCGGGGTCTCCGACCACTCTTTCCAGGCCTCTTGAGACGACGAAATCGCAGCCGAAATCACATCCGGAGTCGCCGCGTGGTAGCGGGCGAGCAACTTCGAGTGGTCATGGGGCGAGCGAATCTCGTGGAGATCGCCGGTGGTGACCTCTTTTCCTCCGACGATGCAGGGAATCTCAGCGGTCTCCCCTGCGAGGGAATCGATCCGAGCCTTGAGGGAGAGCGTTTCGGGAGTGCCGGGGCGGAACTCACCAATCGGTTCATTGGCCGGAGGGGCGAGGCGGAACGTGGTGTTCACCATCGGATGCATCCTAATCGTCGTCGGAGTGAGGTTGGTAGGCGGCATTAGACCGAACCCCCGGGGTGGATTCCACCCTGCCGGCGGTCGAGGAACCGACTCGGTGAGGGTTTCGACCCCCCGAGGGGGTCACACGCGGCCCCCCGAAAGCAGCAACCTCGATTGCCGGAGAGTCGCGCGGTTGCTACTCTATGCGCCGATCCACCCATATGCTCGGCGGACGTTGGTTCCGCGGTTCTCATCCCCCTCGGCAGTGACGACGACACACTGCCAGGTCATTCGAGAGCGAGCTTGGTGGTCCGGCGCATACGCGTGATCGCCCCCCCTCTTCAGGAGTTTTCCATGCTGAACCGAGTGGATTCCAGTCCGTCCCTTCCCGAGTCGCTCCACGCCCGTGAGGAGTTCGCGAGCCGCCACATCGGTCCGCGGAACTCCCAGATCCCCGCCATGCTCGAAGCGATCGGTGTGCCGTCTCTCGAGGCGCTCATCGATGAGGCGGTCCCGAGAGCGCTGCGCACCGAAGGCCCCCTCGATCTCGATCCGGCCCTCGGCGAGCACGAGGTGCTCGAGGATCTCCGTGAGCTCTCCGAGCGGAACCAAGTGTTTCGTTCTTATCTCGGCATGGGCTACCACAACTGCATCACGCCGCCGGCAATCCAGCGCAACGTCTTCGAAGCGCCGGGGTGGTACACCGCGTACACGCCGTACCAGCCGGAGATCAGTCAGGGACGTCTCGAAGCGCTCCTGAACTTCCAGACGATGATTTCCGATCTCACCGGCTTCCAGGTCGCGAACGCATCTCTCCTCGACGAGGGGACCGCGGCCGCCGAGGCGATGACCCTCTGCCATCGTGTCCTCGAGAAGAGTTCCGAGTCAGGGGACATGTTCTTCGTCTCGGAGAAGTGTCACCCCCAGACAATCGACGTCGTGAAGTCGCGCGCGGTCCCGCTGGGGATCGACGTGCGAGTCGGCGACCACCTCGACTTTACGTTCCCGAACACCTGCTTCGGAGCGCTGCTCCAGTACCCCGACACCGACGGTTGCGCGCATGACTACGAGGAGTTCTGTGCGCGTGCGCATGCATCCAACGCGATGGTCGTCGTCGCGGCGGACCCTCTTGCGCTGACCCTCTTGCGCCCTCCCGCCGAGTTCGGTGCGGATGTCGCGGTGGGGT
The DNA here is from genome assembly GCA_937876125.1 of uncultured bacterium. Classification (GTDB taxonomy): domain Bacteria; phylum Planctomycetota; class UBA8108; order UBA1146; family UBA1146; genus JAFMMO01. The sequence continues at coordinate 11,758 of CALEHF010000170.1, forward strand.
CGTCGCAGCGCTTCGGGGTGCCTTTGGGATTCGGTGGACCCCACGCGGCGTACATGGCGACTCGCGATGAGTACAAGCGCATGCTCCCCGGTCGCTTGGTCGGAGTGTCGAAAGATGCTGAAGGGCGCCCGGCGCTGCGTCTTTCCCTGCAGACTCGCGAGCAACACATCCGTCGAGATCGAGCGACGTCGAACATCTGTACGGCGCAGGTTCTCTTGGCGGTCGCAGCGGGCACCTACGCGGTCTATCACGGACCCAAAGGGCTGCGCCAGATCGCGATGCGCATCCGCGCCCAGGCGGAAGCGCTCCGCGTTGCGCTCGGCACCCTCGGACACACGGTGCTCGAAGGACCCATTTTCGACGCGATTCGAGTGACGCCGAAGGGGGTCGGTTCCGAAGAGGTGCTCTCGAATGCGCGCCAGCGTGAAATCAACCTGCGCTCCTACGAAGGCGGCGATATCGGGATTGCGCTCGATGAGACGGTGACCGACGCCGACCTCGCCGATCTGTTCGAAGTGTTCGGAGGGGAAGCGCGGAAGCTCGATCTCGACGCTTGTCTCGCTTCCGTTTCTTCTGAGTACCCCGGCAAACTGGCCCGCACATCGAACTACCTCGAGCACCCGGTCTTCGAGCGCCATCGCTCAGAGACGGAGCTGATGCGTTACCTGCGCCAGCTCGCCAACCGCGATCTCGCACTCGATACTGCGATGATTCCGCTCGGGTCCTGCACCATGAAGCTGAACGCGGCAGCGGAGATGATTCCGATCCTGTTCCGCGGCTTTGCGCAACTCCATCCGTTCGCCCCCGTCGATCAGACCGAGGGGTACCGCGTGTTGTTCGAGCGCCTCTCGCGTTGGCTCGCCGAGATCACCGGATTCGACGCGATCTCTCTTCAGCCGAACGCAGGCAGTCAAGGGGAGTACGCCGGGCTCATGGTGATCCGCGCGCACCATCACGCGCGCGGCGAGACCCACCGCAACCTCTGTTTCATTCCGCAATCGGCCCACGGAACGAACCCCGCGAGCGCGAAGATGGCGGGAATGGATGTCGTCGTCATCAAGTGCGACGACCAGGGGAACATCGATCTCAACGACCTCGACGAGAAGCTGGCTGCTCATGCCGGCGAGCTTTCGGCGCTGATGGTGACTTACCCGTCGACCCACGGGGTGTTCGAGACAACGATCGGCACGATCTGCGAGAAGGTTCACGCGGCGGGTGGCCAGGTCTACCTCGACGGCGCCAACATGAATGCGATGGTCGGCTTGGTGCGAATCGCCGAGTTCGGCGCCGACGTCTGCCACCTCAACCTGCACAAGACCTTTTGCATTCCCCACGGCGGTGGCGGACCGGGGATGGGGCCCATCGGGGTGAAAAAGCACCTCGCGCCCTACTTGCCGGGACACCCGGTCGTGGAAACGGGGGGCGATAAAGCGATCGGTGCGATTTCCGCGGCGCCCTACGGCAGCCCGATGATCTTGCCGATCAGCTACGCCTACATCGCGATGATGGGGGGGCCGGGCCTCAAGAAGGCCACCGAGGTCGCCATCCTGAACGCCAACTACATCGCCGCGAAGATCGGCGATCTCTTCCCGGTTCTGTACCGCGGCGAGAAGGGGCGTGTCGCCCATGAATGCATTCTCGACACTCGTGGATTCAAGAAGGCTGGCGTCTCGGTCGACGATTTGGCAAAGCGATTGATCGACTACGGATTCCACGCACCGACGATGTCGTGGCCGGTCGCGGGAACGCTGATGGTCGAGCCGACCGAGAGCGAGTCGAAGGAAGAGCTCGATCGGTTCTGTGACACGATGCGCAGCATTCATGCGGAGATCGTCGAGATCGAAGAGGGCAAGTACCCGAAGGACGACAACCCGCTCCACAATGCGCCGCACACCCAAGCGGCGGTCGTCGCCGAAGAGTGGAACCACCCGTACACTCGCGAATGCGCGGCGTTCCCCACCGAGTTCTCGCGCCAGCACAAGTTCTGGCCGGCGGTGGCCCGCATCGATCAGGCGTATGGCGATCGCAACTTGGTTTGTCTCTGCCCGCCGATCGAGGCGTACTCGAGCTGAGTCCGTTCTCGGAGTGGGGGCAGGCTCGACTGGAGAGGTGTGACGTGACCGAGAAGATCTGCCTGGCGGAGAAGCTCGCTTCGTTTTCCGAGACGTGGACCCCGAAGGTCATCGCCGAACTCAACGGTCAGCACGTCAAGCTCGCGAAGCTCAACGGGGAGTTTGTCTGGCACGCCCACGAGCACGAAGACGAGCTCTTTCTCGTCGTTCGCGGCTCTCTCGAGATCGATTTTCGCGTCCGCACCGTCACCCTCGGCCCCGGTGAATTGCTCGTCGTTCCGCGCGGGGTTGAGCATCGGCCCGTCGCGCAGAGCGAGGTCGAGCTGCTTCTGTTCGAGCCCGCGAGCACGGTCAACACCGGCGAAATGGGAGGAGACCGCACGGTCGCCAACCCAGAGTGGATTTGATGCTCACAAAGCGGCGCGGGGAGAGAGCAGGCCGCCGCCGATGGGGTCCACTTTGGCGCTGATTCCGCGCCTTCAGTTGGTGGAGCTCGAGGACCTCGCGTGGTTTCCGAAGACGATTCGTGATCTCGCCACAGACTATCTTCAATTCGTCGAAGATCGATTCGGAATCCACGAACCGCTGATCCCGATCCTCGAGGAGGTCTTTCGTGAGGCCGGGACGCATCGCGTCGTCGACCTTTGCTCCGGGGGCGTGGGGCCGTGGGTCGGGCTCGAGCGAGACCTGCGGGCGGCGGGAATTCCAGTCGAAGTCACGCTGACCGACAAATTCCCCCACCTCGAGGCGTTTCGTCGCGCCAAGAGGAGTACCGAAGGACGTCTCGGCTACACCAAGACGTCGATCGATGCGATGGAGGTTCCCCCCGAGCTCGACGGGGTCCGTACCGTATTCAATGCGTTCCACCACTTTCGCCCGACGGATGCACGGCGAGTGCTCGGAAATGCAGTTGCTGCGAACGAAGCGATCGCGATCTTCGAGATTCCGGATCGGACCCTCTTCAGCGTCTTGTCGATTCTCATCTGTACGCCGTGGGCGGTCGTTATCTCGACCCTCTTCATGCGTCCCTTCCGGCTGAAGCGTCTTCTCTTTACGTACCTCCTCCCCGGTGTCCCCTTGATCTGTGTGTGGGATGGGGTCGTTTCGCAACTTCGGGCATACACGCCGCGGGAGCTCCGAGCGCTTGGAGATGAAGTCGATTCGGAACGCTATGAGTGGAAATCGGGACGAGTGCGCGTTGGGCGTTCGCCGCTCCACGTGACCTATCTGACCGGGGTTCCGAGGAAGACGTGATCCAAGCGATGCCGAAGGGGGCGCGGGTGGCAGAGGCTGCCGGTCGGACCCTTGACCCGCCCGACCTGGGGTGGTGGACTCAAGGGGTTTGAAGCCAGCCATCTGTGAAGGGAGCCACCCGGATGAGAAGTCTCCTGCTCGTTGCCGCTCTCAGCGTCTTTGCCGCGACACCGGCCTCCGCGTTCGTGCGGGGCGACTTCGACGGCGGAGGCGACGTCAATATTGCCGACGCGATCTCGATGCTCGCGATGTTGTTTCAGACCGGCGCTCCCCCCGCTCCGTGTGCGGATGCTGCCGATGTGAACGACGACGGCGCTCTCGATATCTCCGATCCGATCTTCCTGCTCGCCGCGCTCTTCCAAGCGGGGTCCCTGCCACCGCCTCCGTTTCCCGCCGACGGTGTCGACCCCACGGCTGACTCGCTTCCGCCGTGCAGTCCCGGTGGATTGCTGCCGTTCACCACGATCGCTCAGGGTCCAGATTCGGGCCTTGTGACCTTCCTGCAGTCGGTCATTCTCGATGCGGGGGAGTGGAGCACGTTCTGGTCGGCTCACAGCAGCGATCCGCTTCCGGCCGTCGACTTCGCCAGCGAGATGGTCGTCGTGGTGATGGGGACATTCAACGGGTTCGGCGTGACCTATACGATCGACGAGATCGAGGTTGTCGGCGGGGCCCTCGAGATCCGGTACACGGTCGTTCTCCCCGGGGTGTATCTCCCCGAACAGATCGAGCCGCATCACATCGTGCGGACGGTCCGGA
>CALEHF010000171.1 GCA_937876125.1 uncultured bacterium
GAATCCTTGGTCGGAAGTCAGCGAGGTCAGCGAGGTCAGCGAGGTCAGCGCTTGGATCGTCTGGTCTCGCTGGATCTCTCCCCGGGAGGTTGGTTCCGCATCATGAACGCAGCGAGCGCGCGTTCGGCCTCAGCGGATCCCCGAAGAGTACCGATCTTATCATGGGAGGTCAGTGTCGGGGGGGCTCAGTATCGGGGGGGCGCGAGTGGGCTGCCCCACTACTTGCGAGCGGAGTTTTCGGCCGCCGGATCTTCCGCAGATTTCAGAGGAGCGTGCCCCTCTCCGGCCGGCCGCTCGCCGGCGGAGTCTTCCTCAGCCAGGGGGGCCAAAGTGGTCTCGATGCGCACCTGCGGGCGAGGATCGCTCCAAATCAACCGACGGAGCATGTCCCACGTCCGCGGTACCGGCGCGCCTCGTTTCGCATTCAGCGCGCCAATCGCATACACGATCGCCCACTGCTCGAAGAGCACCTTGTAGGCGTTTAGTACCCCGTGGCGAGGATCGTAAATACTGGTCGCCTCGCTCGAGACGCCGTTCAACTCGATCACCCGAATCTCGCGCCCCGCTTCGAACGACTCGACATCGGGAACCCGCACGTCGTATCGCCCGAAGTAGAAACCCTCGAACGTCTGGCTGATCCGATCGATTTCAGCGGTGAGCTCTGGCGTCACATGGGCTCCACCGTCGAGGAAGATCGCCCCGAGACAGTGCGTTCCGATCTCGATGAGGCGCACTCGCTCACCCGCGGCGGGAACATCGAGTGCGCGCTCCCCGAACTGTGCGATGTACGCGTTCGCCATCGGCAGCGCCTGGGGATCCTCGAGGATCAGGTGCTCGAGCGTGTGCTTTCCGTCCCCCTGGACCTCGGGGAAACGCTTGTCGGTGATCGCGAAGATTCGCCCGTGCTCTTCATCCGGATGGCGAATGTAAAAGACTCCGTACTCGAGCCCCGGCACGTACTCCTGCACCATGCAGAGAGGCGCATACTGCTCGAGGTAGGAGCGTGCCTCAGCGATGCTACGCACGATGACTACGCCCATGCCTCGCTCCCCGGTATCGGGCTTGAGTATGACCGGCCATGAGAACTCGTGCTTTTGGAGGAACGATTCGACGCGCGCGACCCGCGCCTCGAGATCGAGGTCCGGCGGAATCTCCTCCCAGTGCGCAACGGTGTCCCCGGCTCCGACGAGGCCCTTCAAGATGGCGCTCTTCGACTCACCGATGAACCCGCCGTGCTCGATGCCTGGATTTGCCGCGGCGAAGATGGTGATGCTGCGACGCCTCAGCATGTGGGTCATCGCGTAGAGGACCAACGGTGGGTAGAAGATCCACGTCGGCCAGTATTCAAACCGCCGGATGCGCACCCATCGCAATGCGAGGCCGCGCCTCCCACGGTAGGAGAACATCGGGATCGCCAACTTCCAGACGCCGAACAACAAGAGCACCTCGGCCAGAAGGATCCACCCCGCATAGCCCTTCGCACCGATCGCCCATTCGAGGATCGGTCGACCGATCAGCGCGCCGATCCCCACCGCGGCCGGAGTCCAAAGAGCAGTCGCGAGCACGAAGTAAAAGAGGAACCAGAAGAAGCGTGTCGGCAAGATTCCGGCGGCGAAGTAGGTCGGCACCCGCAATCCCGGCGTGAAACGGCTCGCAAAGATCACGCCCACGCCACGACGGTCGAGCCACGCTGCAGCGCGCACGAGCGCGTTCTCGCTAACCACCCAGCGGATGGGGGCAAGTTTCATGGCCCGTCGCCCGAACACGCGCCCGATCAGAAACAGGCCGATGTCGCCGCAGAGAATCCCGAGCGCACACCCTCCGACCGCCGCCCCGAAGGTGAGCGATCCGTTCGCGACTAGGATTCCCCCGCTGAGGCACGCGAGGTCCTCGCTCGCAAAAGTCGCGGCGGCAAGGAGGAGGATGACGACGATAAGTGCCATACCCGAGCTCGCCGGAACTCGAGAGCGATCAAACGGGCGCTCCGCCTCCGTGATACGCGCGGGATCCGCCTCGCCGCGGGTCGGCGCCTCGTCTCGTTCGGCCCGCGCGACGAACTCCGCGATCGGATCGACCACCGACGGGGGAGCTCCGAGGGGTGTGATGTGCCCCCCCTTGAAGCGGATGAGATCACTCTGGGGAACGAGCCGATAATGCTCGAGCGCCGCTTGTTCAGGGACGAGCGGATCGTTGTCCCCGTGGAGGATGCGCATCGGTCCCGAGTAGCTCTCGAGAACCGCACGCAAGCCGCGCTGGTCGGTGTCGAAGAAGTTGTGCGCGTAGTTGGGATTCAGCGGAAAGCCGTCGAGCGCACCGAAGTGCGGGAACCCTTCAAAAAGCAGCTTGAGGAGGCCCAACTGCAAGCCGTGCACGGCGTGATTGAGGTGATAGTCGCCGAGCAATTCAAATTCTTGCACGCCGATCGCGGACAACATCGTGATCGACCGAACCCGATTCGGGAACATCCGCGCAAGCTCGAGGACGACCCCGCCCCCCATGCTGTAGCCCACCACGTGAGCATCGGAGATGTCGAGTGCGGCGAGGAGTTGGTCGAGCGCCACCGCGTGCGCGCGCACCGAGAGGTCCGCGACGTCTTGCGTCGAATTCCCCATCCCCGGCAGGTCGGGGAGAATCACTCGCGCGCGAGCGGACAATGCTTCGGCGAGCTCGACCATAGCAACCGATGCGACCGGGCTCCCGTGAATCAGCAGAATCGTCGGCCCGTCGCTCGTCGGGCCGGGGAGGTCGGTGACCGCCATGGCGATCCGACGCTCGGTTGGGGTCTCCCCCTCCGCCTCCAGCACCTCGACTGCAAATTGGTCGGGCCGAAGGGTCTCCTCATAGGGATCGACCTGACGCACAACGTGACTCAGAGCGAGCAAGAAGATGTACGCGACCACGAAGTTCCGCAGCCGAAAGATTCGACGCACGAGACTCGGTGGACGCGGTTCGGGTTCGGAGGTGGAGTCGGCGGAGTTCATGTTCATCGCTCGTGCTCAGTGGGCGAGCTCGAGGCTCCTCACCCGGAGAACCGGTAGTTCGCCGTGGAGCTCGAGGGCACCGCGCGCAGTGACCGCGAGGGCCGCCCACTCGACGTCGTAGTCGAGAGGCGCGCCGTCGGTCCCCGCAAGGAGGAAGACCGCCGAGCCGCCGATGTCGTCGCGGACCAACAATCCGGGGGGGACGCCTCCCGACAGGCAGCGAACCGCACACGCGCGGTGCACCTTGCCGGTCGCGGGGCGCATCACACCGAAGTAGCACTTGGTGTCAACCAGCTCGCCGGTGACGGTAACATTGAGGGAGAGAATCTCCCCCGTCGGGTCGCCGGCGGCCGCGGGCGTGATCACTTCGAACGACTCGGGGTCGTTGAGCTCGATCATCGCGTTCGCCCCTTGAATCACCAACGTTCCGCGAAAACGCACCTGGGCGCCGTGATGCCCGCGGGCAAACTCGGGGAGTCCCCCTTTCCCGAAACCGACCAGCACGAGAGGTGACGCCTCTCCTTCTAAGCCTTCCGGGGGAGAGACGCGCAGCATGGGGATCGGCCGCTCGATCAGCACGCCTTCAAAGGTGCGGACCGTGCCGAATTCGAACGTGCCGGCGGGGCGCGCCGCTTGCGACGCAGCGAGCCACACAACCGAACTCGCCCCCAAAAAGATCAGTGTGAGGACCACTCGCTTCGCGCGGCGCGCGAGACCGGGAGGCGCGCTGGGCAGATAGCCGATGTAAAACTCGTCGTTCATCGCGTGCCGCCTTCCACCCCAGCGCCGGGACACGACGACCCCAGCTCGTTGAACCGCGGGAGCACATACACGTCTCCATCGACGACCCGCACTGGGTACGTGCCGATCACCTCCTCGAAGGGGGGCGGGCTCTTTCCGTTCTCCGGTTCGTACTGCCACCCGTGCCAAGGGCACGTGATGCAGCCGTCGAGGATCTTCCCCTCACCGATCGGTCCGCCTTGGTGGCGACAAGCGTTCGAGAGCGCGTAGACCCGCGCACCACTCAAAAACACCGCGACACGCTCTTTCCCCGCTCGCAGCGGGCGCCCTTCTCCGTCGCGAAGCAGAGAGACGGCACAAACCTTCGCATATCCCTCCTCGACGAGCGGAGCGATCACCGCATCGATCCTCGCCTCCTTTCGCTCCGCCGCGAAGTGCAACGTGAACAAGGTGACGAAGCCCGCGCCGAGAAGCACGGGACCCGCCAGCCCACGTTCCGATTGGAGGACGCCGTACGCGACGTGGATCAGGACCGAGCCATAGGCAACGTAAACGAAGATATGGATCAGCTTCCAAAACGATGCACCGAGATTGCGAAGCCAGAAGTCGTGGCTCGTCGCGGCCATCACGAACAAGATCGAGAGGGCGAGCACCCCGAAAGGTTCGAAGGGAAAGTTGGAGATTCGTGCGAGGTCCCCGAGAGCGGCGTAGTCCCTCGAGTAGGCGGTGAAGATGCTGACGAGCGGGTTCACGTCGCCGAAGGCGTGGAACTGGAACGTCGCCATCGACGCGTGGGTCAATCCGAGCAGAAAAATCGTCACGCCGAGATGCCGCCGGTTGTAGAGGAACGGCATGAAGCGGCGATCGAGTCGAGCGAGCGGCCCGATGGCGAGCACGATGTGAAGGAGCACGACCGCGGCGATCGAAGTGCTGCGAATGATCAGTGTCTCCGCCGTGAACTCAGGGCGGAGCGCTCCGGTCACTGCGATGAAGGTGCCGATGGCGATGAGGAGGCCCCCGACGACCCATCGGTCGTAGACCTTCTTTTGCCGATTCCAATGCACCGCGCGATACGGGCCACTCACGGCGTTCCCCCCTCGAGTGTTCCCGCGGCGACCGCGATCGTCGTCGCACGTGCAATCGAGTAGAGAACCCACTCTCCGTCGCCCGCTATGGACGCGCCGAGAGAGAAGCGCAGCGTCTCTGGCCCCCACACCGTCCCGACAAAAATCGCTCCGGCTCCCGGCGCAGACTCGGTTCGGGTTCCCAGCGGGCACCAGTAGAGGGCGAGGGTGGGGATGGCGAGGTCCTTTTTGACGTCGAGCTCGAGCTGGCGGATCGCACCGCCCGAGTCGGCCCCCCGCAAACGCGCCTCGATCGGGAGGTCGGGAAAGAGCGTCCCCAGCTCGCGGAGCACCGTCGGGAGGGGTCCGGGGTCGGATGTGAGCAACGCCAGAGCTTCGGAACGCGGCTCGCTCGTCATGGGGGGGCGCTGGATGAGCCCGAGAGTTGCCACGACCACCGCACCGACCGTCACCAGCCGCCAAGTTGTGCTCTGAGTCTTTCGAAGACCCCGCGGCGAGACGGGGCGGTCGGGATCGGGGATCTGAGCGGTTCCTGCGGCCGCTCTTCGCCACTTCCCGACGAGGATCGGCCACAGCGCGACCAAACCTGGAGTGACGAGAATGCGGAAGCCGAGACCCGCTCCACGGGTGGCTGGATCGATCGAGTGAAGCCCCCGAGCTTGGAGCGCAAAGGCCACCAAGAGCCCGATAATGGCATATCCTCCGACAATCAGCAGCGTGGCCTCGACCAGCTTGACTAGCAAAAGTCCTCCCCCTCCACCCCCGAATGGGAACGCGAGTAAAGCAGCGAACGTCAGCTCGATTTCGCACGGCGGCCGCGCCGACAGCGGGGGCAGGATGCCCGGAAAGACCGAGGAACGGGAGCCCCGGTCCCTGGGGTTCCCACGATTGGACAGTCAGCAAAGTATGACGATCCCCTCGGAGTCTCTTGAGTTCAGAGGCGATCGTGCGCAGCATACCGGCTTCGGAAGGGATTCCGTGCAGCGGTGATGGAAGAGTCGACCCGTTCGTAGCCGGAAGAGAGGTCGACTCGCTCCCGCCGGGAGGGGCCCGCCCCCGTCCAATTCGAGATCCATCGCTCGCCGCGTGTCACCTGGCCGTCTTCTGCCTTCACGAATACGGGCCGGGGCGCCTGCCCCTCTTCCCAAGCCCGAAGCCCCGATCCCTTCGACCCCACGCCGGAGAGACGCGATCATGACCGACCGTTCAATCCACACCGAAGCGCTTCCGACCTCGATCCGAGGGTGCGTCATCGCACTGGAGCGCTGCCTGAAACTTCTCGGCGAGATCGACGACGACACCTTCGTCGCCCCGAGTAGCGACCACGGCACCATCGGCGCCCACCTGCGGCACTGCATCGAGTACTTCCGGTGCTTCTTCGCAGAGGCGACCACTGGGCTCGTCGAGTACGACGCCCGTGAGCGCGACCTCGCGCTCGAGACCGATCGCGATCTTTCCAGCGTGGCGATCAAGGAGATCATTGCGGAGCTCAGGGAACGCACCGAAAACGACCTCGACCGCGTCGTTGTCATCCAGCAATCCCTCGCCCCCGATTCCCCGCCGGAGCCGATCCAGAGCACCGTGCGCCGAGAGTGGATGAGTCTGTCAGACCACACGATCCACCACTTGGCGATCATCACCCAGCTGATCGCGGCAGGGGGGCGGTGCGAGAGCGTCACCCACGTTGCGTCGCAACTCGGTGTCGCGTTCTCGACCCAGGCCCACCGCGCACGGGTCGGCGCTCCGGACTCGAGCAGGGATCCAGACGGATGTGCACGCTGACGGCGGAGCTCACCCCCGAGCGCTTCTGCCTCACCATGAACCGAGACGAATCACGAGAGCGGGCCGAAGAGGCCCCGCCTTGCATCTCGGCCCCGCCCCACCTTCCGCAACTGTTGGCACCCCGCGATGGCGGGGCCGGCGGGACGTGGATCGGAGTCAATGACCAGGGCGTGGTCGGGTGCCTCCTCAATCTCTACGACGACGGCAGCGAGCCGAAGCCCCCGAGCGGCACCGCGACGCGCGGTGAGTTGGTGGAGTTCGCGCTCCGGGGGAGCTCGAGAACCGATGCAGTGCGCGCCTTCCGGGACACGTGTGTGCCGACTCGCTACTCCCCTTTTCGCCTCGTCATTTTCGGAGTGACCCCAGCCGACGATGAAAGTGCAGCCCGCGAGGTCGGAACGCTCTTTGTTTGGCGGGGAAACGGTGCTCTCGAGGAACTTCCGCTCGGAGAGGAGTGGACCTTCCTGACCTCGTCGTCTTGGAACCCACTCGAGGTCTTGCCGTGGCGTGAATCCGAGTTCAGAGCGTGGCGCGAAGGCGGTGCAGAGCGACGTGGCTTGCTCCCCACGTTCCACGTGTCGCAGCCCAAGGATCGCGAAGCCTGGGCGCCGCTCCTCTCGCGCGAAAAGACGAGTACGCGTAGCATCACCCAGGTGGAAATCGATCGCGCGACGGGGAAGATCTCCATGCGTTACTGGTCGCGCCCCACTCCGGATGCCAGCACGCCCACGCTCGAGGTGGAGCTTCCCCGCGGACACCGTGTGCCCCGAAAACTTGCGTGACCGATGAGCGGAGCGCACCACCGAGAGCGATCAGATGAGCTCCGCGTCGGTGATCACCTCGACCAAGCTCGGGCCATCGTGGGCGAGAGCGCGCTCGAGCGCCGCCTTCACGTCACTCCCCTTCTCCACGCGTATTCCCTGGGCCCCGCACAGCTCTGCGACCTTCGAGAAATCGGGGTTGTGGAGCGAGGTCTGCCAGACATCCCACTCGCCGGAGCGCTGCTCCTTCGAAATTTTGCCGAGTTCGGAGTTGTTCAAGAGCACGTGGGTGATGTTCATCCCGTACTTCACCGCAGTCGTCAACTCGGCGAGGTACTGCCCGAACCCACCATCTCCCGAAACAGAAACGACCGGGCGACCGTGGAAGCGCGAGTCGTCTTCTTGGGTCGCGGCCCACGCCCCCATGGCGGCAGGGAATGAGAACCCGATCGAGCCGAGGTATCCCGACATCAGAACCGCCTGGCGTTTGCACTCGAAGTAGCGCCCGAACGAATAAGTGTTGTTGCCGACATCGACAGCGATGATCGCGTCCTCTGGGCAGACTTCGGAGAGCGCTTCGAAGAGCACGGCCGATGCGACCCCCTGGCCGCGGTCATCCAGGCGACGGCTCGCCTTCTCATCGCGCCAGATCTTCCATCGCGCAGCGACATCGGCGCGCTGGTTCTCGGCAACGTTCTTCCCTGCGAGCCTCTCACCGAGCGCTGCCACTGTCACGCCGATCTCTCCCCATACGGGCACCTTCACCGCATGGAACTTGCCGAGGATCATCGGATCGGTATCGACCTGCACGATCGGGCGCTTCGGCGTGATGCCGGTGTGATTCGAAAAACTCGCCCCGAGGACGAGCAGAGCATCGGACTCGTTCATCAACCAGCTGGCGATCGGAGTGCCGCTGCGCCCCAGCACTCCGCCGGCCAAGGGGTGGCTGTCGGGGATCAGCCCCTTCCCTTTGAAGGTGGTGATGACCGGGGCGTGGATCGACTCCGCGAACGCGACGACCGCCTCCATCTGAAAGCGCGCCCCGTGCCCGACGATAATGACGGGTCGCTTCGAGGCGGAGAGAAGCTCCACCGCCGCGTCGAGCGAAGCCACCGGCGGGTGGATCTCTTGGGGTGCCAGTCGGCCTTGGGGCGACCCCGGCTTGCCCTTCGGAGCGGGTTGAGTTTGCACCTCATCGGGGAAGATCAGGTGCGAGACGCCTCGCTCGAGCACCGCGGTCTTCAGCGCGAGGTTGACCAGCTCCGCGTGACGGCTGCCCGGGAGCACGGTCTGGCTCCACTTCGCCACTTTGCCGAACGCACCTTGGAGATCGACTTCTTGGAACGCACCGGGGCCGAGCACTTGCGTGTCCACTTGACCGGTCAAGGCGAGCACGGGGGCGCGGTCCACATTCGCATCCCAAAGCCCGGTGAGGAGGTTCGTCGCGCCGGGCCCGGCGATCGAGAGACAAGCCGCGGGGCGGCCGGTCAGCTTGCCGTAGGCGGAGCACGCGAACGACGCGGCGCCCTCGTGCCGGATCCCGATGTAGTCCATCGACCCCGCCTCGACCTGGCGGCGGACCGCGTCAGCGAGGCCGAGATTCGAGTGGCCAACCATGCCAAAGACGTGACGGATCCCCCACGCGGCCATCGTTTCGACCATCACGTCGGTCACCGTGCGCTCGTGAACATCCTCACGGGGGAGTTCGACATAGACCCCGTCCTCGCGCACCTCGATGGGAAAGGTCTCGATCCCATCGTCGAATCCGGGGGCCTTCCCCGTGACCGGATCGAAGTCCCAACCGTGCCAAGGACAGCGCAAGAGCCCGTTCTCGATCGAACCCTCGCCGAGCGGCCCGCCTTGGTGCGGGCAGTGGTTATCGAGCGCCCCGAACTTCCCGCCGATATGCGAGACGCACAGGGTTCGCAATCCGCACGGAACCGACTTCACGCGTCCTTCAGGAAGTTCGCCGGGCTCGAGCACTTTGTGCCAACGGTCGTTCGTTTCGGCCACGGGGACCTCCAGTTCAGAGTCAGAAGGAGTGAGTGCGGGTGAGACGAACGACAAAGAGGAGTGGGATTTACTCCCCCGCGTAGCGGATGCCGGCGAGGTCAGCGACCTCGCGCTTCCAACTGGTCAGATCCTCGGTGCAGAAGTCACTGAGACGGGAGTGCCCACAGGCGCGCGCGAGGACCCCCATCAATTCCACCGTCGCATCAAAGTAGCGAGCGAGACGCTTCGCCGATTCCGCGACCACCAGACGTGAACGGAGGCTCTCCTTCTGGGTGGCGATCCCCACCGGGCAGAAGTTGGTGTGACACGCGCGCATGCCGAGACAGCCGATCGCCTGCAGCGCAGAGTTCGACACAGCGAGCCCGTCGGCGCCGAGCGCCATCGCCTTCACAAAATCCGCCTCGGTGCGCAAGCCGCCGGTGGCGATCAGAGTGACGTCGCCGCGTCCACGGCGATCGAGGTGCCGGCGCGCCCGGGCGATCGCTGCCATCGTCGGGACCGAGATGTTCTGCTTGAAGATGTTCGGCGCGGCACCGGTCCCGCCGCCGCGCCCGTCGAGGATGACGTACTCGATGCCCACTTCGAGGGCGAAGTCGAGGTCGCGCTCGATGTGCTGGGCGGAGAGCTTGAAGCCGATCGGGATCCCGCCACTCGCTTCCCGCACTTCATCCGCAACGCGGCGGTAGTCGGCGGGGGTGTCGAGATCGAGGAAACGGGCCGGACTGATCGCGGGGGTTCCCGGCTCGAGTCCGCGCACTTCGGCGATCTTGCCGATCACTTTGTTGCCGGGAAGGTGCCCGCCGGTGCCGGTTTTCGCGCCTTGCCCCCCCTTGAAGTGAAACGCCTGGCAGCTGGCAGCCTTTTCGAGCGCCCACCCGAACTTCGCCGAGGCGAGCTCGTAGAAGTAGCGCGAGTTCTCCGCCTTCTCGTCGGGGAGCATGCCCCCTTCGCCGGAACAGATGCCGGTCCCCGCGAGTTCGGCCCCACGCGCCAGCGCGACCTTTGCCTCTTCAGACAGCGCGCCGAAACTCATGTCGCTGACGAAGATCGGAATCTCGAGGGTGAGCGGCTTCTTCGCTTCGGGGCCGATGGTGAGCGCGGTCGCCACGGGCTCGTCGTCGAGAAGAGGCTTTTTCCACATCTGGGCAGTGACGATCTGAATGTCGTCCCACTGTGGCAACTCCCGGCGCGAGACTCCCATCGCCGAGGTCGGTCCGTGGTGCCCCACCTTCGAGAGGCCCTCTTTGGCGAGCTTCTGGATGTGACCTACGTGAGGCTCGTCCGGGGTGCCTGAGGGATCGGCGTAGAGCCCCTGGTAGGCGTCGCGATCAAAGGGCTGCGGCTGGGTGACGTGCCACGCCTCGATCTCCGCCTCATCGACCAGGACGGAGTCGGCGTCGGCATCGATCCAGGATGTGAATTTATGGAGCACCTCAGAGGGGTTGTACTCGCTCACCCCGGTGTCGTAGCGGTAATCCCAGTTGTGCACGCCGCACACCAAGTTGTCCCCTTGGACGAACCCGTCGGCGAGCAGTGCCCCGCGGTGGAGGCAGCGCCCGTAGAGAACGGAAACCGCGTCGCCGAAGCGCACGACCACCAAATCGACGTTCGCAACAAGCGCGTACTGCGGCTCGCGATCGGGGAGGGAGCTCCAGGTCGCGACGGAGGTGGGACGGGCGGGGGAGGCAACTTCAGACATGGAGGTCCTCTCGAAGGAGCAAGCGGAGGGGTGGCCGGACGATCGGGAGTAGATTAGCGGGGGATGGCGTTTTGAGCGAGTGGAGTCGAGGTGCTCGCGAGTTCACCGTGAAACCACGGTTGTGTTCTTTGGAACCGAAGGACGAGTCCAGGATCTCGAAGTTGTGCAGTGCACGCCGCCATGAAGAGGAGCCGAGCGATCGGACGACCGCGCCGGAGGCGAGCAACGCGAGCGCGTGAGTTATCCTCGGCGACGCCCTCCGCGACCGCTCCCCCCCCGACCGGGTTTCTGTCCCCTGCGGGCGTCCGAGCGGCCAGCCCCGCCCCTCCCGGCGCCCCCCGCGTGCGGTCGCGCGTGTCGCACCCCTCCCCCATTCGGCGCGAGCGCGTCTTGCCCGTCGCCGATGAGATCGGTGCGACCCGCATCGACCAACGCTTCGCGCACCAGCGTCTCGTTTTCCGGCTTCCAATGTTGAAGGAGAGCCTTCTGCTTCCGCTTGTCGCGCATCTTTGTTGTCACATGCACCGGGTTCATCGTGTGGGGGTCGATGCCGGTCCACCACATGCACGTCGCGGGAGTACCGGGGGTCGGGATGAAGTCCTGCACCTGCTGCGGCTTCAGATTGCGCGCTTTCAAAAACTCCGCGACGTCGACCGCGCCCTTCATGTCACACCCCGGGTGCGAACTCATCAGATACGGAACGAGGTACTGCTCTTTCCCCGCTTTCCGCGACGCTTGATCGAACTGCTTCTCGAAGTCGAGATAGACGTCCATCCCCGGCTTCTTCATCAGGTAGAGCGTCTCGTCGTCGACATGCTCCGGCGCGACTTTCAGGTGCCCCCCCACGTGGTGCGTGGCGAGCTCTTCGATGTATTCCGGATCGAGAGTGGCGAGGTCCATCCGAACCCCCGAGGCGATGAGAACCTTCTTCACGCCATCCGCTTCGCGGACTTCGCGCATCAGGTTCTTGATCGGGGCGTGGTCCGTATCGAGCAGGCGACAAACCGTGGGATGCACGCAAGAAGGACGTCGGCAGCGTGACTCGATCTCGGGGCGGGAACAGCGCATCCGATACATGTTCGCGGTCGGGCCACCGAGGTCGCTGATCACGCCGGTGTACCCCTCGAGTCGCTTGAGGTCCTCGACCTCTTGCTTCACGTTTTCGGGGCTTCGCGAGCTGATCCGTTTCCCTTGGTGCTCGGTGATCGCACAGAAGGTGCAACCGCCGAAGCAGCCGCGCATGACAGTGATCGAGAAGCGCACCATCTCGAACGCGGGGATCGCTTCGCCGCCGTAGCTCGGGTGCGGCGCCTTGTTGTAAGGGAGCGCGAAGACCGCGTCGAGTTCCTCGGTGCTCAAGGGATGCGCCGGCGGGTTGATGACGACGGTCTGATCGCCGTGGCGCTGGAGGAGGATCGGCGCGCGATCGGGATTGTGCTCGCGATGGAAGATGTGCTGGGCGCGGGCGAAGCGCCCCTTGCTGTGGTCGTCGGCTCCCTTCACCTCGTCGTAACTCGGCAACTCGAGGACCGCGTCGCCCGGGTGCAGCTCTTTGCCAGTCTGAGGACGCATCCGCTCGAGGAGCGAGTCCGCCTGCTCGAACCAGGGCGTTCCGACCTGGAACTCTGCCTCGGGGAAGAAGTGCGGGCGCCCGTGCTTTCCGATCGCGTAGGCGGTCCCCGGGATATCACGAATCTCGGGGATCGGGGTGCCGGCGGCCATCCGTTCGAGGACATCGACGAGGGGACGCTCCCCCATCCCGTACACCACCAAGTCGGCGCGCGCGTCGAGGATCAGTGAACGCCGAACTTTTTCGTGCCAGTAATCGAAGTGGGCCAGGCGGCGCATCGAAACCTCGACACCACCCGCGATGATCGGCACGTCCTTGAACGCCTCCCGGCACCGCTGCGAGTAGACCACCGTCGCGTACTCTGGACGCATGCCGGCCCGGCCCCCCGGGGAGTAGCTGTCGTCGGAGCGGGGACGTTTGTGGGCGGTGTAGTGGTTGAGGAGCGAGTCGAGGTTCCCGGCGCTCACCAACCACGAGATGCGCGGGCGGCCGAAGATTCGAAACGACTCGACCGACTGCCAATCGGGTTGGGCGAGGATCGCGACGCGGAAACCGCGCGCTTCCAGAAGCCGACCGATCACTGCGTTCGCGAAGCTCGGATGATCGACGTAGGCATCGCCGGTCACCAGGATGAAGTCGACGCCGTGGCGCTTCTCATCCCACTCGCCGTTCTCCCGAGGCAGCCAGCCCCGTGCGCGCAGCTCTTTCTGGGTCATCGGCAAGAACTCAGAGACGAGACGCGTCTCCGTCGGGCGCGGGGCCGTGGGCTTGCTCGCGGCGGGTTTCGCGGTGGTGTTCTTAGAAGAAGCACCGTCCTTGAAAGATGACGGAGCTGCTGAGGAGTGGGGTCGTCGGGCCACGGAGGGCTCACTTTCAGGTTGGGCCGATCTCCAGGGTGCCAAAGGAGAGACGCAACTCTCCGCTCGGCGCGCCAGAGGGGCTGGGTCGCGATCGACTGGGGTCACGGGGGTCTCACGTTCCCGCGCGTGGTGACCGACTGAAGATCATAGCGACTCTGACCGTGAGTGGGCACCCTGTGGCGCCGATTACACTCCGTTTGCCGCCAGATCCGGTACGATCCCCCATCACTCGCCGGAAGGCGCAGATTGGAAGGTGTCCCGGTGCTCGATCGATCGGTCTCCCCCGCTCCCGCAACTTCACTCTCGTTCCGCGCTCCCCGCGCCGCGCGCGGCGTTCTCCTCTGCTTGCTACTCGCAGGCTGCGCAGGAACCCCCTCCGATGCCGACCCTCGCGAGCGCGGATCGACCTTCGATCCCAGTCGACTCCCCACCGCGCGCGATACGGTGATTTGGAGTTCTCCTGAGCTCGAAACCCTGCGCTTCGATGCCATCCAGGTCATGCCCCTTCGGTTCGAGATGGAGAGACAGCGACTCGACACCCTCGGCATGACCCCCGAGCGCGCTCAGCATCTGGTCGATCTGTTCTGGAACGGGTGGATCGAAGACGCGGCTCCGATGCCTCCGTCCGAGGACCCGGGAGAGGCTCGACGCCCCTTGCGCATCGTCGCCTCCTTCACCGATCGCGTGTCGGTCCCCGAGCTCAAGCTCGACGGCTCCGCAATTGCGATCGCCAACGAGCGCCTGACGCGAGTGTGCTTGAAGTTCGAGCTGTCCGATTGGGCGACCCGCGAGCTCGTCGGCGCAATTCTCACTCAACACGACGCCCACCTCTTTGAGATGATGCTCAAGGGCGAGCTCTCGGATGCGAAGACCCAGAGCATCCTAGCGCCGCATCTTCGCTCGCTCCAAAATGCAATCCTGCCCCCTGAACCTCCCGCTGAACCCCGCCGATGACGGATGAGTCGTGGACCGTGGCGGCGGAAGTGCGCCTCGCCGCAGAAGTGCGCGCGCGCCTCTCCCTCTCCCACCGAAGAGCCCAAGACCTCATCGACCGTGGCGCGGTTCGAGTCTCCGGTGCAGTGGTCACCGATCATGGAGCCCGACTCTCCATCGGCATGCAGGTCGAAGTCCAAACCGACGCACCCCGCCGCCGGGATGCCCGGGGGGCCCCCCTCGCGGAGATTCTTCACGAAGACCCCTACGTGATCGTGGTCGCGAAGCCGGCGGGGGTTCTCACTGTCCCGCGCGATGAGCAGCTTGCACTCCCCCCTCCCCGCCGCGACCCGAGCCTCGAGGATTGGTTGCGTGAGCGCGATGTGAAGCGCGGGGGGAGACCCTCGGTGTTCGTCGTCCAGCGGCTCGATCGGGGAACCAGCGGAGTCCTGGTGTTTCCACGCAGCAAGTTTGCTTATGACATCCTGAAACCCGCGTTCGCGCGCCATGAAATCGAGCGCCGATATCGCGCGATCGTGGTCGGTGCGCCCCCCCTCGACCGAGGAACTCTCCGACACAAGCTCGTCGAGAAGCACGGCAAGGTCTCAGAAGCCCATCCCACCGAGCCGGGCGCGAAGGATGCCGTGACGCACTATGAAGTGATCGAGCGCCGGAGCGGGCACGCGCTCCTTGACCTCACTTTGGAGACCGGGCGCCGCAATCAGATTCGCGTCGGCTGCGCGATCGCGGGCTTCCCGATCCTCGGTGACATCGCTTACGGCGAAGCGGCCGCGGCCATCGCGCGTCCCGCGCTCCACGCGCGCCTGCTCGGCTTCGTTCATCCCCACTCAGAAGAACGACTCACCTTCACGAGGGCGGAGCCCGAGGACTTCGTTTCGGCTTGGCGCCGAGTCACCGAGGGCCCGAGTCGGGCAGGGGGCTGAGTCCAACAGGGACCCCTGAGCCTCCGCGCGACTCACCCGCGGCGGCTATGGATCTGTCGGAAGGTCAGGTTGATCCGGGCCCCGAGCCGCGCCTTCCCCCCCCGTTTCGGGAGCGCGTGCTGCCAGCACTTCTGCGTCTTCCCCGCCATCCAGAGTAGTGAACCCGCGGTCAGGTCGAGATCGACCCGAGGAAGATCCTTCTGCGTGCGGTGCCTGAGCTGAAAGGTGCGGGTTGCGCCGAGTGAAACGCTCGCGATCTCCGGCTCGGCGCCGAGTTCCGATTCGTCATCCGCATGCCACCCCATGCTGTCGCGCCCGTCGCGGTAGAGGTTCACGAGGACCGAATCGAACTCGATCTCCGAGCGCCGCGCATGGAGACGTTTCCGGATCTCCAAAAGGGGTGCGGTCCACGGTTCCGGTTCGAGCAGAAGCCCCGAATAGCGGTATCGAGCCCCCGGGTCGCCGTGCCACGATTGCAACCGCGGAACCG
>CALEHF010000172.1 GCA_937876125.1 uncultured bacterium
AACCGTGAAGCAGGTTGAAGGTGCGACCAGTCAGAATCGTGGTCTCTGATTTAGGCGATGCGTTCGAGGCCTACTTTCGATACATTTCCGATCCTGAGCCTCCCGCGCCGGAGGAATTCCTCCGGGCTCACCCGCACCTTCGCGAAACGCTCGAAGGACTTCTCTCTCGCCCCGAGGAGCCGAAGCCATCTGACGTCCCGGCCCGTCTCGGGGATTACGAGCTCGTTCGAGAGATCGGGCGCGGTGGGATGGGAGTGGTCTACGAGGCGCGCCAGCTCTCTCTCGACCGTACTGTCGCGCTCAAAGTGCTCCCCCCCTCTCTCGGTTTTGGCCTGACGGCAGTCGTTCGCTTCCGATCAGAGGCGAAGACAGCCGCAAGCTTGGCGCACCCCGCGATCGTCGAGGTCTACGAAGTCGGCGAGGAGAATGGTCACCACTTTTTCTCGATGCAGTTCATCGACGGTGTTTCTCTGAGTCGGATTATCGAGCGTGTCCGTGAAACGCCGACTGAACGGCGCTCCACCTCCGATCTCGAGAAGTGGGTTGCCGATGACTCGACCCGACCGCTCGACCAACCAGAAGTCACCGAGACCGATCTCAGCACGCCCTCCCCTTGGAAAGAGGAACCGGACCTAGTGCGCTTCCTCGTCGCCGGTGTCGCCACGATCGCCGAAGCGCTCGACCACACCCACGACCACGGAGTGATTCATCGCGACGTAAAGCCCGGGAACATTCTTCTCGATCGCCACGGCCGGTTTCATCTCACCGACTTCGGGCTCGCGAGCTTCGAACAGCAACCGAGGATGACCGCGACCGGGGATTGGGCGGGGACCCCTTACTATGCCGCTCCGGAGCGGGTTTCCGGGGTCGCGACCCCCGTCGATCGGCGCAGTGACGTCTATTCGCTGGGCGTCACTCTGTACGAACTGATCACTCGACAATTGCCGTTCACCGGAGCGAAACGGGGCGAGATCCTGCTCTCGATCCTGACCAAGGAGCCGCGCGACCCTCGACGGATCGAACCAACCATTCCTCGCGACTTGGCGGCGATCACCCTTCACGCTCTCGAGAAAGATCCCGATCGCCGCTACCCGACCGCCGAGAAGCTTGCTCTGGACCTCAAAAGATGGCTGGCGGGGCGGCCCGTCTCGGTGCGACCACTCGGGAGCTTCCAGAGGGTACGGCGTTGGGCGGAACGCGAGCCCCGTCGGGCTGCGCTCGCGCTGCTCACCGTGACCAGTTTGTTCGTCGCGACCTCCGTGGGCGGCTACCTCGTCGCCCGACTTCCCGTCATCGAACGCGGCTTCGAAAGCCAAGCGACGGAAGAGTTGCAAGCGGCGATCACGGAAGGGCAGCTCGAACTCGAGTTTGGCGATCCCAACCTCGCGCTCGCTCAATATGAGCGCGCCTTGCGGATCGACCGCGATGACGTGGACGCCATCATTGGGCGTGGGAGCGCATTCCTGAAGCTGAATCTCCAGCAGGAGGCAGTCGACCACCTCCGAGGCGAGTATGAGCGGCTCGGGGTGCGGGCGATCGGGCGGAAGCTCGCGGATATCTTCGCGAAGGGGGGCTACACAAAGCAGTCGGATGGAATCCTCCGCGACCTCGGTCCTCCCGTCGACTTAGCTGAACTGTTCGTCACCGCGCAACAAAAGCTCAACCAGGGAGAACTTGGAAATCGAGTTGCCCTCGACGAGTCTCTCGCCCTCCTGCGTCGGGTGGTACTCAACGGAGAAAAGGCGCAGCCTCTCCACCACTTCCGACTCGCCCTTGCCGCTGGAGTCGCCGAAGACCGAGAAACTGTGCAGGCCGCCGTCTCGGGGATTGAGACCCTCTGGCCCGATTCCGTCGCCGGGAAGTTTTTTTGCGCCCTCGCGTATCGGAAGATCGACCGACAAGAGGCTCGGACTCGATTCGAAGCGATCCTCGAAATCCGCCCAGGCTTCGCGAAGGCGCACTCCGAACTGGCTTGGATCTCCGAGGCAGAGGGCGATCTCGACGGAGCGATCTCGCACCTGCGCAAGGATCTCGAACTCGATCCCGATCACGAAAACGGCTGGGTGACTCTCGTTGCCTACTTGATTCGAACCGGGCGGATAGAGGAGGCGATCGCAGCCTCGGATCAGCTCCTCACACTGGCGCCGAATCGCGCGGACGCGCATTGCAACCGTGGCTCGGCGCTCTTGAAATTCGACCGCCTCGACGAAGCCCTCGCAGCCTTCGATCGCTCCCTGGAGCTCAATCCGAAACTCTTCGATTCGGTCTTCGGCCGTGCCCTGGTCTTTCAAAAGCAGGGCAAGGTCGACGATGCCATTGCGACCTTGCGAAGTGTCACCGATCTCTCCCCCCCTGCCGCGAGACTTCACCATCAGCGGGCTGCATTGCTCGAATCGAAGGGCGACGTCGAAGGAGCGCACGCTGCGTTTCGGAAGGCGATCGCATCAAATCCACAGTACGCAAATGCTCACATCGATTTCGGGGCGTCGATGATTCGCGCGGGACGCCATCGCGAGGCGATTCCGCTACTTCGTGAAGCCACGCGACTCGTTCCCCAATACTCCGTCGCGCACGCCAATCTCGCTTCGGCTCACATGCGACTCGAGGAGTACGCTGAAGCGGAAGTCGCGTACCGCGAAGCGAGCCACCTCCAGCCCGTCCTCGTGCAGGCCTTCATGGGACTCGGAGGAGCTCTCCTTCTCCAAGAGTCTGACAAACTCGACGAGGCGGTCGCCGCCTATGAGCGTGCCGTCGAGTTGCGCCCGGATGTCGCGGGTCTTCACGCCGACCTCGGCGAGGCGCTCAGGCGACGCGGGGACTCCGCCCGCGCCATCGAGTGCGCCAAGGAATGCTTAATGCTCGACCCGACATCCGCAGATGCTTACGAGGTGTGTTGTAAAGCCCACCGCGATCAGGGAACCATGGCTGAAGGGCGCAAAGTCGCCGAGGCGTGGGTTGCGACGAGCGACTCCGAACCGCGGGCTTGGCGCCAGCTCGGACGGTATCTCATCGACGACGGATTGGAGGACGAAGACCGCAACCGGGCGCTTGACTGCGCCAACCGAGCCCTCGCCCTTGAGGCCGAGCCGTCTCTCGAATCGATCGTGCTCGCCGCTGAAGCTCGCTCAGCTCAGTCGCTTCCCTTTGAAGAGCTCGCAGTGACAGCCGAGGAGAAGCTCGGCGATCTAGAAGCGTCTCCCCGCAAGGCGCGGCTCCTCCATCGCTTTGAATCTCTCCGCGGTCGCGAGCCCTCTTTCGACGAACCTGCGGACATGCACGAGTGAGTACTCCCACCGAAACCCGCTCTCTTCTCGAGCGATTGCGCTCTGGCGATGAAACGGCGCTCGAGCAATTGCTCGCCCTTCACCTCGATTGGATTCGCGTTCGGGTACGCGCGCTCCTCGGACCGGAACTCCGGGTCAAGGAAGAGACGGAAGATCTCGTTCAGGAGACACTGCTCGAGTTCCTCCGGTACGGACCCCGGTTCGTCGTTTCGGAGCCCGCGCAACTCCGGGCACTCCTCTCGAAAATCGCTGAGAACGCGATTCGCGATCGCCACCGGTGGCATCACCGCGCGAAGCGCGAGATCGATCGGGAGCGCCCCCTACCGAGCGGAAGCGGCATCGACCTCGATTCCTCAGCCGGTCGATTCACTCCGCCGCCGGAGCGAGTGGAGCGAAATGAGATGGTGCATTGGCTCCGGTTGGGCCTCCGGTTGCTCATCAGCCGGGATCGCGAAATGATCATCATGCGGGAGTGGGAGGGCAAGTCGTTCGTCGAGATTGGAGAGCTTCTGGATATTCCCGAGAACGCCGCGCGGATGCGTTTCCAACGCGCAGTGGAAAAGCTCTCAAGCAAGGTAGTGGAGCTCCGGAGCGGGGACCTCGAAGCCGCGCTCGAGAGCTGACGACCCCGATGTTCGCCCTCTGGAAAACCTTTCCGCCTTCATCTGTCAGAGATGATGGCGTCGGACCCAGCAAGAAAGCCGTCAGCGCCTCCCCTTCGGCCGCTTCATACCCCTCGGGCCCCCTCTACTATGGCTCTCCCCGAGCAATTTAATGCTGAACCTTCGGGCGTAGAAGTCTCGTCCTCCCCCTCGACAGCGAAGCGTAAGAACTCCGATGCGTCTCCGTGCTGGATCTCTCCCTCGAAGGGGCTACTTCCTGACCATGATTTCGCAGGTCGAGCTGATCGATCCCGAGGATGCATGAGCGAAGCCCCACAGCTCGATGGCAAAATCCCTCGAAGCCGGTTACGGCTCCGAGGGATCTCACGGGTCTCTGAGTTCATTGTGATCCGTTCGTCACCTCGGCGCGGGTCCGCTCCGGCGACTCGGGATCAAGTGGCCCCGCAGGCGTTGAAGTCGAGGCACGGCAGGTTGTCTTCGGTCGGGTCGACACCGCAGTCGACGAACGGGGCCGGCGGCGGGTTTCCTCCTCCGAAGATGTAGAGGAGTCCGTAAATCGTATCGGTGATATCGATCGCTCCGTCGTCGTTCTGGTCGCAAGGATCCATGCAGATCGGCGCCGCGAAGCCCTGGAACGAGAAGCGCATGACGAAGATCGCGTCGCCGATATCGACGGTCGAGTCTGCGTTGCAATCACCGCGCTGGAAGGGCACCGCGCAGGCGCCCGCAAACGGGACGAGTAGCTCTGCCGGCGTACTCGTCTCGGTACCGCAATCGTTCGAGACGAGGACGGTGTAGGAGCCGAAGTCATCGTTGCTCAAGTTTGCGAGCACCAGGGAAGCGCCGTTCGCGCCCGCGATCGGCGCGCCGTTCTTGAACCACTGGTAGCTGAGCGGCTCCGCCCCCATCGCGTCGACGACGAAAGTGTGCGCGAAGCCCTGATCGGGGCAGAGTCCGTCGTCCCCGGTCGGCATGAGTAGAATCAGCGGCGCCTCGCGGACGGTGAGCGTCGTCGCTTCGCTGGTCTCGCTGCCGCACTCGTTGCCAACCAAGAGCTGGTAGGTTCCGCCGTCGAGCGCGGTGGTCGCCAGAAGCGTCAAGCTCGCGGCATGCGCCCCGGGAATGTCGATGCCGTCCTTCTGCCACTGCAAGTTGAGCGGCTCAGTTCCGGTGACGGTTCCCGCGAGCGTGATCGGCAAGCCTTCGCACAGTTCGAAGGAGCCCGATCCCGAGAGCGCCACGGTCGGCGCCAGGTCGATCGTGACGAGCGCAGCGAGGCTCGTCGCGTCACCGCACGCGTTGGTGACGACGGCCACATAGCTGCCCGCATCGGCCGCGGTGACGGAGAGGACTTCGAGAGTCGCGGCGGTCGCGCCCGGAATCGGCGCTCCGTCTTTTTGCCACTCGACCGTCAGCGGGGTCGTCCCCTCCGCCTCGATCGACAGGTTCAGGGTTTCACCTTCGCAGAGGTCCTGGCCGCTCGGATCGAGCGTGATCGACGGCGCTTCTTGGACGTCGAGGATCGCGGACTCGCTCGACTCTGCGCCGCACCCGTTCGTCACGAGGACCGAGTAGAGCCCGGAGTCCGCCGCGGTGAGTTCTCCGAACGCGATGATTGCGTCGGTCGCACCGGGGATCGACGCCCCGTTCTTCGACCACTGATAGAGGAGCGGGTCGGTGCCGGTCGCGGTGACCGACAGGGTGAAGCTGTCACCCTCGCACTGCAGACCGCCTTCGGGCTCGGCAGTGATCGCCGGGGCCACGGTCACTGTGAGCGGCGCCGGGGCGCTGGTCACGGTGCCACAAGCGTTCGAAATCGTAAGTTCGTAGTCGCCGGCGTCGGCTGTGGTCACCGCGAGAATCGTCAACGAGGACGCGATCTCTCCCGGAAGCTCCACGCCGTCTTTCGACCACTGGAATGCCAAGGGAGCCAAGCCCACCACGTCAGCGGCGAACGTCGCGAGTTCTCCTTCGCAGAGATCCAAGCCGACCGGACCGCTCAGAATCGTGCGCGGCTCGTCGATCACAAGCTCGGCGGCAAGACTCGTATCGGCACCACAATCGTTCGTCACGACGACCTCGTAGAGGCCAGCGTCGGCGGAGGTCGTGGCAGCGATTTCGAGGGTCGGAGCATTGGCACCCACGAGGTCGATCCCATCCTGACGCCACTGATAGCTGAGCGGCGCGGTTCCTGCGGCGGTCGCGCTGAAGGTGAT
This sequence comes from uncultured bacterium, assembly GCA_937876125.1. Classification (GTDB taxonomy): domain Bacteria; phylum Planctomycetota; class UBA8108; order UBA1146; family UBA1146; genus JAFMMO01. The sequence goes on from CALEHF010000172.1 coordinate 6,124, forward strand.
CGGCGCACCGGCACAGAGGGTCGCGCCGGTCGGGTTGGAAGTGACCAGCGCCGGAGTTCCGACCTCAAGAGTGGTCGTCGCCGAAGTGGCCGTCCCACATTCGTTGGTCGCGGTGACCGAGTAGGCTCCCGCGTTCGCGGGGGTCGCGCCGCTGATCGTCAGGTTCGCGCTGGTCGCGCCAGAGAGCGATGCACCACCGAAGAACCACTGGAAGGTCAGCGGCGCGCTGCCGGTCGCAGCGGCGGAGAGCGTGATCGAGTCACCGGTGCAGATCGCGCCGGCGGCAGGATCCTCGGTGATCGTCGCAGCTGTCTCCACCGCCACTGTGGCGGGCGCGCAGCTCGCCGAGCCGCAGTCGTTGGTCGCGGTCAGGGAGTAGACCCCGGCGTCGCTAGCGAGCACAGAGCTGATCGTCAGCGTCGTCCCGGTCTCTCCCGGAAGCGCGACACTGTTCTTCAGCCACTGGAGGGTGAGCGGCGCACTGCCGGTCGCGGTGGATTCGAGAGTCAGCGTCTCCCCTTCGCAGAGGGTTTGACTGGTCGGGGAGGTCAGAATCGACGCGCCTTCGCGCACTTCTGCCGTCACCGGGGTCGTCGCGACAACACCACAGTCGTTCGTCACGGTGACCGAGTAAGAGCCGGAGTCGTACGCGACTGCCGAGGACATCGCGAGAAGCGCGTGGATTGCCCCAGCGATCGGAGTTCCATCTTTCGACCACTGGTAGGTCAACGGTGCACTACCCGCCGCGGTCACCATGAGCGCCAACGTATCGCCTTCACAGATGATCGCAGCGGTCGGCGGGGTGACCAACGAGGGAGCTTCGCGCACCACAACGGCTGCCGGCGCGGTGGTCGCTGATCCGCAACCACTCGACAGAGCTGCCGTGTAGCTGCCGGAGTCGCTCGCGGTCGTCGGATTGAGCGTAAGGGTCGAAAGGGTTGCACCCGGGATCGGCACGCCGTTCTTGCGCCACTGGATCGTGAACGGGCCGTCCGAGTCCACCTCGACGCTCACGAGGAGGCTGCTTCCTTCGCAGCCGGTCGCGTCGACGGGCTGCGTCGTGATCGACAGCCCACTCGTCACCGTGACGAGAACGTCGGCACAGGTGTCCGCTCCGCAGGCGTTCGTGGCGGTAATGGTGTAAGTCCCGCTATCCGCGATCGTCGTCTGAGTGATCGTGAACGTCTCGCCGGTCGCGCCCGGAATCGGGGCGCCGTTGAAGTTCCACTGATATGTCACCGGGTCGGCACCTGTGATTCCCGCGGAGAGCACGAGAGTTTCACCCTCACACAGGTCTTGGTCTTCGTGCGAACCGGAAACGGTCGGAGCGTGGCCGACTTCGACGACGGTCTCAGCGCTCAGAGAGCCACACTCATTGCTCACGGTCACGGAGTAGATTCCGCTGTCGTTGCCTTGGGCCGGATCGATCGTCAGGTTGTTCGACGTCGCCCCGGCGATCGGCGCGCCGTCGTGGAACCACTGGTACTCGAGCGTCCCGTCGCCACTCGCGGCTACGTTCAGCGTGAAGGACTCACCGAAACAGAGCGTGGCAGGTTCTGGCGGGAGCGTGATCTCCGGCGGCGTGAGGACGAACACGGTGATCGGCGCGCAGTAGCTTGCGTCGCAGTCATTCCAGGCGGTCAGCGTGTAGACGCCGGCGTCGTCGGTCGTCACCGGGTCGATGACGAGCGTTGCCTCGGTCGCACCGGGGATCGCTACGCCGTCCTTGTACCATTCGAAGTAGATCGTGCCCGAACCGGTCACCGGCGCGGAGAACTCGAGTCGATCTCCCGCACAGAAAGTGGCGGTCGACTCACCGTGAGGGAGGACCAGCGCGCCCACTCCGACGTCGATCGTCGCTTGCGACGACGCTTCTCCGCAGGCGTTGGTCACAGTCACGACGTAGAGGCCCGCGTCGGCAGCGGTCGCGACCATCACCATGTACATGGGGCCGTCGGCTCCGACGATCGGGACACCGTTGTGAGTCCAAGAGTAGGTAAAGGGCGCAGTGCCGGTCGCCTCGACGTGGAGCGTGAACCACGCACCCTCGCAGATGAACTCGTCGACCAAGGAGGTCACGATCTCGAGGTCGTCTCGCACCACCACGAGGGCGGTCGCTTCGTCCGAGTCGCAGGAGTTCGTCGCAACGACCGAGTAGGTCCCCGCGTCGGTCAGTTCTGCAGAGGTGATCTCGAACGAGGGGCCGGTCTCTAAAGCGAGCACAACGCCATCTTTCGACCACTGATAGGTGATCGGGTCGCTGCCCGTCACACCGACCGAGAGGTAGATCGTGTCCCCGGTGCAGAAGTCCTGGCTTTCGGGGAGTTCCACGATCACAACCGAGTCATTGACGATCAGCTCGGCGGGCACGGTGGTCACCATGCCACAGGCATTCGAAACCATCGCGGTGTAGATTCCGGAATCGGCGGTCGTCACGGCGGTGAGCGTCAGAGTCGAGCCGGTCACTCCGAGGGGAAGCCCGTCTTTCTTCCAAGAAATCTCGAGCGGTGCGGTGCCGTTTGCGAGGACGTCGAACGTGACCGTCTCGCCACTGCACACCGTCGCGGAATCCGGAGAAGCGAGAATCGTCGGCGGCTCTTCGACGATCACCACGGCGTTGCCGCAGGTTTCGTAGCCGCAGGTGTTCGAAACCGTCACCGTGTAGACCCCTTGGTCAGCCGTCGAGACTGGGTCGATCGACAAGGTGGCGTTCGTTGCGCCCAGGAGCGGTGCGCCGTCGAGGAACCACTGGTAGGAGATCGGTCCGCTGCCGATCGCCTCCACCGTAAGACTGAGAGTCTCACCAGTGCAGAGTGTCGTTCCAGCGGGGTGCAGTGCGATCTGCGCAGGAGTCTCGACCACGAGCGTCGCGGTCGAGGTCTCGGTACCGCATTCGTTCTCCACCGTCACCGCGTAGGTCGCGGCATCCGCGGGGGAAACATCGGTGAGGGTCAAGCTCGGTCCGGTCGAACTGACGATCGGAGCACCGTTCTTGGTCCAGGAGAACGTCAGTGGCTCGGTGCCGGTCGCGGTGATCGCGAACGTGATATCCTCGCCGGCACACTTGTGTTCGTCCTCGAGCTCCGTGATTTCTGGCGGAAGGATCACTTCAATCTCGGCGGTCGCCGTCGCGTCTCCACAATCGTTCGACACGGTCACCGAGTAGGTGCCGGCGTCGGTGGTGGTCACGCCTGCGTGGGTGTAGGTCGCGCCGGTCGCACCGGTGATCAAAGCGCCATTCAAGGTCCACTCGAATGTGAACGGTCCGGTGCCGGTAGCCCCCACCGTGAGGGTGAGGTCGTTGCCGAGGCAGAGGGTGGCCGTGGCCGGGGGGGAAACAATCGTCGGCGGGATTTCGACCTCGAGGGTCGCGGTGGCGCCCGTCGTTCCACAGCCATTGGTCACGGTGACGGTGTAGTCACCAGCGGAGGCGAGGGTCGTCGCGGGGAGCGTCAGGCTCGAGCCGGTCTCGCCGGGGAGCGTCACGCCGTTCTTGGTCCAGGAGTATGCGAGCGGCGCGGTGCCGGTCGCGGTGATCGCAAAGGTCACGTCTTCGCCGGCGCAGACCGTTTGGCTGCCGCAACCGACGAGGATCTCCGGCGGGTTGGAGACGTCGATCAAGGCAGACGCGGTCGCCTCGCCGCAATCGTTCGTCACCGTCACGGCGTAGGTGCCGGTGTCGGCGCTGGTCACGCCGAGGAGAGCGAGCGTCGCACCGGTCGCTCCGGCGATCGGGGCGCCGTTCTGGGTCCATTGGTAGTCGAACGGCGCGGTGCCGGTGGCGGTGACCGTGAGAGTGTAGTCGTCGCCGTCGCAGAGCGAGGCGGACTGCGCCGCCACGACGATCGTCGGCGGCAATTCGATGGTCAAGGTTCCGGTCACGCTCTCCGATCCGCAGTCGTTGGTCACGGTGACGATGTAGTCACCAGCGGAGGCGAGGGTCGTCGCGGGGAGCGTCAGGCTCGATCCGGTCTCGCCGGGGAGCGTCACGCCGTTCTTGGTCCAGGAGTATGCGAGCGGCG
>CALEHF010000173.1 GCA_937876125.1 uncultured bacterium
CCTCGGTCCCGCCGGAGTGAAAACCATCGAAATCTCGAACTTGTGCGATCGCGAGAAGAAGCAGATCTTCGTCGTCTCCGACGGGGCGCCGTCCTGCTTTTCGAGCGACTCGAGTGCCCAGGCGCTGATCAGTTTCGCCTCGGCGAATTGGCAAAGAACTCCCGTGAACACGATCTTCATCGGAGACGATTCCTCGGGCATTGCCTTCATGCAAGCCCTCGCCGCGAACGGGGGCACGTACCGCCAGGTAGGTCAGTGAGCCAGAAGACACCTCTTTGATCACACACCCTTCCGGGCCGGCCCCAAACCCTGGGTGCCGGCCCGGCTCTCCATCCTGTTGATGGTCGCGCCCGACGAACGCGCTTTCCTTCTCCGCTCGGACAACCAGAAGGATCGACTGCGCTTCGCCGTCCTCCTCCCGGCCGAGCGAACCCCACGCGCGGAGAACCACCATGTTTCCTAGTCAATTGCGGGGGAGCCATCCTCCGAATCCCGAACTCATTCCAGCGATGCTCGAGCGACTCCGTCGCGGCCAAACTGCGCGCCGTCTTGGCTTCCTACTGGTCGCTCTTATCTTCGCCGCTCTCATCCCAGCCTCGACCGATGCCGGCGGACGTCCGCTCGATCTTCCGAGCGGCGGACACGGCGTCTCGGACGACGACGAGGACGCGCCGGAAACGATCGCGTTCTACGGCTCGATCTATGAAGGGGACGCCTTCTTCTGGTGTCTCGATCGTTCGTGCAGCATGGGTTGGGCGGGGGAGTGGACGATCTTGAGCGCGGAGGTCGGGTCGGCAATCACCAGCCTCTCCGACGAGGCAGAATTCGGACTCGTCGCCTATGGCAGTGGGACATCGCAGTGGAAGCAAGTCCCCGTCCGGGCCGAAACCGGTGCGCGCAACTCCGCCCTGGCGTGGCTCGCGGCGATCGAGCCGCAAGGAGGAAGTTGTCTCCTCCCCGCCGCGCTCACGATGCTCGGACTCGCCCATGCCGCCAGCCCCCCGAACCCGGTCGGGTTCATCGTCAGCGACGGGCTCCCTTTCTGCGATGGCAACGACACCTCGTCGACGTGCCTTCAACAAATTCCCGCCGCGAACCTACCCCCGGTCCCGATCCACACGGTGTACGTCGCGGACGACACGCCCGGATCGGACTTCCTCCGCAGCCTCGCGGAGTCTTGCGGAGGGAGGTTCATCGTGACGGGAGGGTAGCAGCGATAGGGGAGTCGCAGCGCGGAAAGTCAGGTCCCCGGAGGGAGAGAGTTCTCCCTTCGGGGACCGTTTGCTACTCGGCTTGGATGTTCACGCTCGCCTGGGCGAGGGACTGAGAGGCGATGGATCGGATGCGCAGGCTGGTGGTCGGCTGCACCGGTTGGTGGTCGGCTGGCCTGTTGTGAACCCCGTCCTCAGTTTCCGTCCACGGTGAGCCACTGATCCGCAGCGGTCGCCGGCAACAGAGTCTCACTGCCATCCGCCCAGACGATCCGCAAGTCTGCGCTCGTCGCCGCCCCGAGACCGATCACCACCTCGGCTGGAGTCCCCGCGAGATAACTGCGGCCAGCAATACAATCGCACCGTGCGGTCTGCGGAGGATTCCCCCCGGGGCCGTCGGGGTCGAAGGTGGCCTCGATCCGAGCTCCGAGGGCGAGCGCATCGGGGATGAGCGAAACCGTCAACGAGTGTGCGTCGGTCACCGTCTGATTCTCGAAGAGCTGAACCCGCTGCGCCAGATTGGTCACTAGGAGGTCGAGATCTCCGTCTCGGTCGTAATCGAAGGCGACGAGCGCACGGCTGTCACGCGGGAGATCGAGACCCGTCCCCGTCTGTCGCGTGAACCCCGTGCCCCCCTCGGAGACAAACAGGACCGAGGGGGTGTTCAGCATCGGGTTCTGGTTCAGGATCCACTCGTCGAACCCGTTCACTGCGACCAGATCGAAATCTCCGTCGAGGTCGAGGTCGGCAAAAGTAGTCCCCCATCCCCAGGCGGTATCTTCGATCCCCAGATCGGCTGCGCGGTCGATGAACGAGAAGCTGCCCGAGTCGGCGAGTTGATTTTCGTAGAGGACGTTGCCGAACCCCATTCCGTAGAAGCCGGTGGGATCGGAAATGTTGGTGGAGTAGACGTCCAGGTCGCCATCGCCGTCGAAGTCGGCACAGGCGCGTCCCATGTCGTTCCCCCCGTGAACGGCCCCTACCGCCGTCGAAACATCTTCGAACTGCACCCCTCCGACACTGCGATAGAAGTGATCGGGTCCGCCATCGACCGCGACGAGGAGGTCGGGGCGAGCATCGCCATCGAAATCGGAGAAGATTGCCGAGAAGCTATTCACACCGAGAGTGGGGATCGCGATGCCGGTCACATCCATGAACTGGAAGTTGCCGAGGTTACGATAGAGCTGATTCTGACCGGGCCAGTCCGGAGTGGGGTCGGGCGGAACCAGAAACCCCCAATTGCTGACGAAAATATCGATGAGGCCATCTCGGTCGTAATCGACCAGAGCCGCTCCCCCCTTCAAGAAACCGAGGGGACGAAATCCCGAACCGGGGGTGCGATCCTCGAAGTTTCCGCCCCCTTGATTCTTGAAGATACGGCTGGTCCGGGAGGTCGGCAGGTTCTCATCGTCATTGATCACCAAGAGGTCCCGTAAGCCATCGTTATCGAGATCGACGAAGTGGGCGACGCGCGAGAGCCCGGTGTCGGCAAGGAGCGCAGGCGTGACGTCGGTGAACGTCGCAGTGCCGGTCTCGGCCCACTCGTTTCGATAGAGGCGGTTCGCCTGATCGTAGTGACCGAGAAGATAGAGATCGAGATCGCCGTCGTCGTCGTAGTCCCCGACCGCGACCCCGTTCCCCATGATCCGCATCATCGCGATGTGGCCACTCAGGGTCAGCTCGGGAAAGATCGGTCCCGGGGTGATGCTGAAGTCGATTCCGACCGCGGTCGCAACGTCGACGAGTATGATGGTTCCGTTCTCGGGTGTCGCCGGCGGAGGGGGAGGGTTCGAACTCGAAGACGGCGTGCAGCCACTCAGTACGAAGAGACTCACCACGGCAAGGGAGAGAAAAAAGTTGGCCTCAGGGAGTACTGCGAGCGAAACTACACCTGGACGCGCCTCGGGGGCGGGAGTCGATGGAATTGCAGTCATCGGCACGGTTTCTAGGTCCTTCGCTTCGGGTCCTCAAGATCTGGAGCGAAATCGCCCAGTAGATTCTGACAGAAAAAAGAGGAGAGTCCACCACCTGCCCAACTGAGTCCCACCCCACCCGGTGCCGGCTCTTCCATGAGAGGTCCCCACGAGGCAACAACGCCGGTCGAGTTTGCTCAGCTCCTCAGAATCTGACCCCCCCGTGCGTTCTCGCTCGAGTCGAGGGCAGATCCGCCACGCTTCAATCCAAACTGCTCGTGAGCGCCGTAACCGCCCTGTGCATGTTGGGGTTCGACCCGCCGGGCGCTGCTCTCGGTGACGCGGCGATGACGGATAGGAGTGGCGGTAGCCACCCTTTCAGGCTCCTCGAGTCCTCTGGAAAGATTCCTCGCATCGTTTCCGGCGTCGTCGGAGCATCCCCCGATAGAGTGACGGATCTCCGTCACCGGAAGGGGAGCCGAGGATGCCCGATCGAGATGCGCCGTGACCGATCAAGAAGCGCGATGGCTGGCAGAGCTCCAGTGGTTGCGCCGGCTCGCCCGTGGACTCGTCTCCGACCCCGACCTCGCCGACGACCTGGCCCAGGACGCCGTTCTTCGCTTGTTCGAGCAATCTCAGGTGCCGGATGACTTCGAAGGCTCGTGGCGACGAGGCCTTCTGCGCAACGTGCTTTTCAATCGTCGCCGGGCGCAGTCGCGCAGAACACGTCGAGAAGAACAGGCGGCCCGGAGCGAGGGTGTTCCCCCCTTCGACGAACTCGCCGGCCGGCTCGAAGTGCACGGCATCATCATCGCGTCGATCCTCGACCTCGATGAGCCGAGCGCACGCACGATCATCCTCCGCTACTTCGAAGAACTGAGTTGCGCCCAAATCGCGCAGAGTACCGGAGAGCCGGAGGCGACCGTGCGCTCGCGATTGCAACGCGCCCTCGAGAAACTACGACGTGAACTCGACCGCCGTCACGGGGGGAAGAGATCGCTGTGGGCTGTGCCCCTCGTCGCCTGGCTCGGCGGGAGCGCGGTTGGCTCGGCGGGTGCAGTGGAGTCGCCGCCACCCCCCGCAGCTTCCCTTCCGGGTCCGTCTCCCTCACCGATCATCCCCTGGCTCGAAGGAGGCCTCCTGATGAGTGCGAAGAAGAGCGTCATGGCGATCGTCTTGCTCGTGATCGCAGCGGGGATCATCACTTGGCCGCGGACGACCGAACCGCCCGCGACGATGGTCGATGACCTACCCACGGTCGCGCCGGAGACCGCCGCACGGAAGGAGCTCGGAGACCGGGGGCACGCGGAACCGGAGGCTCCCCGTCGCGCCGCGCGCGAGAGCGCGGGAGAAGCTTCCGACTCCGAGGACGCGGCCGAGACATCCCTCCTGCCGCGATCTTCTGAGAGTGCGCCCCCTTCGGACCCCGCTGAAACCTCCTCGATCGAGGTGGCGGGCACGATCGTCGATGTGGATCACCGCCGAGAGCTCCGCTTCCATGAGGTCCGTCAGTATCGCTACGCCGATCCGAACCTGGAGATCCCGATCTTCTTCAGACCGAGGGAGCGCGATGGGGCGGAGGCGGGTGCTCCCGGCGATGCAGGGACCGACCTCGCCGGTGTGCGTACCATCGATGTCTTCATCGAGCACGAGAACGGTCGACCGCTCTTCTCCGCGGAGCCCCCCGAGAACGAGCCCCGATCGCGTGCGCGTCTGGTCCGCGGCATCCATCTCTTCGCGACGCACGAGCCGGTTCCGCCGCTGCTTCCGTGGTCGATCGCGATGCTCCCTGAGTCCCCCGGATTCGGGACGTATCACCCCGACGAGGTCGGAACCTCGGATGCGCTCGAACCCTTCCTCGACCGCACCCGCGGCGTCTTCGAGTCGACGGCGGAGCGCCCGTACTTCCTCCACCTCGCGTTCCGGCGCGAACTCGTCGCGAGTGCCGTGGTCGAGGAGGAGACGTCGTCGGTGGTGTTCCGACTGCCGGAGGCAGTGACCGACTCGCTCGACGGAAAGTTCGAGGTCCCCTGCATCGGCGAGGAAAACTTCCGGATCCCCGGGGTGACGGTCGAGCTCTCCACCCTCGACGGCGTCGTGCAGGGGACCTGGTCCCCACCCGTTACGCTCTCTGATTTCATCGTCGGCGGGTTCCTTCGCGGGCCGTATCGGTTCTTCGCGAGCGATGCGTCGGGCCGTGTGTTCGAGCGGTTCATTCTCCTCACCGGAACCATTCACTTCACTGCGAAGCTGCGCCCTCCGGCGACGATCGAGGGAACGGTGCTCGACGGGAACGGGAGTCCGCTGTCGACCGGTGTCCGCCTCCTCCGGGACGACGGACCGTTCGACCTGATCAACCACTTTCCTCGCGACGGGATCGTCGTCGCCACCGATGCGGGTGGCTCGTTCCACGCCGAGGTGCCGCACGGGCGGTATCTCGTGCAACTCATCGGGAGCCACGCCTGCGGGTTCACGCGTGCGAATGCGCGTGGGGGAGATGTCCTCGGCCTGGAGGTGATCGCGTTCCCCGGCACGGAAGTCTCCCTCGATCTCGGCCTCGCGATGCCGGCGCCGTGTTGGTGGGCGGTCCGCGACCTCGAGAGGGAAGTGCTCGTCCGGGGGTACGCGACGCGTCGGTTCGTCGCTGTCGGGCGGCTCCCCCCAGGCTCGTACAGCCTCGCGACCAGCTTCTTGGGCGTCCCGGGCGACGAAGGTCAGGAGTTCAATGTCGGCGCGACGCCGGTCGTCGTGGTGCGGGAGGTCGAGACCTCGGCCGAGCCGGGACCCGTCGGCGGGGGGGGGCCGGAGGATTGAGGATGCGCGTCGCCCTCCCCTGGGCCCTCGTCGACCTGCCGTCCCGCAGCTCGCTTGGATCGCGGTGTTGAGTTGTTCCAGCACGCTCGGCGTTTCCGACGTCACCTTCAAAACTCCCGTTCATGAAGGGCACGTGTTCTCATAGATGGCACTTTCCAAGACGGTGGGTCGCACTCCTCGGAACTTCGATCCGTCCTCGCAGGATGGGCCGTCGCGGAGGGGGAGTTCCGCGAACCCCGAGCGTTCGGTTCCCTTCGGCATTTTCTTTCGGAGAAGAGAGACTCTCGCTACGCTGCCTGCCGGTGATCGAAGTCTCGGCGAGAGGCACCCGTGAAGAATCTGCGAAAACGAACTCACTCGAACGCTTCAGAACGAGCCCGCGATGATCCTTCTGGGGTCAGCGCGAGCGAGCCGGTTCCGATTCAGATTCAGAGAGGACTCGATCTTCGGCTCGGCGGCGCACCCGATCAGCGGATCGATGCGGATTCCAAAATCGTCTCCACCGTCGCCATCGTTTTCGATGATTTCCCGGGCCAGCGGTTCACCGGGTTGGTGAAACCGGGGGAGAGTGTTCGGCTTGCTCAGCCATTGGCTGTCGATCGGGATCGGCCCCGAATTCAACACACCTCTCCCGGGACAGGGATCGTCCGCGAAATCATTCACGGCGATCGGCACAGACTCCACGCCATCGTGGTCGAACTCTCCGGGGATGGCGAGGAAGACCGCGGATTGCCGCCCCAATTCGAAACGATCCCCGAATCACGACTCTCCGACCTCGGAGTGGCGGAGGTCACTGCGCGGCTCCTCGAGTCCGGATTGTGGACCGCCCTCAGGACCCGGCCGTTCGATCGAATTCCCGATCCCGATGTGGTGCCTCGATCGATCTTCGTCACGGCGATGGACACGGCTCCGTTCGCACCCTCGGCGGAAGTGATCATCGCGGAGAACTCCGCCGCATTCGTGGCGGGCCTTCGTGTCATTTCGTGCATCACCTCGGGAACCGTCTTTGTTTGTCGTTCTCCGGGCTCGACGATTCCCACGCCCGATGTCCCTCGGGTCCGGGTGGCCGAGTTCGCGGGTCCCCATCCCGCCGGCCTGGTCGGAACACACATCCACTTTCTTGATCCGGTCGGACCGGGCGAGATGGTCTGGCACCTCCAGCACCAGGACTTGATCGCCATCGGCGAGCTCTTCGTGACCGGTCGAGTGTCGGTCCAGCGCATCGCGTCGCTCGCGGGTCCGCGTGTCGAACGCCCGAGACTTCTTCGCACGAGGCTCGGGGCGAACACCGACCAGCTGGTCTCGGGCGAACTCAGCAGCGGCGCGTGTCGAATCCTCAGCGGTTCGGTCCTCGCGGGACGACAAGCGTCAGGGTGGGGACGGTTCCTTGGTCGCTATCATTCGCAGGTCTGCGCCCTCGAAGAGATCGAGGGGCCCCGCAGGGGACAGCGGCCTCTCTCTCGGTTCTCCACTCGAGCGATCCCCGAACTCCACGGTCGATCCACTGCGTTTTACCCCACCGAAGTCTTCGAGCGGGTGTTCCCGCTCCACCTCTTGGTGGCACCTCTCCTCAGGTCGCTGATCGTGGGATCCACGGAAGTCGCACAGGCCCTCGGGTGTCTCGAACTGGTCGAAGAAGATCTGGCGCTCTGCACTTACGTCTGCCCCGGAAAACAGGAATACGCCCCCCTCCTTCGGGCCGCGCTCGATCAAATCGAGTCGAGCCGATGAGAACTTCCCCGCAGCCGCAACTGACGGGACAGAACGAGCACCTTCCCAGAGTCACCGCGCGTGCCCCCCACCTGCGCCTCCCCGGTGACCTTTCGAGTCTCATGCGGGGGGTGCTCATCGCCGTGACCCCGTGCCTCGTCTTCGGCCTCTACAACTCGGGGTATCAAGCGAATCAAGCTCGGCTCACGGAGGGCCGGAGCGCCCCAGCGGGGTGGCGCACTTCGGTCCTCGAAGCGATCGGGGTGCAGATCGACCCCGGCTCAATCTTCGACTGCGTCGGCTGGGGTGTCGCCTTCTTCCTGCCTCTCCTCGTGGCGACCTCGTTGACTGCGCTCGCCTGCGAGAGGGCCTTTTCGACCCTTCGCAAGCGGCGCCCGAGCCCAGGACTGGCGGTGACGATCGTTCTCTTCACGCTCTGCCTGCCGCCGACCGTTCCTTGGTGGCAAGCGGCACTCGGCATCGCCTTCGGAGTGGTGATCGGGCGAGAAGTCTTCGGAGGAACGGGGAGAAACTTTCTCAATCCCGCCCTGACCGGACTCGTGTTCATCTACTTCTCTTACCCGCTCTCCTTCAAGGGGCAGGGGGTGTGGACGGCGGTGGATGGCTTCACCGGAGCGACGACCCTCTCCGTAGCAGCAGTGGGGGGGATGCAAGCGGTGCAAGCGACCGGCCTGACGTGGATCGAAACGTTCTTGGGATTTGAGCCCGGATCATTCGGCGAGACTTCGGCTCTCGGCTGTCTGATCGGCGGCGCGTACCTGGTCGCTCGCCACATTGCATCTTGGCGCATCATCTGGGGCGCGGTCTTGGGTGCTGTGGCCACGGTCCTTCTCTTTCAGCTCGGGGAGACGCGGGGGGCGGAGAGTGCGCTCCCTTGGTTCTGGCAATTGACGACCGGCGGGTTCGCCTTCGGCGTCGTCTTCATGGCAACCGACCCCGTTTCGGCGGCGATGACGCGACGGGGCCGCGTGCTCTACGGCGCCCTGATCGGCGGTTTGATCGTCTTGATCCGAGCTCAGAGCCCCGTGCACCCCGAGGGGGTCATGCTCGCCATTCTGCTCGGCAATGTCTTCGCGCCGTTGATCGACACCGGCGTCATCAGAGTCCACTCCTGGCGAAGGAGTCTTCGCCATGGCTAAGTCTCACGTGGAGAGCCGAACCCGAACCCTCCTGGTCGCGTTCCTCGTGTGCGCGGTCTGCTCCGTGATCGTGAGCTCGACCTCGGTGTTCCTCGAGCCGAGACAGCGAGCGAATCGCGAACGGGATCGAGAGGAGAAAATCCTTCGCATCGTCCATGGGCATGAAGGACTAGCGGATCTCTTGTCGGGACTCTCGGGGGTCACACTCGCGGCCCATGTCGTCGACTTGGCGACCGGGGATTCTGCAGACCACCTGGACCCCGTCAGTTTCGATCCTCGACGCGCGGCGATCGATCCTCTCCTCGGCATTGCCCTCCCCGACAACCGAGATCCTGCGGGGATCGGCCATCGGTCCAGATTCTCCGTCGTCTACCAAGTTGAATCGGAGCGGAGGATCATTCTCGTGGTGCTCCCGGTGCACGGGAGCGGCTACGCCTCGACGATGTACGGCTACCTCGCCCTGGGGGGAGACCTGAACACGGTGGCGGGTCTCACTTTCTTCGAACATGGGGAGACTCCCGGGCTCGGCGGCGAGATCGAGGATCCCGATTGGCTCGAGTCGTGGATTGGGAAGAGGGTCTTCGATGAGGCTGGGAAGGTTCGCATCGAGATCGTCCCCGATGTCGTCGACCTCAGTTCCAGCGACTCGATCTACCAGGTCGACGGACTGACCGGCGCGACTCGCACTTGCGATGGAGTCACCGCGCTCTTGCGCTACTGGCTGAGCGATGACGGCTTTGGTCCGTACCTCGAGCGAGTGCGAAAAAGTAACGAGGAAATGCCATGAGCACGACTTCGATTCGAACCCTCACCCGGCCCGTCTTCGAAGAGAACCCCATCGCCCTGCAGATGCTCGGAGTCTGTTCGGCGCTCGCCGTCACGAAGAGCCTGGCGACGGCGCTGACCATGTGCATCGCGGTGACGGCGGTTCTCTGCGCCTCGAACGCAGCGATCAGTTCGATCCGCCGGCTGATCCCCCACAGCATCCGTTTGATCGTCCAGATCACCATGATCGCCTCGTTCGTCATCGTGGTGGACCAAGTCTTGAAAGCCTACGCGTGGGAGGTGAGCAAGGAGCTGTCGGTCTTCGTCGGACTCATCGTCACCAACTGTATCGTCCTCGGTCGCGCGGAGGCGTTCGCGATGCACAACCCGGTGAGAGCGAGCGTGCTCGACGGCCTCGGAAACGGACTGGGATACAGCGTGGTCCTGATCGCGGTCGGGAGCGTGAGAGAGCTCTTCGGCTCGGGCTCCCTGCTCGGATTTGTGATGTTTCCACAGGTCTCAGACGGGGGGTGGTTCATGCCCGTGGC
>CALEHF010000174.1 GCA_937876125.1 uncultured bacterium
CCCGACCGGGGCCGCATAGTCACGGTGTCCACGGAAGCGGGGGAACCTCATCTTGACGTCTCCTGAGCGGTGCACTCGCGGGGGGAGGCCGATCTTGTTATGCGGAAAACCGCGCTGATCGGCTCTCCAGATATCGCCGTATCTCTCGCCCTTGTTATGGCTTAGAGTCAGGTGGCCGGTTCGCACACTCCCCACACATCGCCGTGAACGGTCTGAACGCCTCCGAATCGATGTCACTCCCGCGGAGAGCTGTGATGAACGAGACTCCGACGAACTTGCAGCGCCCAGCCGGGATTCGCACCGCTCCGCGATGGATCTCGTGGACTCTTGTCGGTGCGATCTTGGTCGGCGTGGCTCTCTTCGCCGTCGAGTTCGGGGGCGGCGTCTCCGAGTTTGTTCAGTTCGATCGCGAGGAGACCGCTCTCGTCATCAACGGCGAGATGTGCCGCGGCTGGCGCTACCTCCCCCGAGGCTCCACCACGCCGGATGAGGCCGAACGAATTCGAGTGTGGAGTCCTTCGACCGGCTTCCTCGTTCTCGATTCGAAGACTCTTCCCGGGGACGTCATTCGCACGACCGTCTGGACTCCCGACGGGAAAATTCTGCAACAGACCGAGTTCCGACCGGACGGAGGATCTTCGAGCCAGGCTGAGCCACCGTGGCGCTGGGGGATGGAAGAGCAGGCCGAGCCGAGTGCGCCGAGCGACTGGCGCACCGTTCCGCCCAAGGACTTGGAATCTCGGAGTCGAGATCAGCGGAGTCAGCCGTCGATCGGGTTCCTCGAGGCGAGGTTCAGTACGCCGAAGCTCCGATCGCTTTCGAACTGCGACGAAGAAATCTCACCCCGGCTTCTTTCGAGGATCGGGGACCGGTACGATCCCCGTGGCTCGGACGCCCGGTTCGCAAGAAGAATCGGTTTGCTCCGCGCTGGATCGCTCTGGGATGGGATTGCAGATGACGAAGCGTGGATTTCTCGAAATCTCTCGCGTGGACCAACTTCCCGACGACATCGAGGCGCTTCGCCTCGCGTCGGTCGACGAAGGATTCGAGTTCATGACGCGCTGTGTCCGAGAGTGGAAGTCTGGGGCGCAGCGCTTCGACGGCGAAGGGGAGGCGTTCTTCATCGCCCGGATCAAAGGTGAGCTCGTGGGAATCGGGGGTCTGTCGATCGACCCGTATGACAAAGCCGAGCGGCCGGCGGGACGGGTGCGCCACCTCTACGTCGACGAGGAAGCGCGCGGCGAGGGGGTCGGATCCGCGCTCCTCCAAGTCATCCTCGCTCAGGCGAAGGGGCAGTTCCGCTCCGTACGATTGCGCAGAGCTCACCCGAGCACCGATCGGTTCTATCAGGAGCGGGGTTTTCGGCCGGTGGACGATGACAATGCGACCCACGAGATCTGGCTGAGCCCGGAGCAAGACTTGGTCCTCTGACGAGGATCGGACAAGTCCGCCGCTCAGAACGAAACGACGGCGGCAACGAGGAGCCTCGCTGCCGCCGTACTCATTTTCTTAAGTGTGATCTCGCAGTGGCCGGGTGCCTCAGCGACTGACCCGCAGCACCAGGACCAGCGGTTTCGACGCTTCGTTCCCCGTCGGCGCGAGACCGACCACGACCAGCTTTCCGATTTGAGTCTTGAGCTCGGTCGACAGTGAGAACGTGCCAACGGGAGGTGAACGATCGTCTGGGTCCGACTCTTCGAGGCCGAGCGTCGCCTTCAGATCGAACGCGAGCCGAGCGTTCTCGCCGCTCGAGAGGTGCACCTTGCCGCTCAGCATCGTATTGCGGACGCGCCGCTCGTCGAAGGTCTGACTCGTGCGGAATTTCTCTCCGGAGATCCCCCGCACCGTCATATGACTGAAGATTGCGTAGCCGTCGAGTCCGGTCTTCGCCAACTCGCGTTCGAGTGGTGCGAGGGTCGGGTCGTCGATGATGCGATGGTCGCCGCCGTGGGCGAGGATCCAGCACTCCAACTCGATGCCAGCCGACTCGATATCGAGGGTTCCGATGACGCTCTCGAGATCGGCGAGTTCTTCCGGAGTCCCTCGCGCGATCAGACTGTTCGTGGCCTTGATCGCTGAGACCAGGATAGGCTGCAACTCCGAGAGCGCGACGAGGATGCTCTCGATCGACCGATGTTTGAGGGTGAAGACGCGCGTGACCTCTTTTTGCTCACCCTCTGCCGGTTGAGCGGCGGGGAGATCGAACATCGCGATCAGATCGGCGATCTGCTGGTGGAGACGGTCCGAGGCGACGACCAGCAGATTGCCGGTTCGATCGTCTGCGACCATGCGGACGCGTCCGTCGATGAGCCCCCGGAGCATCTCTTGAGCATGCGGAGGAGAGACGTGCTTCAGGGCGTACGCGTGGGGGCGCTCCCCTTCAACGCGCACCCGCGGGTTGCGGGGATCTTCTTGGGCGACGAGAGGCGGTAAGCTGCTCGCTTGCAAGATGAGCACAAGAGCGCACGCGATTCCCAGAGCGAGTCGTGAGTGGGTCATTCGGTTGCTTCCTTTCGCGGGAACGTTTCGGTAATCCAGATGAATTGAATCAATGGGTCTTCGGTGTCTTGCACGATCGCGCGTAGTCCTTCGGAGAGAGCTGCGACCTCGAGGGTTTCGACCAAAGGGGTCGAGATCTCCTTGGACTGGCACATGTGAGAGTCGTGAGTGCTGGTCGGTGTTTCCGGGATGCCCCACCAGATGATCAAGGCGAGAGCGGCCGCGCCGGCGAGGGACGACATCCACGTCCCCGACATCACTGCGTCTTCTTCGTCGGGAATCGATTCGCGGCCGCGATCGGCGAGCGCCGAATCGAAGTGACT
>CALEHF010000175.1 GCA_937876125.1 uncultured bacterium
AGACCCCCCAGGCATTCGGTTTCTTCTTCCGCACCGGGTGCGTGGTCCAGTCGGCGTTGCCATCGAACCACGCATAGTCACCGAGCTGGGCTGGATCGTCCCCGAAGCACCACTTGCCCGTGCTTCCTGCACCCGCAGCATAACGCCACTCGGCCACGGTGGGCAGACGATAGCCGTTTCGGGTCTTCGCGGAGAGCCACCGGCAGAACTGCTTCGCGTTCTTGAAGCTCGAGCTGATCACCGGGTAGCCCTCGTGGCCGAAACCGCGATCGGGGGGGATGTACGGCTTGCTCGGCCGGGTGTACGCGTCGACCGCATCCCCCTCGCGATCGCGCGCGCCATCGATCCCGAAGATAAACAAATCGTACGCGTCCCAAGTGATCTCGCACTCACTCAACCAGAACCCCGGCTTCCCATCGGCGGGAGGGATCGGCACCATGCGGATCGATACTCGGGTCCCGGGAAGGGTCTCGAGGTACGCGGCGGGAAGCGCAGCGGCTGAAGGGGTCACGACCGCGGCGGGCTCTTGCCCCGCGAGCGGGGCGAAGGACGCCGCGCCGAGGAGCGAAGATCCGCAGAGAAGAACGGACCACCGGCCGAGAGAGGTTGGCACGTGAAAGACTCCTGTCTCATCAATTGCGCGATCCTGATCGGGATCGAATTTCGCAGCGTGTGGCGCCGCCAGAGCGCCAGTGCTCGCACGGGATTCGCCCTCGTAGCGATGGGCATCCTCTCGAGCGGACTCGCCTGTGCCCGACCAGAGCTCAAACCTGAGTCGTACGATCATCGGGAGAGCGCCCCACCTGAAACCGCGGCCCCCGTCGAGTTGCCGACGCCGGAGGGGGCTCCCAGGCGGTTCGAGTATAGCCGCGGGACGATGGGGGTTCACGCGCACATCTTGCTCTATGCCTCCGATGCGGAGGCGGGGCAGCGCGCGGCGGCGCTTGCATTCGACCGGATCGCCGCCTGGGACCGGGTTCTGAGCGACTACAACCCGACCAGCGAGCTCGGGCGACTCGAAGCAGGTCTCAGCCCCGGGGAGTGGCGCGAGGTCTCTCCCCCCCTCGCCGAGGCGTTGACCTTGGCCTTTCGGCTGAGCACCGAGACCAGTGGCGCCTTCGATCCGACCATCGGAGCCGTGACCCGCGTCTGGCGCGATGCGCGCGAACGCGGGGTCGCTCCCGATCCAACCGTTGTCGCAGCGGCGCGCCGAGCCACTGGGCTCGCCCTCTTCGAGTTCGACGTCGGCCGCGCCCGACTGCGCGTCCGGCACGCCTCTGCTCGTCTCGACTTCGGAGGCATCGGAAAGGGGATCGCCGCAGATTCCGCGCTCGCCGCACTGACGGAATCGGGGTGTCCGAGCGCCTTGGTCGATCTCGGGGGAGACCTCGCGATCGGCGCGCCCCCTCCCGGCCAGGCGGGGTGGCGGATCGGAGTCGGGGGAGAGGGGGGCCCAGTCCTCGAACTCACCGGCTGCGGAATCGCGACCAGCGGCGACAGCGAACAGAATCTCGTTCTCGAGGGGGTCAGGCACTCTCACATCCTCGACCCCAAAGAGAAGAAGCCTCTCGTCGGAGCGCCGACAGTCACGATTCGCGCACCGACCGCCGCGGTCGCCGATGCCTGGGCGACCGCGCTTTCGGTTCGGCCCTCGCTTCAAGAGCGGCTGGCGGACCGAGAAGGGTTCCAGGTGTGGCTGGTGTCTCCGCCAGACTCTGCGCAAGAAGAGTAGTCAAGGGACAGCCCCGAGAAGAATAGAGTGTAGCCGCTCAGAACTCCGGCATCATTAGCCGAGTTGCCCGGCCCGCTGCCTGCTCAACCAAAGAAAAGCCCCCTCCGCGGACTACCGCGGCGAGGGCTTTTGTTTGAAGACGGTCCGCGGGGCGACCTTCCAGTGCAGCTCTTTCTCCCTAAGGGCAGGCAGGGAAAGAATTGCATGTGAGCGGCGAGCCGCCGTCGACGCCACAGCCGGGAAACGGTGCTCCGGGGGGAGGCCCGCCGATGAACAGTCCGTCGAGGATCGAAATGGCATCGGCGAGGTCCACCGCGTTACTGGAATTGGTATCGAGTGCGATCTCGCAGGTCGTGCCCGCGCCGGAGAACAGGACCTGAAGACACGCGATCCCATCGGAAATGTCGAGGCCGCCGTCGGCGTTGACGTCGCCTCGGATGAAGGTCACCACCGGAGCGCCACACTCATCGGGCACACCGTCGAGATCGATGTCCTGACTCGTCCCTGCGATGATGTCGCAAGAGTCGAGCACGCCGTTCGAGTTGCAATCATTCGAAGGGGTGAGTTCGCAATCGTCGTGCACCCCGTTCGAGTTACAGTCGGGAATTCCTGCCCCCTGAATGCTGACGATGAGGTTCCATTCGTTGAGCGCACCACTGTCGCCGCCGAGGGTATCGTCGATGGAGAGAGTCCAGATCCCGAGTGCCGTCGCGCCATCGAACGCAGTGAGCGACTGGAAGGGGAGCGTCGTTCCGGGTGCGCCATCATCGTCGTAGGTGGTGACGATGTTGTTCGCACCGCCTCCGGACGAATTGTGCAGGCGCACGGTGGTCGAGTTCGGGGAAGTGAGATCGAGACGAAGATCGCCGATGAACGTGTGCGAGAGATCCATGGCGACGTCTACGTCGCTCACGAATCCGGGGACAAAGACATTCGCCGTCGACACGGTCGGCGGCAGTGTTTCCGAAACCGGCAAGGGAGGGCTCTCGACGACCAGGTGTTCGAAGATCCCGCTCGTCTCACAGGCATCAAGGATTCCGTTCGCATCGCAATCGACATCGACTCCGACCGCAATCTGACAACTGTCGAGCGCTCCATCGCCATCACAGTCAAATTCTGAGCCATCGTCGATCTCACAGATGTCAGCCAGACCGTCCGAGTCGCAATCGAGGAGGGATCCCGATAGAAGCTGACAGCTGTCAAGTTCACCGTTGCCGTCGCAGTCGGCTCCCGTACCGAGCGCGATCTGGCAAACATCGGGAACTCCATCCAGGTCGCAATCGACGAACGCTCCCGCCGCGATTTGGCACGAGTCGGGAATCAGGTCGCCGTTGCAATCGGCAGCGGTTCCCGCGATCAGTTCGCAGCTGTCCGCTGCGCCATCGCCATCGCAGTCGCTCTGGCACTCATCGAGGAGGCCGTTGTTGTCGCAATCGGGCGCGCCCGCGGCGATCTCGTCGACGTCGACCGTGCCGTTGTTGTTGCAGTCGAGGGTCGTCGCGGTCGGCCCCTCGACGAGGACGTTCAACGCGGCGGGAATCCCCGCCTCGAAGAGGCCGATGTTGACATTCGCGGGGCCTGGGGGAGAGTTCGCAGTGAAGCGGAAGTTGTAGAGGCTCCCCCAGCGTAGCGCGTTCGCGTTCGGGTTGGCCGCTGCGGTCTCGGTCGACCAGGTGATGTTCCCGCCCGAGGTGTTCAAGGTCCAGTCGGTCCCGTCCCACACCTCGGTCGAGTGGTACTCGACATCGTGGAACTCGATGTCGCTCGAGATGACTCCTCCCGGCAGCGGCAAAGAGAACGTGCGCGCAGCCCGGGTCGAGTGCATGTTGTAGAGCGCGTACTCGTAGGCGTAGAGCCCCGTCGGGAGTGGGGTCACGGTGTAGCCGAGGATGAAGAGTCCCCCGTCGCCATCGGTGATCTCGATAAGGGTCACCGACGGATCGAAGTCTTGCCACGCCTGGATCCCCTGCTGCTGACGCTGGGTCGGCGCGCTGTACGTGAGCGCGTAGTTCGATGCATTGGTCGAGCGGGTGACCTGGCGGTAGCTCGAATTGTTGTGAGCGTTGCCAGACGCCGCATCGTCGGGAGTGACGTATTGCGCCTCGACGAAGTAGAGCGCGCCCGGGTTCAGCGCAGGGTCTAGATCATCCGCGTGCACACGCAGTCGGCGGAAGGTCAGGTCGGGGTTCAGGGGATCGAGGGTGGGCGGGTAAAGGAATCCGCCGTTCGCAGGGTCGATCACTTCGGAGCGCGGCCCGAGAGATCCCTGATTCCCATTGAGGCTGGCTCCGTACGGATCGGAACACCCCACTCCGAGGCGCGAGCCGGTCCCCGAGGAGACGCAACCACAGCCGCAGGTGTTTCCCTGGAGCGCGGTGAAGCCGTGCTTCAACCAGCTGACTCCGATGTGCTCGAACTTGCCGTCGAGGAGACGGAACATGTTTTGGGAGATGACGGGGTGCTCGGGGGTCGAGGCGATCCAATCGAGCTCGGCAGTGCCGATGTTGCAGCTGGTCGTTCCGATCGAGTAGGCGTAGTAGCCCCCGAACGTGCCGTAGCTGCTCGGGCCCGTAATCTCGCCGACGATGACATCAGGGCCGCTGCCGCCCGGACCGCCCCCCGGATCGCACTGCGCGGACGCAAGACTCCCCACGCTGCTGATCGCTAAGAACAGAACGCCGACGCGGAACAAGATCGAGCCATGGTTCGAGTTACGAAACACGGGCACTCCCTCTCTGTACCTTCGAGGACCCCTCTCTTTCGAGGACCCCGTCCTGTGATCTTTTCAATTTGGAAATCAAGCCCGAGCCGAGTCTAGCACCTGCCCGCTTGACCCGAAACACGGCTTCACAGCCGTGGCGCTGATGAGGGCTCCCCCCTTGCGGCATGACCGCGAGGGGGGAGCCCTGTTCTCACAGCTTTGTCTCTGAATTCAGGGGCACGCGGAGAACGCAGTGCAAGTCAGAGTGGTCGTCGCATCGACACCACAATTGGGGAACGGAGCCACCGGCAACGCCCCCCCGGTGAAGAGGCCCTCGAGGAGCGCGATCGCATCCGCGAGGTCCACTACGTTGCTGCCGTTGACGTCCAACGCAACTTCGCAGGCTGTCGCGACCCCCGCGAACAAGAATTGGAGAACCCCAATCGCGTCGCTGAGATCGAGGTTCGCATCCGCGTTCACGTCACCTCGCACATAGGTTTGAGCCGGCGGTCCGCACTCATCCGGAACGCCGTCGCTATTCGCATCGAGGCTGGTCCCTGACGCGATGTCGCAACTGTCGAGGACCCCGTTGGTGTTGCAATCGCTCGACGCATCGATCTCGCAACCATCGTGGATCCCATTGGTATTGCAGTCGGGAATGCCCGCCCCTTGGATCCCCACGAAGAGATTCCACGAAGCGAGAGACCCGTTATCGGCGCTGGGGAAAGTATCCGCGACGGTCAGGGTCCAAGTCCCGACGGCGGAGACACCGTCGAACGCGGAGAGTGGTTGGAAGGGGGTTATCGTTCCCGGGCCCCCATCATCATCGTAGGTGACGATCAGGTCGTCAGCAGTCGATCCGGTGTTGTCATGGAGGCGCACTGTCGTCGTCGCGGGAGATCCGAGATCGACTTCCAGGTCTCCGATGAAGACGTGCGGGATCTCCACCGCGACATCGATGTCTTCGATGATGCCGGGGATCGACACGATGACGGTCGAAACCGCGATGGCGGTATCGACCGGCAGTGGCGGTGTCTCGATGACGGGGTGCGCGTACACGCCGGTGGTCTCGCAAAGGTCGAGGATGCCGTTCGCATCGCAATCGAGGTCCACGCCCCCCGCGATCTGGCAGCTGTCCAAGAAGCCGTTGCCGTCGCAATCGATCTCCGAGCCGTCGGCAATCTCGCAGAGGTCGGCGAGCAAGTCTGCGTCGCAATCATCGAGGGTGCCCGCGAGGATCTGACAAATGTCGATCTCCCCGTTGGCATCGCAGTCGGTCGCAGTCCCGAAGGCGAGCTGGCAAAGATCGGGCACGCCGTCCCCATCGCAGTCCACCAAGTCCCCCGCCGCGATCTGACACCCATCGGGGATCAGATCGCCGTTGCAATCCTGGGCCGTTTGGGCGATCAGCTCGCAGCTGTCCGCCGTGCCGTTCCCATCGCAATCGACCTGACACTCGTCGAGCAGACCGTTGTTGTCACAGTCGGGAGCGCCGGCGGCGATCTCGTCTCCGTCGATCACCCCGTTGTTGTTGCAGTCGAGCGTCGTCGCCGTCGGACCCTGGACGGCGACGTTCAGCGCGCCCGGGACACCTGTCTCGAAGAGCCCGATGTTGGCGATCGCCGGTCCCGGGGGAGAGTTTGCGGTGAAACGGAGATTGTAGAGAGTCCCCCACCGCAGAGCGTTCGCACCCGGGTCGATGGTCGAAAGGGATGTGGACCAGGCGATGGTTCCGCCGGAAGCGTTGACGGTCCAGTCGGCCCCGTCCCACACCTCGGTCGAGTGGTACTCGACATCATGGAACTCGACATCACTCGAAATGACTCCCGTCGGGAGCGGCAATGTGAAGCTCCGCGCCGCGCGGGTGGAGTTCATGTTGTAGAGCGCGTACTCGTAGCTGTAGAGACCGGTGGTCCCGATCTGGGTCACCTTGGTGCCGAGAATGAAGAGCCCGCCCTCGCCGTCGAGGACGTCGATCAAAGTCACCGACGGATCGATGCTCGCCCACGCCCGGATCGCCTGCAGCTGACGCTGCGTGTTGGTCAAGTAAGTGATCGCGTGATTCGTGGTACTCGGGCTGACGCTCACCTCGCGGTGACTCGCGTTGTTGTGCGCATTCCCCGCGAGAGCGTCGTCGGGAGTGACGTAGTGCGCTTCGACGAAGTAACGCGCACCGGGGAAGAGCGTCGCATCGAGATCAGTTGCGGGGACGCGTAGGCGGCGGAACGTAAGATCCGGATTCGGCGGATCCAGGGTCGGCGGGTAAAGGAATCCACCGTTCGCCGGATCGAT
>CALEHF010000176.1 GCA_937876125.1 uncultured bacterium
ACTTCACCCGAGACTGCCGGTCTTGCGGCGAATCGGCAAGCCGCAGCCGTGATCATTCGCTTGTTCCAGGGCTAGGAGGCTGTTGGTCATCGTGCGGTCACTGATTGGTCATCCCGGTTGAACGGTTGAACGACCTACGATGCAGAACACCCACGCAGGGGGCGCGGGCGTTCAGTAACGCGGATCCGAGAGTCGGGTGATGAACGGCCCTCTATTCGAAAGACTTACACCACGCATCGAGGTCTGGGGCGATCGGGAACACCTCGTCGAGCCGCGTCAGGGCGAAGAGTTCGCGGACTTCCGTATTCAGACCGGCGAGCGCAAGCTCCAACCCGTTCTGATGGCAGCGCTTCAGCATCGAGACCAGCATCCCGACTCCCGCGCTGGAAATGTACTCGACCCCCCCGAGATCGATCGCGACCCGGGGTGCCCCGGCTCCAATCGCCTCGAGAATCGCTCGGCGTGCTTCGAGGACGCCCTCGTCACACAAGTCTCCCCGCAGGCACAGGGCCTGAACCGCAGGAAACTCTTTCACTTCAATCTCGATCTGTTTGCGCTCGGTCGACATGGCTCGCCTCCCACAGGGGTGGCCCCGCTCGGATGCGGGGAACTTCCTCCATGATCGGGTTTGGGCGAACAAGTCTTGAGGGAACTTTCGGATGGAGTTCCAGGGAGCCAGAACGGGGTGCCTGTGAAGACAGACAGCGAGCCGCGTCTCCCGAGGGAAACGCGGCTCGCTGTTCGTTGTCTCGCTGCTCTGCTGCATCGCCGTCTCGATTCTGAAGGCTTCGCATGCCCCGATCAGCAGAATCGGGTTCTCATGCCTCTTAGCGCTTCGAGAACTGGAACGACTTCCGGGCCTTCTTGCGGCCGTACTTCTTCCGCTCCACCATCCGCGAGTCCCGGGTGAGGAACTTGCCTTCGCGGAGGGTACCCTCGAGCTCCGTGTTCGCTTCGAGGAGCGCACGCCCGAGGCCCATGATCATCGCACCGACTTGGCCGCTGGTGCCCCCGCCGCTGACGTTGGCCCAGACATCGTACGTTCCCACTTGGCGGGTGGCGCGCAGAGGCTCCAAGACCCGCTCATGGTCAGTCTTCAAGCTGAAGTAGGCCTCGATGGGGCGACCATTGACGTTGATCTTGCCGCTGCCCGGTTTGATCCGGATCCGAGCGACCGCCGTCTTCCGACGTCCGGTGCCCCAGTTGTAACCGCCTGGCTTCTTGGCCACAGTGTCTCCTCGGCTCGATTACGAGTTCGTGATTTTGATGGTCTCGAAGTGCTTCGCCTGCGCGGACAGGTTGTGATCCGCCAACGGGAATACTTTCAGCTTGCGCAACATTTGACGACCCAGGATCGTTTTGGGGAGCATTCGCTTCACCGCTTGGCGAACCACCTGCTCGGGCTTGTGCTCGAGCATCCACTCCATGTTGTGCTCACGCAGACCGCTCATGTAACCAGTGTGGTAACGGTAGAGTTTCTGCTTCCGCTTGTTTCCAGTGACCTGGACCAGCTGCGCATTCGTCACGACGACGAAATCGCCGGTGTCGAGGTGTGGCGTATAGGTCGGCTTGTTCTTGCCCATGAGGATCTGTGCGATCCGGGTTGCCATCCGTCCGAGAGTTTCCTCGGACGCATCGACGTGGTACCAGCGCCGCTGGATCTGGTCCGGGCGCGCCATGTAGCTCTTTTGGATCGCGAAGCGAGGCATCGTCGTGCTCTCAGTTCTCTTTGGTTCTCTTTGGCTCTCTTTGACACTCTGAGCTGTGCCGGAACGAAGCAACACACAACGTTTCGGTCCAGAACGGTGGAAGCCGCGGATTTTAGGGATGCTCCGCTTTCGAGTCAAGGCTGGATGTCCCGATCTGACAAGGAGTTCCGCAATTTGGAACGCTCGCGGCTCGACGCGTCATCGACCCCCCGAGGCACCGTCGCGCAGACTCCTCAGGATCTCCCCAGAACGATCCTCCCCCCGATCCCCGAGCAGGGGAAGGCGAAACTCGAGCCTCGCGCGGAGGTCACCAGAGGCGCCTCCTGCCTCGATCTCGGACCAGCGAGACAGAGCGTCAGAATCGGCGAGAATCGGCGGAAACTCGATTCCTCGGAGCCACGCCCACGTCTCGACGACCCCTTTTCTCGTACTCTGACGGGCGCGCCGCTCGGGATCGGGCGTGCCTCCTCCGACCAAAATCACCTCACCGGTTCCCGGCGGGTGGTAACAGCGGGCATCGGGGAACGCTCCGAGGAACGCCTGCACGATCGCCGCAAACTCGGGCGGCCCGATTTCATAGAGCTGAAGCCAATGCACCGCGACGCCCCCCGGGGCGAGTCGACGGCGGACGAGATCGTAAAAGTCAGCCGTGAAGAGCGGCGCGCTCCAGGGGAGCCAGGGCTCAGACGGCTGGCAGATGATCGCATCCCACTGCTTCTCCTCGCGAATCAAGTACGCACGGGCATCTTCGAAAATCAGAGTGGGACCCGATCCGTCCTCGGGAAAGAGGCAGGCATGCTCGCGGGGGAAAGCGGCCGCTCCCGCGGGGGATCGCAGCGCGCGAGCGACCTCGGGCTCGACCTCGATCGCGGTCACCGGACCGTCCCACGCCGACCGAGCGGCGGTGACCGTGGTCCCCCCGCCGAGCCCGATGGTGAGGAGCTGGCCCTCTCCAGACCCTTCGATCACCGGGAGGATTCCGAGCATCACCTCGGTCGGAAGGTCGGCGAATGAGGCGAGATTAGGATCGATCGGTACCGACCCTTCGATTCTTCCCCCCACCCGCAGATAGTTGGTGTTTTGGAGACGGGCCACTTCGATGCTCACCTTCGCGAGCGCACCCTCTCCGACGTAGGTCACCTCGCGCGCCCGCCACCCGGCGAGGGCTTCTCCGCTGGCAACGTCCCCGCGATGCCAATGATAGACTCCCGCGCCGAGCAGCGCCGAATCCCACCTGAGACCCGCACCGGTGAAGAGTGCGATCGCCAGAAGAAGGCCGGTGATCAGCCTCGGCTCGAGCAAGGCGTCGCGAACCCCGCCGCGCATTCCTTCCCCCAAAAGGCAAAGAAGCGTGACTCCACCGACCACCCCGAGCGCGGTTCCGCTGCCGAACTCAGGGAGCACCCAGAGTCCGAAAACCCACGCCCCCACCGCGCCGCCGATCAGCCAACCGGCGTCGATGCGTCCCGCTTCCACGCGAAGGCTCTCCGGGTCATGGCACCAGCCAGCAAGGAGAGCGGGGAGCACGATCCCCGACGCGAGACTCGATGGGAGCACCACGACCCCGACAGAGATCAGCTTTAGGGGCGTCGAAAGGTGGCCCCCTTCTTCCCCGAAGAGACCGAGGAGCCAAAGGAGGATGCGAGGAAGCTCGGCAATCACCCACGCGAGGTAGCCCTGTGACACGAGCCATGCGAGCCCGGCCATTTGGATCGTCGGTCTCGCGCCCCATCGCTCGATGCAAGCGGGCACACTTCGAGCGGCGATCGCGCCACCCACCAAGGTCGCAGAGGTCGCGACTCCAAGCACTACCAAGCTCGTCCCGACCACTTCGCCCATGAGCCGGGTCGAGATGAGCTGAAGGGCCAACGTACCGGCCCCCACCCATGCCGCGATCCCCACGCGAACTCCGCGCCTGACGCTCGGAATCGAATCCAGGACGACTGGGGCGCTCCGGAGAGGGGCCGCGCGTGCAACGCGCTTTGCTGCGAGCGCGGGGATGACCGAGATGGCAAGGATGAGCGCGAGTGCGAGACCCGTGATGGTCGAACCGAGCAGGGGCAAGAGCAGGAGTGGCAAGGAGAGAGCACCGAGGGCACTCCCCAGGTCGAGCGCGCTGATCCACCGGCCGACGCGGAGGATCGTCTTCTCTTCATCGAGCACACCATCCCCGAACCACGCGACGGGAAGAGCACCGAACGCGATGGCCGGAAGAGCGACGAGCAACGCGCCCACCGCGCGAACAGCGATCACACC
>CALEHF010000177.1 GCA_937876125.1 uncultured bacterium
AGCTGCCGGCCATCGCGCAGGTTCTCCTCGAACGGACCCCGGTGACGGAGGTGGCGGTGCGAGGGTCGTCGAGCGAGGCAGCCGGACCGCACCCCGCACAACTCCGCTCGCTGGTCGGGGAGGTTCCGACCGGTTCGATCGAGATCGTCGAACATGGACTCCACTTCTGGGTGTCGCCGAACGAGCGTCGGGAGAGCGGCTTTTTCTTCGATACGCGACCCGCACGGCGCTGGCTCAAGGAAAACTCCGAGGGGCGCCGCATTTCGAATTTGTTCGCGCACACCGGCAGTTTGGGAGTCGCGGCGGCTGCCGGAGGAGCGCGCTCGGTGGTTCACGTCGACAATAAGAAGAGTCCGCTCGTCGTCGCGCGAGAGCACCACGCGCGCAATGACCTACCGGTCGACGATCGTTCGTTCATCGTCGGAAACGTCTACCAGCAGCTCTTGCGCGCGCGCCGCGGCAGTGTCGAACTCGATGGCATCATTCTCGACCCTCCTCCGGTGGTGCCGCGAAAGATGGCACCGCGGAAGCCGGTGGGGCAGGACTACCCGCAGCTCGCTTCCCTCGCCGCGCCCCTCCTTGCCCCCCGTGGCTGGTTGCTCTGCTTCTTCAGTCGGTTCGATCGGACGCGAGCAGAGTACGAGAGTGACGTGCTCGATCACGCGGGGGTCCCGCTCGAGGTTTGTTGGCGGGGGACGAGCGGTGAGGATTTTCCGGCGATCGATCCCGAGGGTGAGCTCCGGCTCACGGCGTTCGTTCGCGTGTGACGCCCACGAGGAGGGACCCGTCGTCTGGGACAGCTCAGAAGAAGCTCCCCCATCCAAAACACACCCCTCGACGATCCGCTTCTCACCCTGGACAATGGGCAGATCAGCAATTCCCGAGGGAGGCTCATGTTCCAGCTATCGACGCGCCGTTTTGTCATCACCCCGCGATCCGCTCTCGCGACCGCCGCGCTGATCCTTTCGTGCGTTCTTCCCCTCTCCGCTCAGCTCTGCAACGAGAACCAACTCGACAATCATGTCGGGACTCAGTCGATCGCGATTCCTGGATTCGTTTCCGGAGAAGAGGGTGCCGCGGTTTTCGAAGCGCCCGCGATTCACTATCCGATCGAGGTCCTGCGCATTCAGATTCACTGGGGCTCGCAACTCGGGGGCGCCCCGCAGTCGCTCGAAGGCGCGATCAAGATCTACGAGGGTGCACCGCCGTTGGTGACCGAGAACTTCAGCTTGCCCGGACCCGTGCTCACCGACGGCGTGATCAACGAGTTCGACATTTCGCTCTTGCCCGGCGACAAGATCATCGACTCAGGGCCCTTCACCGTCAGCCTCTCATTCGCGAACGACTCCACCTTGTTCGGCCCTTCGATGGTGACGGATAGTGCGGGGTGCATTCCCGGCCAGAACTACGTCTTTGCGATTCCCGGCGGGTGGACCGACTTCTGCGCTTTCGGCGCGAGTGGCAACTGGAAGATCTCGGTTGTGTACTGCTCGGTGGCGCCGCCGGTCGGTCCTCAGTTTCTCCGA
>CALEHF010000178.1 GCA_937876125.1 uncultured bacterium
ACGACACCGTGCGTGCGCATCTCATCCCAGCCCTGAACGATCAGCTCTTCCGGATCTTCGAGCCGGTAGGCGTCGAGATGGAACAACGGAATCGAGCCGCGATGGACGTGGCAGATCGTGAAGGTCGGACTGCGCACCGTGTCGACGATGCCGAGCCCTTGCGCGAGTCCCCGGGTGAAGCAGGTCTTACCCGCGCCAAGATCTCCTCGAAGATCGACCAGGTCTCCGACGGCGAGAAGCGCACCCAGGCGGGTCCCGAGGATTTCGGTTTCTTCGGGGGACGGAGTCTCGAACGTGAGCTCCCCGCCCGCGGGTCTTTTCGCCGGTGTTTTTTCCGGCGGGATGTGATCCGACGGTGCCATCGCTGTTCCTGCCGCAAATCTACGCAATTCCCGTCCAGGAGGGAATGTAGCAACCGGGTCGGAATCGCACAAGCGCGCCGGGTCACCCGAATTGAGAGCGGAGACGGCAATCGGCGGGTTTTGACGGGTCCGAGTGGTCTCATCCGGTGACGAGAGCACGACAGCCTCCTAGTCCAGAGTGTTCTTCCGGGTCCGGGGGAGGAATCGGCACCTTTTGCGAGAGGGTGGAGTCCCGGTCGCCGAAATCCGATGATGATGGACAAGCGGTGCGGTCGCCGAGGCCCCATCGCACACCCTGACACCCCTCGAGTGGAGACGTATTGCCCCCGACCCCCGCGGTTCAGCTTCGCCCCCAGGTTCGATTCCCAAACCCGCGCTCATCGCAGGTGGCGCGGGGCCGGTGGTCCCGCGTCCAAGTTCTCGTCACTGTGAGTCTCGTCGCCGCCACGACTTGGGGGACCGATGTCAACCGGCTCCAGGCTCAGGAGAACTCGAGCAGGGTTCTCGGCGTCGCGGGAACGGGGGTCGGACCGGTCCGTATCCCCTGCGCCCTCCCCTCGTGGATCGACGGGGACCCGCTCTCCGTGATCGCGCGACAACTCGAGATCGGTGATGGTTCGGAAGGGCGCGACCTGCTCCTCCGCCTGGTCCGGGAGCGCGGCCGCGCTCTCATTCTTCCCGACACTTCTCTCAAAGGGCGAGACACCCTCGATCCCCCTTGGCAGGTGCTCGGGGATTGGTACTCACAACTCCCCTCCCCGAGCCGAGAGCGCCTCCGCCTTTCGGAAGAACTTTCGGAGCGCGAGTTTGCGACCGGCCCCATCGACGCGGCGAGCCCGCTCCTCTGGCTCCCGGGACTCGAGAACCTCGCCCGGTTACGGCTTGAAGAAGCGATCGAAAACGGAGATCGCTGCACAGCGATCCTCCTCGCCCGTCGGCCGCGACTTTCCGAGCGGATCCACCCGACTCTCAGGCGCTGGATCGCTGCCGATCCTGTTTTGGATCCCGCGCCCCCGGAGCCGCCCCTCCCCCACGGTGACTGCGTCCTCGAGGTGAGCGTCTCCATCGATCTCGCCGCAAATCCGCTCGACAACCTCGACACGCTTCCTCGACCACGTAGCCGCCGAATTCCGATCGCCGACTTTGAGCCCGCGATGGGCGAGGGAGTCGCACTCATCCCGGGTGGTCGGGGACCGTTCGCACTCGACTTGAATCCGCCATACAAGCGCCTGTGGAACCTGCCGATCGCCTACCCCGGCAATGTGTCGACCCCCGGCCCCCTTCGCGACAACGCGTGGATGGCGCGCTCCATCGGAGGCCGGCTCGTGGTTCCGCTTCGTACGCCGCGTCGTGAGTATTCCCCGACGATCGAGTGGGTCCACGAGGATCCCGATCTGAACGACTGGCACCTCCGGGGGTGGAACGAGCCCGGCACGTTTGTCTGGGACGGGAGCGAGAACCCTCCGACTCCCCTCCCTTCGGCTCACCTCGCGATGGAGGGATTCACCATCGGGGGGATTCCGTGCGTCATCGGGAACCGAATTCACTGGATTGCGACCCGTGGATTTGACGAGGTCGAGACATGGCTCTTTGCCCTCGATCTCGTGACCGGCCAAGAACTGTGGCGAGTCCAGGTGGGAACGATCTCGCTCCCTTGGCACGCGATGAATGATCTCGCGGGGCTGCTCCCCGAAGGACGTATTGTCCCCTATCGCGACGAGCTCTTTGTCATTGCCCGCGGCGGGGCGATCGGTCGGGTGGGCAGAATCCAGGGGGACTTGCGTGGAGTCCTCCTCTATCCGAAGACCCGCAGCGCTCCCCGCACCGGCAAATGGGGACTCTACTACTTCGCTCACGTACCCGCGTTCCGCCCGCGTTACCTCTCCGACGGTTGGATCGACACCGACGAGAGCGGTCGCGCCCGTCTCATCACCCTGCCGCCAGATTCGAACCAGATTCTCGGCATCGATCTCGAGGAGTGGACGATCGCCTGGGCACATCCGGCTCCGAGCCTCGGGCTCCTGCGCCGCGATCCAGACAATGTCCCGTGGGTGATCGATCTCACCATCCCCGCCGGGGAACATTCCATCTCGGTGTGGTCCCTCGAGCCAGAGACGGGACGTCTTCGAGAGTCGAAGAACGTCTCGCTGGAGATTCCGGGAGGCAAGCGGCGTCGGGGGAAGCACACGATCCGCTTCGCACCGACCGCTCAAGATGTATCCCCGCTGATCTCGGGGGTCCCGACTCTGGTGGGTGGCTGTATCGCGATTCCACTCAGAAATGGCTGGGCGTTCTGGTCGCGCACCCCCTTGGTCGGGGGCCCGCCGGACCACTGGATCCCGTGGCCGAAGGGATCGTTCGGCGGCACGATTCGGGAGGTCGGAAAAAACCGCTACCTCGCGATCCATCGCGCCGATCCCGAATGGAGAAGTCGCTCGGTCGTCGAGGTTCTTCGAATTGCGGAGGCGGGTGCCAGCGAGGAGAACCCCGACTCGGAGACCGGAGACGAGAAGGATCGAGACCCACCGGCGGATGGTGTCCGGGGAAAGGGCGGGAGATAAACAAGCGCTCCTCCCTCTTCATTGCAGCAAGAGTTCGTTGCAACAAATCAGTCGGTGAATCCATCTTCCATCACGTCGACTTCCTCTTCCTCCTCCTCCTTCGGAGGTCCAAACTCGATCGCCACCTTCGGCGCTCCGACCCACAGGTTCTCGAGGTCATAGAAGCGTCGCGCATCGCGTTCGAAGATGTGGATGACGACTTCGGAGTAATCGAGGCAGACCCAGCGCCCCTCCTTGCGGCCATGAATTCCCAACCGGGGGAGACCCATCGGCTTCAGAAGGCCCTCGAGACCGTCGGCGAGGTTCTTCGTCGCGCGCGCGGAACCGCCCGAGGCGATCACGAAGAACGAAGAGATGGGGAGCAGCTCTCGAACCCGTAGCACCGAGATGTCCCCGGCACGCTTGTCGTGGAGGAACCGGGCCGCCTCGACCGCGATCGCTTCGAGGGCTTGAACGTCATCGATCGGCTGCTTCTGCGCGGCTTCGTTCATGTCAGCGATTTCCAACTCCGGGGGTTTCATACGATCTCAAGATCTCAATCGAGCCATTGTGCTCTCTGGGGGCAATTGCGGGGGGAGGTGATCGTACACTCAAGCCGGCCGCGTGCACCCCGAGAGTGACAGAAAGGCGCGGCTTCCCCCCCGAATTGGGAAAGAAAGCCGCGCCCCCTGCTGAATTGGACCCCGTCGATCACTGGCTGAGAGGTGCGACCCTGAGGAACAAGGGAACGAACACGAGCGAGACGATGCACATCAGCTTGATCAGGATGTTGAGGGACGGGCCACTGGTGTCCTTGAACGGGTCACCCACCGTATCCCCGACCACCGCCGCCTTGTGCGCATCGGAGCCCTTGCCGCCGTGCTTCCCGGTCTCGATGAGCTTCTTCGCGTTGTCCCAGGCACCACCCGCGTTCGACATGAAGATCGCGAACAAGACGCCCGAAACGAGCGCTCCGGCGAGGAGGCCACCGAGGACCTCGACACCGAGGAAC
>CALEHF010000179.1 GCA_937876125.1 uncultured bacterium
GCCACGGATGACGCTGACGGTACCGGAGAGCAGAACCACGACGCGCGTGAGCGTGAAGTTGACTGCGGGAACCGCCGACGCGGTGTCGGTGTTGATCGACCCGTCTGACGCAACACTCAAGTTGACCGGTTCGGGGGCCGCGGTTCCCGCCGGCAGCGTGTCGGGGTTGATCTTGAGAAGGTAGCTCCCCTGGTAGACCGGCATACGGTAGGCGCCGGAGAGGGGGAGCGAGCTCGACCGCGTGACGATGCGCCCGGAGGAGGCGTCGAGGAGGAGCAGCTCCGCCGGCACACCACGGCCGGTGAGAGTGATGACGCCCTGGAGGGTCGCGGCGCGCGCGACCAGCTCGAAGTCGACCGTTGCGCTCGGGCCGGTCGTACCGTCGGCGAGGGTGACCCCGGTGGCGGTGACCGAGACGCGAGTCGGCGCCGGCGCGGCGCTTCCCGGCGGCAAGCTCTTCGAGTCGAGCCCGATGTTGTAGGTGCCGTTCGGGAGGATCAGCGAGTAGGTTCCGTCAAATGGATCGGTCGCGGTCTCGAGGAGCAGCTTGGTGCTTCCCGGCTCGGTGACGACGATGCGACAGCCGACCTCTTCACCGGCGTCGATCGCGAGGGAACCGTCGAAGTCGAAGACAACCGTTCCGCTGACGTTCGGGGCGCGCGCGACCAACAAGTAGTCGAGCGTGGTCAGAACTCCACCTTCGTCGGTGATGGTCGGGACGCCACCCGCGACTGCGATCTCGAGTCGAATCGGCTTCACCGGCAAGAACCCGGTCGGCACCGAGGACTTCACGAGCGAGATGTCGATCGTTCCGACCGGAAGGTTCAGCGTGTATGCACCGTCTTGATCGGTGACGGCGCGACCAACGACCTTCTCACCCTTGCGCGCAACGACTCGGACGTCGGGGAACGCGAGGAGGGTGTTCGAGGCGTCGAGTACGGTGCCGGTGAGAGCGA
This sequence comes from uncultured bacterium, assembly GCA_937876125.1. Lineage (GTDB taxonomy): Bacteria > Planctomycetota > UBA8108 > UBA1146 > UBA1146 > JAFMMO01. The sequence continues at coordinate 957 of CALEHF010000179.1, forward strand.
CCGAAGAACTGCGCAGGTCGAAGGTGATGCTGCCGTCGTTCGAGGTGCCCGACGATTCCTTGATCGGAACCGCAGGGTCGGCGCCCGCCTCGACCGCGACGCGAATCGCGTTCGGTGGGATCACCCCTGCCGGAAGGCGATCGGTGAGAACAATGTCGTAGGAGCCATCGGAGAGCGGCATCGAGAAGGTGCCGGTTGAGGTGGTATCCGCATCGGCGAGCACACCACCGGTCGCGGGATCGATCGCGAACACCCGGGTCTGCACTCCGTTGCCGTTTCGCGTCACGGTACCCAGAAGGGTCGCCGAGACATTCGACGCGGCGGAGGCGAGCGACTGCGTCAGAGGATCGATGGGGGTGTCGGAGTCCTCGGTGTAGATCAGCCCGTTCTCGACCGTGATGCGTTGCGGCGCCGGAGCGACGGTGTCACTCGCGAAGCCGACGAAGGTCAAGATGTAGGAACCATCGCGCAGGTCGAGGGTGAAGGATCCGTCGGTCGCGAGGGGGAATCGGGCCACTTCACCGATTCCAGCCTCTTCGACGATCACTTGAGCGCCCACATCGATGGTGACCGGGAGCTCAATGATGGCGGCCGGGACCAGGATCCCGACCGGGCCGACCGCTGCGAGAGGCGCCACACCGGTCGCAGTAGTGATCGCACCGCCGACGCTGGTCGCGGTGACGGCAGCGAAGTCGATGGTCGGAGTCGCAGCCACCGTCGTGACCGAGACGGTCTTCGGACTCGGAGCGACCAGGCCGGTCGGGAGTGTGATCGGATCCAGGCGCACGATGAAGGAGCCTGGGGGGAGCACGTTCGTCGAGTAGTTGCCGGCCACGTCGGTCGAGGTACGGAAGCGCACCAAGCCCGACTCCGAGTCGACGAATTCGACAACCACAGCATCGATCGGGCTCGTCGTGTTCGCATCGGTCACAGTGCCCGACAGCGTAGTTCCGGCGGCCTGGGGCACGGTGAAGTCGAGGTTCGGCGTGCCGCTGACTGGCGGCGCGCCATCGATCGTCGACCCCTTCACGATCACCGCGGACCGAAGCGGGATGAACTCGTTGACGGTGCCCACGCGGATCCCGATGTCGTAGGTGCCATCGGGGAGCTTCAGCGTGTAGTTGCCCGAGGCGTCACTCGTGGTGCTCGCGACGACGTTTCCGTCGGCATCGAGGGCTTCGATGGTCGCCGAGGCGATCCCGGCTGCGGGGCCCGACGGTGCCGTTCCAGGAGGGCTCCCGATGGGAACGGATGGCACTCCGTTCGAGATGATTCCGCTGAGGCTGGTGCCTCCGCCGCCGAAGATTCCGCCTCCGCCGCCTCCTTCGCCACCGCAACCTGCGATGAACACGAGTACGAGGAACGCGAAAGAGAGTCCAACAATGCGAGTGGTAAGCGCGGAAGCGCTCTTCGAAGCGACGATCATGCGTCTGCCCCCTTAGGGAGTGGAAGTGGCTGCGATGACCCGGAGTGGCGTCCGAGCCGCGTCCGCGAGGCGTCCTCGGGGGGAACCGGAGGATCGAAGTCCATGGCTGGGGTGTGCGATGGGCACACCTCGTTCACGGACCGCGACCCGATCCGGTGCCCTCCGAGGGCGCCGCGACGGACCTGCGAGTTTCAACTCGGCTATCGACGCGGGGAGGAAGAGACTTAATGTCGAGTTCTTTTGGGGGCTGGAGGTCGTTTGGCACTCTGCGATGCCGCCGAGGAAACACGCGGAAAAGTTGCGATATGAGCCGGGGGGAAACTTTGCATCTGATGTTCCGGATAAGTATGGAAGCGCGAGTTCGAGGAGAGGTGGAGGAGGAATACCTCTCCTCTGGATGAACACGAAAGAAGGGTCGGCCTCCCTGGGAAGCCGACCCTTCTTTCTTCGCTTTGCCTGCGCGCGCGCTCGAGGAGTTCCTAGTCCTGGAATAAGCGGATG
>CALEHF010000180.1 GCA_937876125.1 uncultured bacterium
GCACCGTACCGGCGTAGGCACCGAAGAAGATCAGGGTCTTCGAGGAGTTCGGCTCGACGGTGAAGTAGCCGCGAATCCAGACGATGAACATGAGGAGCGAACCGATCAGGGCGACGATCAGAAGCGCGGGAGGATTCGCGCGGGTGTCTGCGTACTGTGCGAGCTTGACGATCGTTCCCACGATCCCCGCCAAGAAGACGGCGTGCGTGACCAACGCGATGAACCCGCTGACCTTGAACCCCGGCTTTTCGACAACACTCTTCATATGCGCACCTTCCTGGCCTGAATCGCTCCCAACGATGGTGGCGTAGGAGCTGGGCCGATGGCTAAATGATATCATTTCGATGGCACAGAGTCGACCGGCAAGCCTGAGCTACGTAAGTAGCCTCTTGGTCATGGTTTAGAGTGTCACTGTGTCGGTAGGGGGGCCTCAGAATAGAGGGGGGCCGCCGGCGTCTAGCCGCCGATTTGACGCGCGAGCGCCGTCAGCATCTGGGAGATCTCGGTTCGGCCTTGGCTCACGCTATCCCAGACGAAGTAGACGCCGATCGCACCGACCAGGCACGCACTGCCGACCGGGAGCCAGCGGAGAAGGAGGTCGCTCTTCGATCCGAAGAGATTCAGCACACCGTCTTTCGCAACGACCAGTACCACCCCGATCGCGCAAAGAACTGCACCGAGACCGAGGGAGAAGAAGGTCAAGTAGAGGAGTCCCAGGGAGAGCCGTTGGTAGTGAGCCGCGACGAGCATGATCGTGAATCCTGCTGGGCAGGGGACGATCCCCCCCGACAATCCGAGCGTGACGAGGTCGCGGAACCGAACTCCGTCCGCGGCTCCCGGCTGAGGATCCTCATGGTCGTGGGCATGCCCATGATCGTGGGAATGCCCGGCACCCTCCTCCGCCTCATGGGTGTGGCCATGATCTTGGCCGTCTGAGTGATCGTGATCGTGATCGTGCGAGTGGCCCTGATCTCCCGGCGCGTGGGAGTGCCCGTGCGAATGATCATGAGAATGACCGTGCGCGCCCCCCAGATGTGGATGCGAATGCCCGAACAATCCCCCGTGGTGATGATGGTCGTGGGGGTCCGCCCTTCCCCGCGCCACTCGCAACCGACGACGGAACAACACGAGCCCGAACGTGAAGAGAAGGAGTCCCGAGAGCAGACTGAAGCTCGTGGTGATCCAGTTCTGATAGGTCGCACCCGAGGCGCGATCGGCGGCTTGCTCGATCAAGTAGAGGAGCAACAGCCCGAGCAGGAAAATGCTGAATGTGTGCGCGAAGGTCACCACCGCGCCGAGAGTGATCGCGTCGCGAATCCGCCCCTTCGACCCGACCAAGTACGCGGCAACCATCGACTTTCCGTGACCGGGCCCGAGCGCGTGACCCGCGCCGTAGACCACCGCGAGAAGGAGGGTCAAGATCAGCTCCCAGCCGGCGATTTCCCCCTTCGCCAGGCGACTCATCACACCGCCGATTTCTTCTTCTTCGCCGAGCTCCTCCTCGCCCGCTCCCTCCTGGACTGGACCCGCCGTGCGGGGAATCTGCGAAGTCCCCGGGCTCGCCGATCGATCGATCTCTCCATCCGATGGTGCGGTCGACTCTCCGGCCAAGGGAATCGCCGCGAGCGCGTCCACTGTGGGTGCGACGAGCTGGGGATCGGGCGGAATGTAGTCGAACGCGAAGCGCAGGGTCAAATCGCGAGCGGTGCGTTGATAACCGATGTCGCCATCGGTCCACGGCGTCGTCGTTTGAAAGCTGATCCCCTCGCCGTGCCCGCTGTAGGGGAACCAGCTGATCTGCGTCGCTGTCTCTCCCTCGAAGCTGCGATCGACGAAGTGCAGCCAATAGCCACCGGTCGGGAGCTCGGGCGGCATGTTGGCGACCACTGTGAAGTATAGGTCGAACGACTTCACGGAGATGCTCCCGCGGATTCCGACCTCTTCGGATGAGATGACGCGGAGATCGAGGCGGCGACCGTTCACCCGCACGTCGAGGAACGGAAGAAGCGAGGCCCCCCGCTCATCGAGGAGCACCTGGGCCTCCTCGGCCGAGATCCGATCGTCTCGGTCAACATCGAGCGCCATCAGGACCGGGAATCCCGCAGAGGCTGAGAAGCCCAGGTTGACCTCCAGTTCGAGGCGATCAGAAAAGGCGAGGAAGGTGGTTTGCGTCCCGACCCCTTCGGTCAATTCGTGAGCACTGAGAGCCTGTGTGCTTCCGAGGAGAGCGAGCAGCACGATCCAACCCGTCACGCTCGGACGTGCGATCTGTAGCCAGCGGGGGAGCGGCCCCTTCGGGAGCGAATGGTGGGTCAACGATCGGGGCACCGAAGTGTCCTTTCGGAGCGGGGGGCGCGCGGGGCTCGACCAGCGGACTCGCGGGACAGACTTACTCACCGAACAGCACATCGTCAGGGGGCGCAATGATACGGAGCGGCGCGTAGGAGGCCACCAGTTGCTTGGAGCCGTGCTCGACGAATTGCACCGAAATCCTTTTGGAGTTTCCGAGCCCGCTGGTCGCGGTGATCACCCCACGACCCAAGAGGTCATGCTCGATCCACGCGCCGGTGATCAGCTCGTCGTCCTCCTCGTACGCCTCGGCGGGGAAGGGATCGGCTCCGTCGTACACGGTGTTTCCCCGAATGCGCCCTGGCCCGTCCCCGAAGGTGTCTGCGAGCGGCTCGAAAGTGATGCCATCGCCGACGATCTCATCGAAGAAACTCGAGGGAATTCGCGGCTCGGGTCCTTGGTAGCGCCTTCGCCACGCGGCGTGGAGGAGAACGGCGGTCTGACGCGCCCGAGTGATGCCGACGAACAGTAGGCGTCGCTCCTCGTCGGTGTCTTCCGGTTCGTCGCGCCGGGAGTGGGGGATGAGGGTCTCTTCGACCCCAGGGATCACCACTCGATCGAACTCGAGTCCCTTTGCGGCGTGCAGGGTCATCATCGAAACGCGATCTTCGCGCCCGGTATGAAAATCAGCATCGGCGACGAGCGCGACCCGTTCGAGGAAGACCAACAACGGCTCGCGCGACGGCTCCCCCTCGGTGGGGGGCGGAGCAAACTTCAGGATCTCCTCGGTCTCGGCGGCCGCTGTCGCCAGCTCTTCAATGTTGCGGAGGCGCTCGTCGGCGGTCTCCGCCTCGGACTGTCGGAGGTGCGCGCGATAGCCGCTCCGCTCCGTCGCGTCAGCGATTTGATCGGGGAGCGGTCGAGTCCGCCCCTCTTCGAGCGCGGCCAGTGTCGCGGCGAGCTCTTCGAGCCCCTTCTTCGCCTTTCCCCGCACCGTCGCGCGCAGCTCGGCATCCCGAATCGCTTCACCGAGCGTGATCCCGCGATCGCGCGCGGCATCCTCGAAGCGCTCGAGGCTCACTTTTCCGACCCCGCGGGCGGGAGTGTTGATGATGCGGCGCAGAGCGAGATCGTCGCGAACGAAGTGTGCGGCGCGTAAGTAGGCGAGCACGTCCTTCACCTCGCGGCGCTGGTAGAAAGCGGTCCCGCCGATCACGGCGTAAGGCACACGCTGGCGCACGAATTCCTCTTCGATCGCACGCGACAAGGAGTTGAGGCGATAGAGGATCGCGATCTCGTTCGGCTCGGTGCCGTCGTGACGCCACGCGGCGATCTGGGAGACGATCTCGCGCGCCTCCGCACGCTCGTCGGAGACCTGCCGGACGAGCACGTTCTCGCCGTCGGGATTCTCGGTGAAGAGCGCGCGCTCGCCGAACTCGCCGCCGGTCAGCCTCGATGCGACAGAGATGATCTGCGGGGTCGAACGGTAGTTCTGAGAAAGGTGAACCACCGCATGCCCCGGGAACTCTTCGCGAAAGCGCAGGAAGTTTTCCGCCGACGCGCCACGCCACGAGTAGATCGACTGGTCGGGGTCGCCGGTGATGCAGAGGTTCTGGTGCTCCTCGGCGAGGAGCCGAGCGATGAGGTACTGCGGTCGGTTGGTGTCTTGGAACTCATCGATGAGCAGGTAGCCATGGCGCCGACGCGCGCGCTCGAGAACATCGGGACATTCGCGGAGGAGTCTGACCGTCAGCAGAAGGAGATCGTCGAAGTCGACGGCATTTCGAGCTTCGAGCTCGGCTTGATACGCCCCGAAGATCCGCGCCGTCTCCCGGTCATGAAACGTGTGCGCGTCCGCCGCGGCTTCGGCGGGCGAGACCATTTTGTTCTTCCAGCGACTGATCGAAGAGAGTGCTGCTCTGGGCGGAAAGCTGGTGCGGTCGAGGCTCAGTTGGCCGAGCACATCGCCGACGACTTCTCGCTGATCGACGGTGTCGTAGATCGTGTAGTCGAGTGCGTACGGCTCGAGGCGGTAGATTTCTCGCCTGAGGAAGCGCGCGCAGAAGCTGTGGAAGGTCGAGATGACGGGCCGCGCCTGATCCATCTCTCCCCACATGCCGGCGTGACTGCCGTAGCGCCCCTCTTCGAGATCGGGATCGATGCCGATGTGCAGCAAGGTTCGGCGGAGCATTTCGCCCGCCGCCTTGTTCGTGAAGGTGATTGCCAAGATCTGATGGGCGGGGACCCCGGTCTCGATGAGATGTGCGATGCGATGGGTCATCACTCGCGTTTTCCCCGAGCCCGGCCCTGCGATCACCAGGATCGGCCCGTCGCGGTGGATCACGGCGCGTTTCTGGGATTCGTTCAGATCTGGGCGCGGTCGGGGGGGGAGCGCCCGATCGGGAAGGCCGTCCTTGGGTACGCCGTCCTTGGGTACGCCGTCCTTGGGTACGCCGTCCTCCGACATCCCGATCCTCACCCTCGTGCGCTGGCGTTGTTCCGACCCGCGTCCCGCAGCTGAGTAGGACTCTCCTGCTCGAGAGCAGGGCGGGGGCGCATTGTAGAAGAGCGGAGCCGCGCAGGCAGCCGATTCACGGAACGAAGTTGATCACCGTGTCGATGAGATCCGGTACGGCCTCCAACTGGAGATCATAAACCAGCACGTTCTCGACCGGCGGGTTGCCGAGCGTGCCGTCCCAGACGATCGGAACCGACTCGCCGTCGGGGTCTCCCTGGAGAAACGAAGGGTTGCTTTGGAAGGTGACCGAGGCCCACTCGGAAGCGGACGACGCCACGAGGATCTCACTCTGGGAGAACGAGAAGATGATCCCGAAGGTGCGCCCACCCCCGGCGGCCGGAGTCGAGAGGTAGAAATCCGGGCCCTGGAAGCCGTTCATGGGCGCGAGCGCCGAGCCGACGCTGACACTGACGACGTCGATCATCTGCGGGTCGAAGAAGATGCCGGCTGAGATGCCATGGATCTCCGAGAACATCGGATTGGTCACCGATCCCACGATCTCCTCGACCGTCAGAGGCAAGACAAACGTCGCGGCTCCTGTGACGATGTTGTAGGGGACCGTCAAGGGTGGCATGGCGTACTGAAATCCGGTGCCGACGCCGATCACGATCGTCGTCGAGGCGGATCCGAACGGGTTCGAGGCGGTGATCGTGTATTGGTTGTTGGGCTGCTCGAAAAGGGGCGCGCCGGTGATGATTCCCGTCGTCGCATTCATCACGATGCCGGGGGGAAGAATCGGGATCACGCTGTAGTTGTCGGCGCTCCCCATCGCGAGGCTCGGGACGTTCGGCGTGATGGTTCCGCCGGGGGGGTAGATCGCGACAGGCTCGGAGTAGAAGAGGCCGACCGGGGGGGCCGGGGCCGAAGTGTCGTCCTCGATCGTGATCAGCGCGGTGTCCGACACGCCGATCGCGGCGCCAGTGACGGTGAGGATCTGAACGATCACCGTCTCATTCCCCTCTGTCACTCCATCGCCGAGAGGATTGATCGTGATGGTGGTCGCGGTGGTGCCCGCGATGATCGCGACCGGCGAAATGCTGGGGAGGAAGTCCGCACCGGGAGTCGCGGTTCCCCCGAATCCGAAGTCGACGATGACGTCTTGAGTCGTCGTCGCCGAGAGGTTGACGCCAATGGTCACCGGTCCGGCTCCTTCGAGCTGGGTCTGACCGCTGCCGGTCAAGTTGACGGTGGGGACGATCGATTCGTCGAGAGTGATCGTCGCCGACGTCTGTGCACCGAGCGCGGCGCCATTCACCGCCGTGAGGTCGATTTCGATCGTCTCGGGGCCTTCAGTTGCGCCATCTGCGATCGGATCGATCGTGATCACGCCGAAGGTGTCGCCCTGAGGAATCGTCAGCGGTGAGATGGTGATCGTGTAGTCGACACCGTTGGTCGCGGTTCCACCGATTCCGAAAAAGACTTCGACCGCGGTCGGGGCGGCGCTCGAAAGCGAGACCAGCAAGTCGATCGGTCCGCCTGTCTCGAAGATGGTTCCGCCCCCGACGACCGTGACGAGAGCGACCGGAGTCTCTTCGATCGTCGCGGTGGCGACCAAGTTGGCGCCGAGGGTCGCGCCGGTCGCTCCGGTGAGCGTGATGGTAGCGGTTTCGGTCCCTTCTACGATCCCATCGTCGATCGGTTCGATCGTGATCGGAGCGGAGATCACTCCGGCGGGAATCGACACGGGGTTCGCTGGGGCCGCGAAGTCGACGCCGGCGGTCGCAGTGCCGCCGAGATCGAAGTTGACAGTGATCGTGCTGGTCGAGACGGCGGACAGGGTCACCGTGAGGTTCACCAGCCCGGCTCCTTCGACCACGGTGGCATCCCCGGAAATTTCGACGGTTGGCAACGGGACAATCACGTCTTCGATCGTCACGGTCTGGTCGATGACGAGGCCGAGCGTCGCGGGGGTCGCGCTCAAGAGCGTGGCTTCGATCGTCTCATCGCCCTCGATGATCGTGTCTGCGAGCGGGTCGATGGAGATCGTCGCGGAGAGGGTCCCGGCCGCGATGGTGAGCGGGGTGAGAGTGGCGGTGTAGTCGGCGCCTTCGGTCGCGCTGCCGGCGAGTGCGAATTCGATCGTCGCATCGACCGCGGCGATGTCGGAAAGAGTGGCGGTCAAGGCGGTCGGGCCGCTCCCCTCGAGAACCGTGCCGCCACCCGTGAGCTCGACGCTCGGGGGCAGATCGTTCTCGCCGATCGTGACGGTCAAGGTCGTGATGGCGCCGGACTGCAGATCGGGGCCGGGGATCAGCGTCACTGTGATCTGCTCATCTCCCTCGAAGATGGTGTCGTCGACGATGTCGAGTGTGGTCGTCCCGAGGGTCGCTCCCGGGGGGAACGAAAGCGTCGCTCCGCCGATGCTGAAGTCGGCCCCGCCTTGGGCCGAGCCGCTCGTCGCCAATGTCACGCTGCGCGCGGTGCTCGCGGCGCGATCGAGTGCGACCGAAATCGTCGCCGTCGGGCTTCCCTCGGTGAGCACCAAGGTCGCGAGCGAAAACTGCGCGACCGGGTCCGCTTCGTCGTCGAGGATCGTGATCGATTGCGTGCCCTGAGCGCCGATGGTGACTCCGATGGGGGAGATCAGCATGAGCTCGATCGTCTCGTCGTTCTCCGCAATGGGGTCGTCTAAGAGATCGATGCTGAACGAGGCCGTCGTCTGGCCCGCGGGGATCGCGAGATTCGTGGTGGTGATCTGGTAGTCGACGAGGCTGGTGGCAGTGGTCGAGAGATCGCTCACCTCGATCGAGACCTCGATGGTGGTCGCCACGGAGAGGGTCAGGTCGACCGTCACGGTGCCGGCGGCTTCTGGGATCGACTGGGTGGCGAGGCTGAATTCGATCTCAGGGATCACAGCCGGAAGAATTTCGAGGGGCAGATCGAAGGTTGCCATGCCGGACGCGTTGGTCGCGGTGATCGTGTAGATCGCGAGGGGGGCAGCGACGACAGGAGTCCCGGAGATGGTCCCGGTGGTCCCATCGAGCGAGACCCCCGCCGGGAGATTTGGGGTGACGAGGTAGCTGTCCGCCGTGCCGGCCGTGAGGGTCGGCGAGATCGGGGTCATGGCGACTCCGACGGTCTCTGGGGGCGGGATAGGATAGTCGAGACCGGCAGGTGCGACCGGGGCCGCGGGGGGCGCGGCGCCGCCTCCTCCACCCCCGCCGCCGCCGCAGCCGGCGAGCGCGAGGACGATGAGGCCGATGCTGGCGATTCGAGCGCCGGCAGCATGAATGTTGAGCTGGACACGGTGTCGAAGCGATTGGGGCCCGCGAAGCGGAGACATATCTTCCTCTCGGATATCAGATCAGAGGATGGGTCGGGAGCGCCGGCGATTTGTGCCCGGACCGAACGAAAATGATCACCTGGCCCAGGCTGGGGCACAGAACTGGGTCGATAACGATCCCCTAGTGTCTAGGAGGATGGGCGAACGGTCTACCCTTCATCTGGCCTTTCTCGGCTGACGGGGTGGAATTCCGAGCACTCGGCGTTCGGCTCCATTGACGCGGTTCCTGCACGATTCTAAGATTCCCGGCTTGGCATTGGGGAGATCGTCGATCTTGGGAGTTCCGACTCCTCCCCGCGCGAGCCGATTTTCGAGGCCCGCCCTGACCTCTGCTCTGGGATCTGGCGACCTCTGGATCTGGCGACTCTAGATCCGGCCCCCCTGACCGAACCCCCGCCTGGAGGAACGACCGTGGACAATTCTGCAATCACCGATGACGAGACCAGGTCCCTCGAGCAAATGATTCTCGAAGGAGAGATGAACAGCGAATTCTACGCCCGAGCGCGCAGCGTCGCAGTGTCGAAGAGAATCGTCGAGGAGGAGTTGGAAGAGCTGCTCACGAGAGTCGGACCCGACCCCGTGCGGCGCGCAGCCGTGCTCGACTTCCTCGGTCGACGCGAAGAGGCGCTCGAGCTCCTCGCGTCCGATTCGTCGAACGCGTTCGCGATTCACTTGCGCGGCAAGTTGATGATCGAGATGGGGCACGCGAAGAGCGCGCTCGTCGTTCTCGAGGCCGGTTGGAAAGAGCACGGGACAACGGTTCCCTCGATGGGCGCTCTCCTGGTCGAGGCGAAGATCCTCACCGATGACATCGATGCTGCGCGGACTCTCTTCCGCGAACTCGACATGCCCGAAGATCACCACCGCGTTCGCTACCTCAAAGGGCTAGTCGCCCAAGAGAACGGCGACTACGCCGAAGCGCTCGAGCACTACACGGCGGCCGCCGATGGCGCGCCCGGTGAGCCACGCTACCAGTTCCGTCTCGGCTACCTGCATTCGCTGCACGGGAGCGAGCAGCTCGCGATCGAGGCGTACGAGATGTGCATGCGCACCGCGCCGATCTACGCGCATGCGATGCTCAACCTCGGAATTCTCTACGAGGACGCCGAGCGCTACGAAGAATCGATCATGTGTTACCGGATGGTGCTGCAGTCGAACCCCGACCACGAGCGCGCGGCGCTCTACTTGGTCGACGCCGAGCACTCCCTCGACATGTACTACGATCGCGACAAGGAAAAGGAGAACGTTCGTCGTCAGCAACTTCTCCAGATCCCGATCACCGACTTCGAGCTCTCGGTTCGCAGTCGCAACTGTCTCGCGAAGATGAACATCCACACCCTCGGGGATCTCATCCAAAAGAGCGAAGCGGAGCTGCTCAGCTACAAGAACTTTGGTGAGACGAGCCTCACGGAGATCAAACGCATCCTCGCCCAGAAGAACTTCCGTCTCGGCGAAGGGAAGCGCGACGATCTGGTTCACGCCAGCCTGCCGGATGGCGAGCACGCGAAGATCCTCGGGGAGCCGGTCAGCGTTCTCGAGTTGTCGAGCCGCAGTCAGCGCTGCATGGACCGCCTCGGCATCGAGTCCCTCGCCGATTTGGTGAGGCGGAGCGAGCTCGAGTTGATCAGCCAGAAGAACTTCGGCGTGACCTCCCTCAACGAGGTGAAGCGGAAGCTCGGCGATCGCAGTCTCACCCTCGCGAGCGGTTAACCGACCCTTCCGTGACAGGATAACTCGGTGTACGAACACCTCTCGGGAACCCTCGAGCGGATCGCCGGAGAACTCGCGGTCGTCGATGTCGGAGGGGTGGGGTACCGCCTGAAGGTGCCCGCCTCCACGTCGGAGACGCTCAGAGTCGGTCGCGCGGTCAAGCTGCTCGTCACGCACCGCTTTCAGAACGACCTCTTCCACCTCTACGGGTTCGCAACCCGCGATGAGAGGGAGATCTTCGAGCGGGTCTGTAGTGTCACCGGCGTCGGGCCCGCCATCGGCCTGGCCATCTTGAGCGCCCTCCCGATCGAGAAGTTTCGAGACGTGGTCCTCCGCGGCGAAACCAAGGCACTCGAAAAGATCAAAGGCGTGGGGAAGAAGACCGCCCAACGGCTGATCCTCGAGCTGCGCGGGGTGCTGGAAGAAGTGGATCTGGTGCCGTCGGCCGGGGGGAAAGTCACCGAGGGCCCTGCGGAAGACGCCATCAAAGCTCTCCTCGCACTCGGCTTCAGCGCTCAAGAAGCGGAGGCGCGGGTGAAGCGCGCGGTGGATTCCGCCCCTCCCCAGACTCCCGTCGGTGACCTGGTCCGACTCGCCAGTCGGGGATAGCCCCTCGGGGCCCTCTGGGCCCCACCGCCCCCACGCCCTCCACGCACCCCCGATGTGTCTCCCAGAGGGGATATCCAGGCATTCTCCGCGGACTCATCGGTCACTCCGTACATTTTTCGGTCAGTTGTTCACCCTTCTCGAACTCAACTCCCTAAGTACCCGTGACTTCAGGGGTTTGCCCAGGTCTCCCACACCTGGCTCACCGGGCGTCCCGATGGTAGACTTCGTGTATGCGGGAGGAGTTCCACCCGCACTGGGCTCGATCGATCTCGGTTGTCATCAGACAGGAAACGTTACGCTGCTCGCCGCTTCGAGAGTGCAACAGCCCCGTTCCTGCGACTTGCGACCCTCGAGGCCGATCGCTCCCGATCCCCAGTCCTGCTGGGGTCCGAGTGGACCCCACCACGATCAGGGATTTGGAGAGTCACCCGGCGCACGCCGCGCAGAGCTTGCGATGTGAGCGACACGGTCCTTGGGTAGGACCCCCGTCCATCACGTTGAGATCAGAGTGCGATGCGGCGTGGCCTTGCTCGTTCGACGGTTGCTCACCGCCAGTTTCGAGTAGGGGTCGGAGACTCGACCGTCGTGCCTCTTCTCTTCGAACGAATGGGCGCTCAATTCCATCCCTGCTGCCGAGGCGACTCGCCTGTCGAGACGTCCCCTTTCCTCCACCCTTCGGGGAGTGACGGGGTGACGCTTCCTGAGTCGTCGGAAAACCGTGGCGGCGACCTCGCTGAGGCCGCACTTCGAAAGGGAGACGCGCTTGCGTTCGTTCTGTTCCCAGCTCACTCATCGACTGATTCAAGCCTTGAGCCTACTCGTCGGGCTCGCGGTCGGGATCTTTGCCGGAACCGCCGGCGCCGACGAGACGGGAATAGAGAAAGCGCCGCACGAATCTCGCGGCCAGCTGGCTGCCGGTGGATTGGCCTCTGGAAGCTTTGGAGCGCACTCGACTCGCGCCGGCCGCACCACGACGAACGGCGCCTCGACGGGCTTGAATGGGCGGATGGCTCGCGCCGAGTTCTCGGCTCCCGTGCCCGCCCTTTCCTCGAGGAGCCTGCCCCTCGGTCGTCTCGCTGAACTCCCCGACCTCCCGGTGTTCCTGATCCCTCGCTCGAGCCTGAGGCTCGATCGGAACCAGTGGAGCGCACCTTTTGGGGCCATCGAGTCGAGTGAAGTGAGAGACGGCGGCGGAGTCAGTCGAAACTACAGAGCTCCTAAGAGTAGGGCTTCCCAGGTTGAGGAGGCGGTGGCGAGAGATCTGCTGCGTTCTCCGATCGCTGACTCGTTCGGTGCCACCACCGATCGCCGTCGACAAGCCGCTGGCTCGAGCCGCGAGCGTACTCTCCTCCGCGAATGGGAAGTGCCCCGCTCGAAGCCGGCTCCGTCGTCGATCCTTCTCGGACTCGACGCGGCACACTCCGATCTCCTTCACTCCCTGCGCCCCGAGCGGCTGCCGGCGGGAGAGGCGCACCGCGATGTCTTCCGCGTGCGCCCCGAGCCGATCGACCCGCGTCGCGAAGCAATCCAGGCGCTCACCGAGAAAATGCTCTACCGCGAGCTGCGTCGGTACTTCCGACGAGAGCTGAAGGATCGCTTCGAAGAGGACGCGAGCCTCGGGATCGATACTTACCTCGATCGTCGCGCCCTCATCGGGCAGCTCGGCCGCGGAGGTCGGGCGGAAGACCTGGTGATCGAGGAGCGGGTGACGGAGATTCGGAACGAGATTCTCGATGCCTCCGCCGAAAACCCCGAGCGCGACCTGCCGATCCTCCAGTGGGGCCCACTCGTGCTCGACGATCGCGGAGGGGTCAACCTCGACGTCGTCGATCTGAAGAAGCGCCACCGCGACCCGTACGCGCTCGAGTTTGCGCCCTCCGATGCGGAGTTCAAGGGACGCAAGGGGGAGAGCGTGCTCTTCCCCGACGAGCGCTATCGCGTGAGCTCGAACCTGAAGCTCAACCCCGATCTCCGCGAAGTCGGCCGCGATTGGAACGAGGCGATCGGCAAGCTGACCGCCTCGGTCGAGATCGACTGGCGTGCCCCCGTCCTCAAGGACCGTGCGTTCAGTGCGGAGCTTGGCGGCTCGATCAACGCCGACGGTCGCTACGGCCTGTATCTGAACTTCGTGATCTACGGGAAGTAGCGCGGCCATCCCCGCTCGCGCCCCCCGCTGAGCACGACTTCTCCCGAAGCCTCCCTTCTCTCCTTGACACTCGCCCCCGCTCGGGCCACCATTTCGCGCGACCTTGCTGAGGTCTCCTATGGTGGGTGTAGCTCAGTTGGTTAGAGCGCCAGGTTGTGGTCCTGGAGGTCGAGGGTTCGAGACCCTCCACTCACCCCATTTCAAAAAACCACGCTCGGCCCTCACCGTCAGGTGGGGGCCGAATTTGATGGTGGGAGATCGATTTCGATCGGCTCTGGGCTCTCGCGGCGATCTCCGCGGTTGCTTTCGCACGCCTCCTCCCCGATTCTTGCTTCCTTGCGACCCGTAGGGTCCAGCCAAAGGTCTACCGAGAAGGGAGCGCGAAATCTAAGAACCCCCACGTCGCTCGTTCGGGCGCCGTCGTGCGGTGATCCGAGGCATCGTGTGGATCGTCATCCCGATTCTGGTGATCGGGTGCGCGCTCGAGCTTCTCTTCGTCGACGAGCCTGTCCCCACGGATGTGGCGGCACTCCTCGCGTTCCCCAAAGAGCACTGGGATGGACCCGACCCCTGGCAAGCGATCCGCGATCGGTGGCCGACTCAGATCGCGTTCGAAAGCGAGAAGGGGATCGACAACCAGACCTTGGATCTGCTGCAGATCGAAATTGAAGTTGGATTCGATTCGTCCTACCCCCGCGACCCCCGCGACCGCAGCGCCGCGGATCGTCTGGCGCTTCGCGGATAGTACGAGGACTTCTCTCAAGACTCGACTTCAGGCGACATCCGAACGCTCGCGGAGGCGACGCTGGATGCCCTCGAGTCCGCCGGCTTTCTCGAAGAGAGAGGTGGCGATCCACGGCTTGAGTGCTCCTCGCGCAGATCGATCAGATTCCCGCTGGGCTGGAAACTTCGAACCAGGGGAGAGTCGAATACTGTCAGGTTCTGCTGGCACAGAAGTATTCCCCCTCGGCACCGATCCCTCCGATGGATCAAAACGACACGTTTTTCGCGTCTCCTCGATCCCTACGGCGATGAGGTACTCGAGAACCTCAACTTCTCTGGGTGGCTCTGGACACGAGAACTTGGAAGTGACACGGCGCATCGCGATGGAATGCATCTCCTCATCGCAGTCCGGCGCTACCGGCGTGACTTCGGTGAGCTCCCGGCCACCCTGGATGCTCTCTGCCCCCGCTACCTCGAAACGGTTCCGACGGATCCGTTTCTCGGAGGTGAGTGGCGCTACGACCGTGTTCGGGGAGAACTTGCCTGTGGCGAACCGGAGGGGGAAGAGCAGTATGCGCATGTGATCCCCATCGACCAAGCGGCAGAGTAGCGACCGCTCACCGGCCCCCAGGAAAAAGTCGAGGGGCGCGCGGTTTCCCGCACGCCCCTCTCCACACCTCCCCCGTCCGGCGGGCCGCCCTAGCCGGGGCGCCACGTGCCGGCGGCGAGAAGGAGCGAGCGCACTCATCCCTTCTCGAAGCCGACAACCGTCGGTGGACATCACTGCGGCTGGAAGCCCACCACCACATCGGTCGACACCGGTGTCACTCCCGTCGATCCGTCGAGGACCACCTGGTTCTGG
The DNA here is from genome assembly GCA_937876125.1 of uncultured bacterium. Taxonomy (GTDB): domain Bacteria; phylum Planctomycetota; class UBA8108; order UBA1146; family UBA1146; genus JAFMMO01. Next base: position 14,141 of record CALEHF010000180.1, read on the forward strand.
ATCCCGGTCGGCCCATTCGGATTTTCGTAAGCCATCGTGACGGTGGTCCCGGTCGCGTTGCCGATCAGGCTTCCCGCTGCGGGCGCGTAGCGGATGATGGCGAGCTCGCGATCGATATCTGCAGTGAGCGTTTCGAAGATTCCGCCGTTGGGGTTCGCCGTGTAGAGGACCCCGATCGTCACGACGTTCGCTCCGATCTGCGGTCCCCAGAACTCCGGGCCGACGCCACTGTTGAGTGCCTGAATGTCCGCACCCATGTCGATCTGTTGCGGGTCGATCACCAGCGCGTCGTACGCGAGCGCGATCGAGAGTCCGACCGTCGGCGTGTACGTGTTCGGGACCGGCTGGTTGCTGTCCCCTTCTTTCAGGAAGAGCGAGACCGGCACCGTCGCGAGCGAATCGGGGAGCGTGCCGCCGGCGGGGATCAAGTCGCCACTGACCGGGACGTAGATCGCCACTTCGTTACTGCCGAAGTAGAAGTAGACCGGGTCGATCCGGATCGCAATCGTCACCGAATCGCTGCCACTCGGGTTGCTCGCGGTCACGGTGTACTCGATCCGCGCTCCCCGATTGATCGGCGTGCCGCTGATCGTCCCGGTCACAGGATCGATAGCGAGACCGAGCGGAAGCGCCGGGTTCACGGTCCAGAGGGTCGGAGTGCCACAGGCGAAGGTCGGAACGTTCGCTGTGATCGCGACTCCTGGCGGATACACCGCCTCGGCAGTCGGGTAGGCGACGGTACAAGGCGCCACTCCATCTTCATCGGTGATCGTGAACGTGTGCGCGGCCGGTGATCCGAAGATCGCGTTGATCGGCGTCTGCAGCTGGAGCGTGATCGTCTCATCGCTCTCCGAGGTCGCGTCATCGAGGAGCGGGATGGAAACAAACGCCTCGGTCGCCCCCGGCGCAAAGACCAACGGGGAGGTGGGAGCGGTGTAGTCGACCCCGACGGTGGCTGTGCCAGCCGGCGTGTCGGTGAACGGGACCGTGACCGTGAGGCCGCTCGGCGTCGACAGAACGACCCGGACCAGCGCGGTGCCGGCATTCTCTGCCGCCGAGGAAGTGGCCAGCTCGAAACTGACGCTCGGGTGCCCGTCGTCGTCGGTAATCGTGATCGTGTGCGTGGTGTTCGTCCCCACG
>CALEHF010000181.1 GCA_937876125.1 uncultured bacterium
AAGCCATGCCCCCCGACGAGCCCGAGCCGCGACTCGGTTCTCAAAAACCTACAGATTCTTCGGAACCGGCGGGGGAAGGCCCCGGTCGGGGGCGGCTCGTTCGGGAGGTCTCCACTGAGGGGACCGAAGCTACCGGGCTCGAATCGCTTGAGAGAAACCAGACGAACGCCGAAGCCGCGAGATCACCCGTCCCTCCGGGCACCGGATCGAAACCTGTTGCGCCCACAGGAGATGCGGCGGGGGGGCTGCGTCGTGTCACGCCTGTTGGTGGCGAAGGTGACCCCGTGGGAGCGGGAGCGGATCGTGCGGCGCCCGAGCGGATCGACCCCGATCTCGCCGACTTCCGGCGCGCCGCGAACGGAGATGATCGCGCATTTGAGGTTCTGGTCCACCGTCATCAAGATCGCGTTTTCACCCGCATCTTCTTCTTGGTCCGAAACCGGGAGACCGCAGCGGACCTCACCCAAGAGGCGTTTCTTCGGGCATGGCGCGGGTTGCCAAGTTTCCGCGAGGAGTCACTCTTCACAACCTGGCTCGCGAAGGTCGCGCTCAACGTGACGCGTCACCACTGGGAGAGGCTCCGCGCTCAGAAGCGCACCCGGAGAGAATTCTCGATCGACGCCCCCTACAGTGACGAAGATGGAGGCGGATACGAGATCGCGGACTCGACCCACCTTCCCGATCAGTGGGCGATCCGAAATGAACGGCAACAACTGATTCTCAAGGCGGTCAGTGAACTGGAACCGGAGTTTCGTGAGGCTCTCTCCTTGCGCGAACTTCACGGCTACAGCTACCAAGAGATCAGCGCCGAGCTCGATCTGCCCATAGGTACGGTGAAGTCGAAGATCTTCCGCGCGCGTCAAGCGCTGCAAGAGAAATTGAAGGACCTGCTGTGAGTGGCGAACGGAACCGACCCGAACCCGCGGACCTTTCCGCTTACCTCGATGGGGAACTCTCCCCCTCCGAGTGTGCGTGGGTCGAAGAAGCGATCGCCAATGACCCTGCGCTCAAAGCCGAATGGGCTGCGCTCGAAGAGGTCTCCCTGGCGCTGCGCTCTCTCCCCACCCTTAGCGCCCCCGACACGGTGCTCGCTGGGGTTCGCGGTCGACTCCAAGAGGAAAAGATCGCGGCGCGCCCGACCCTGTTCTCGTCGTTCGGATCGTGGGCGGCCCTCTTCCTCGTCTTCGCCACCGGCTTTGCCATCTGGTTCCTCGACCCCCCGAGCGGGCACCTCGACTCCGCCTCTCCAGCCGCCACTCGAGATGTGGCGCGGACCGATCCCCCGGCGACTGAAGGGGACAGCGAGGGGCGTCAAAGTTGGTCCCGCAAAGAAGGCGCAAGTTTCGAGAAAGGGGTGGCCGCGGGAGACGCCGATCCGAAGGGCTTGGCGACTCTGAGCGATGAAAGATCGGAGCTGCACGGTAGCGTCGAGACCGAACTGGGGAGCTCTTCACTCGACAGATCAAAACAGGACCTGAGCGCGCTGATGTCTCAAGACTCAGATCGAGATTCACTGGCGAAAGAAGTGGGCCGTAGCGATTCCGCTCCGAGTCGGATCGCGGAAACGACCCCCGAGAATCGCTTCGCAGAACGCTCGCGCGCCGTGCAAACGGGTGCTCCACCTGCGCCGACCGGATCGGTGGCTGAGCTCAAGCGTGATCGTCAGCGTCAGGCGGGTGGGTCGGAGACTGAGTCCTCGACCCTGGGTGTCGCCGAAGGAGGCAGTTCGGAGAACGGCGTGTCCGCGCGACGAGCACCGACCATCCGCTCGGGGAAGAAGTCTGAGAAGTCTGCCATTCTCGAGCGCGAGGTTCTCGAGACCTTAGCGAAGACGTTCGAGCGCTCCCTCATCGCTTCGAACGCCACCTTCCTGGTCACTCTCGGCGATGATCCCGATGCGGTGATGCCGGGGAGCGCAGGAACCCCAACCCCCGAGCCGGCCGAGAGTACCGATCTCGAAGGGGGGGCGACCGAACCGAACACGGGAACGCACACGTCCGCGGTTCGTGAGATTACGGTGCGTGTTCCGCTCTCCGGTGACTGGACCGGGGCAAGTCTCGCCGCTTTGCCCGCCTCCATCAGCCGTGCGCTCGCGACTCCGGGAGCCTCCACTCGTGGGCCCGCGAATGAGCAGAAGAGAGGGAAGAATCGAGGAAGCCCCGAGAGCAACGGTCGCCTCGTAAAGAGGGCGCCGACACCTGCGACAACCGTCGATGAGTTCGAACTGACTCTCTCGGATGAGCTTCGGCTCTCCCACCCCTACACTTCTCCGGATGCTCCGCCCCTGATCCTCGCGGCCGATCTCTCTCCTCCGCAGGTCCTCTCCGCGTTCGAGGCGCTCCTCGGGTGGCGCGGAACGGTCCCAACCCCAGCTGCAGATCTTGCAGATGGCGTGCAGGAAGAGAGCGATGCGAGGAGAGATAAGACGGGGCAAGAGGACCAGGATGACACCGCGAGCGAGCGCAAAGCGAGGGCCGGACGCGAGCCGCTCGCAAGCATCGAAGCCGCCGGACTGATTCTCGAAGGGGACGCCCAGCTCCTCGACGCACTGAGAAGAGCGCTCTCCGACCTCCGGGCCGGGGGGGCTGTCCGGGAGGGCGACGATGCTGACGATCCCGATCCGGCTCCCAGCGGCTCCCCCGAGCGGGCGTTCCGCGATCCGAAGCCGCTCCCGATCCGGCTTCGCATCGTCCTCGAACCGAGTCCCCGATCGGAGGCACCCCGATGAACCGAGGTGAAGATCGCGCGCCCGCGGAAGGATCTCCCGACGAAGCCTTGCCCACTACGCCGACCCCGGAATGGGGAGTGCGCGCATTCCAGGATCAGATTGAGCGGATCTACGGAGCGCGCGACCGCGCACGCGGAGTCTCAGGCACCTTTCTTTGGTTCTCCGAGGAGGTCGGGGAGCTGGCACGCTCGCTGAACTCGGGTTCCAGAGGAAGTTTGGAGGAGTCGCGGGAGTTCGCCGATGTCTTTGCCTGGCTCGCCTCCCTCGCATCGATGCGCGGCATCGACCTCGCCTCCGCCGCACGGGAAAAGTACGCCGCGGGGTGCCCTCGCTGTGGGAATACCCCATGCGACTGCTCCCATCGCACCCGCGAGTAGGTTTTTCGGCCAACCCTCGCGATCCCAACCGCCAGAACCTCGCTCCCCCGGCTGAATTGTGACCGCGGGCCCCCTCAAAGCCGGCGTTCTCCGGTGACTTGACCATTATCCGCTCGAAGCGCGGACCAGCTTCCCGCTATGATCTCGCCCCATGATGAATCGCAATGCTCCACGTACCCTGTACCGGTACCTGTTCCGGGAGCTCGTGACGATCTTCGGAATGAGCCTCCTGGCTCTCTCGCTGCTCTTCCTGGTGGTCCTCGGGATCCAGGCGGTTCAGGGCGGGTACTCTCTGCGCATCATTCTGCCCTGGATGCTCGAGTCGCTCAGTTACTCGTTCTACTTCACCGCCCCGCTCTCGCTGCTCGTCGCCTCGACCCTCGGCTACGGCCGGTTCGTGGCGGATAGTGAGTACACCGCGGCGATCGCGAGCGGCCTCTCCCCACTGCACATCGCGATGCCGATGCTGGTCCTCTCGGCAGGTCTCTGCGCGATTGGTCTGGCGACCCAGGGGACCGTACTGCCCCGCGCTCACTACAAGCAGCGGAACATCACCCGCTATCTGGTGAAGCAGCTCGAGCACATCGGCGACTCGAAGAAGGGGAAGCTCCAGATCGACAAGCGCGATGGCATGGTCTACTGGGACGAGATCAAGGACGGCCACCTCCTGCGCGGAGTTCACATCGAGAAGAAAATTCCACTCGGCACCTTCTCAGCCAACTCCGACAGCGAACCGTTGGAAGTCGATGAAGACAACCTCGATCCAGACTTCCCGATCCCCCCTACGTTCCTGAATGCCGACAAAGCGGTCCTGGAAGTCGATTCGAACGCGGAAGCCATCAATCTAACGCTCTATGGCGTGGCCGTCACGGTTCCGAATCCCGACCGGGGATATCTCTTTCGCCAGTCCGGGATGACGAAGCACCACGAGGTGTACCACTTGGTTAAGCTCGAGGTGCAGTTTCCGATCAACGAGAAGTCGAAGCGTGAAGGGGACTGGACCAACCACGAGCTCCGGGAACGGATTCACGACCAACGTAAGAAGGTCGTTTTCTTCAAAGAAGAAGTCGCGCGCCTCGAATCGCTGCGGAAACCCGCCGGCGGAGACGGTGAACCGAGCGCGGAGGAAGTCCAGTACCAGAAGGCTGTCGAATCGCTGGCCTATCACGAGCGTCGAGTCACCAAGGCCCAGAGTCAAATCTGGTTCCGCGTCGCGCTCGCCCTGTCGCTCTTCACCTTCGGGTTCATCGGGTTCCCGATCTCGATCACCTTCCGTCACAACCACAAGATGGTGCCGTTCTTCATCGGCGTGATGCTGATCGTCGCTGTCTTCTACCCGCTCCTTCTCCTTGGAGAAGCGCTGGTGAAGAGTCAGGGGCTCCCCGCGATGTGGTGCATGTTGTCGGGGAACCTTGTCCTGCTCGCGGTCGGGGCGTTTCTCAGCGCTAAGTTGGTGACGCGATGATCGATCGCATCGGGTCCTTCCTGCCACTCTTGCGGGTCGACCGCTACATCATGCGGCACTTCGTGGTCGCGTGGGGCATTTGCGCCATCGCGATCCTCGGACTGTTCATGGTGATCGAGGGACTGACCCGCATCGATCGCTTCCTCAAACAGGACGTGAACCTCATCGTGGTGTTGGCACGGTACTTCGCCGCCGTGATCCCGATCTATCTCTGCAACTACTTTGGGCCGATCCTGACCTTGCTCGCGGCGATGTTCTCGGTCACCCAATTGAACAAGGGGAACGAGCTCGTGCCCCTGCGACTCGCGGGGCTTTCGACGGCGCGAATTCTGGCACCCTTCTTCCTGTTGGCTGCGGTCTCCGCCGCGGGGATGATCACTTTGCAGGAAGCGGTGATCCCGAATCTGAAAGATTTGATCCGCACCGCGACTGCGTACGGAAAGACCAAGACGACGATCCACCCCGATCGATTGCCGGACAGCTTCAACAACTTGATTCGAGTGCAGGAGTACCTCCCCGCGGAGAAGCGGGGGCGCTACCCCGACGTGCAGATCCGTCACCCGAGCAACCTTCTCTTGCAGAGCTTGATTCAAGCTGAAGAGATCCGCTGGGTAGAAGTCGAGGGGGGAGACCCGTACTGGTTGCTCCTCAACGGGGCCATCCAGAGGTGGGACGAGCAAGGTGTGAAGATCAAGAATCCCGATGCCTCGGGGGAGGACGTGTATCTCGACACTTTCAAGGAGTACGTCCTGATGACGGACCTGCGGCCCGTGGACCTCGAATCGACCGACGCGGAGATCGACTACCTCTCTTTCGGCGAGCTCCGCGCGCAGTACAAACGGCGAGGCGAGCTGAAGCATCTCGAGGTGAAACTGCACATGCGCTTCGCTTTCCCCCTCTCGAACTTCATCCTGTTGTTACTCGGTCTCCCACTTGTCCTCAAAGGCGAAAATCGCTCGGTCGTGATCGGCATCGCGCTCGCGATCGGAATCTCTGCGGGCTACATGTTTGCGACGATGATCTGCGCCGAGTTGGGAAACCGCGGGCTCCTCGCCCCCATTCTGGCCGCCTGGCTGCCGGTTCTATTCTTCGGCGCCCTCGGGCTCACGATGTTCGACAGCATCGACAACACTGGGTAGTTTCTCCGAACTTCCCTCCCCGCCTCCTGATTGCCCCACCCCACGGGAACGCGACGTCGAGGGCGCGCAAGAAATGTGCGCGCTTTCGGCTTCACCACACGTAGGATGGGCCGGGTCTCGGTTCGCCCTGCTTGGCTGCAGCACGCGGAACGATGCATGCCCGACTCGACCGGGCACAGGATCCATAGGGCTATCTCCGAGCGAGATGTCAGGGCTGAAACTTCCGACGAGGGATGGTGTATCGATGAGGAGCCCGACATGGCTCGCGCAGGCGGGGTGGCAAGCAAGCAAGCGCTCCATCGTGCGCAATGATGGGTTGAGATCCGCGGCGGTGCTTCTCCTCGTGCTTTTCGGACTGGTCTCGAGCGCGGACTCACAGTGCACCATCGACCGTCACACTCCCCCGATGGCGAACCCGTTCGAGCAATTCGGCGCGAGCGTCTCGATCAGTGGCGGCGCCGCGATCGTCGGTGCGCCGGGAAATGACGCGAGTGGGATCGATGCGGGAAGCGCGATGATCTATCGCCTCAATGCGGCGGCGGATGCTTGGCCTCTCCAGCAGACCCTGGCCCCCGTGAGTGTCACTCCTGACGACGCGTTCGGCGCGGCGGTCTCGATCGATGGTGATCGCGCGATCGTCGGCGCACCGAAGACCGGAGTCGCCGGCCCGAACACCGGCAACGCCCGCGTGTTCCAATACCTCCCCGCGTCTGCGCTCTGGTCCCAGGTCAACATCGTGGTCTCCTCCGACTCCGAGGCCGGAGATGAATTCGGGAGCGCGGTGGCGATCTCCGGCGACGCCGCCCTGGTCGGCGCCCCGCTCGAGGACGAGAACGGAGCCGATGCAGGCGCCGTCTACGCGTTCCGGCTCGATCCCGGGAGCGGTCTCTGGCTCCAGCAGCAGAAGCTCCTCCCCATCGACACGATGACCGGAGATCGCTTCGGCGGGGCGGTCTCACTCGACGGAGACGTCGCGGTGGTCGGAGCGAGCGGCGCAAGCGTCGGGTCCGGCGCCTTGTATGTCTATCGCTACGACCCGATTCTCCTCTCGTGGCAGTTCGAACAACGCGTCACCCCTTCGGATGCCGCTCAGTTCGATCAATTCGCGACCTCGGTCGCGGTCAGTGATGGGCGCATTCTCGCCGGCTCATTTCGTGACGATGACGGCGGTGCGGATTCCGGCTCGGCGACGACGTTCGTGTTCGACGAGCTCAGCCAGTCCTGGCTAGAAGAGACCAAGATCCTCTCGCCCGACACTGCGGCTGGGGACCGATTCGGAATCGCGGTCGCCTTGAGTGGCTCCCGCGCGGTGATCGGCGCGACCGGCGATGATCCCGAAGGGTTCCAGAGTGGCGGCGCCTATCTTTTCGTCGATGATCCGATCAACGGCTGGACCTTCGCCGAGGAGCTGTTCGACGAACCCGAGGGGCTCGAAGGAGATGGTTTCGGTAGCGCGATCGCCATCGACGAGACTCAGATTCTCATCGGCGCAGGAGGCCACGATGGCGCCGCGGGGACCGACTCGGGAGTCGCGCGATTCTTCGAGACCGGCGGGGAGGACTGCAACGAGAATGGCATCTCTGACCGATGCGATCTTCTCTCCGGCGCGAGTGTCGATTTCAATCTGAACGAGATCCCCGACGAGTGCGACTTTGTTTTCCCAGTCACCGGGCTCACCTGCACCACCCTAGGGGAGGATCTGAGCATCGTGTGGACGAACGGCGAAGCGTACGACTTGATCTTGATCTCGATAGACGTAAGCGCGGCGCTCGAGCTCCCCGGCGAGTCTGTCAGCTTCTCCTCGCTCGGGCTTGCCCCCGGGTTCCATACGGTCGCTGTGGTCGGCGTCACTGATCTGATCCACTCCGCGGCCGAGACTTGCACCGCGACGATTGACCCGCCGCCGATCACCGGACTCTCCTGCGCTCCCGGAGATCCGTGCCTCTTCGAAGCTCTCCTCACCTGGGATCCGGTCGATCCCGCGATCACTTCGATCGAGATCGCGCTCGATGGCACTCCCCTCGGCAGCTTCTCCCCGAACTCACTCGGTGCGGGGATCTCGACGGTCACCGGTGGCAGCCATGACCTGTGCGTCACCACTCGTATCGCGGGCGTCGATCCCGAGAGCGGGCTGACCTTCGAACTCGACTCCGTGCCGGTGTGTTGCACCGTGACCATCGATCCCGTCACCAACGATCCGGTCGAGGACTTGACGTGTACGGTCAGTGCTTTCGATTGCTCCGCGCTCATCGCGTGGAACCTCGGTTCGGCCTACTCCCAGATCGAGGTGCTCCTCGACAATGTGCTTCTCTTCGATCTCGATGGTGCGGCCACTTCCGTGCTCCTCACACTCCCCGAAGGGCAGACGTTTTCTGCGTGCGTGCGCGCGACCACTATCTGCGGTTTCGTGACCACTCCTGTATGTTGCGACGTGACGTGCGGCCCGGAGTTTGTTCGCGGCGACTCGAACGCGGATGGACTCGTCGATCTCAGCGACCCGATCGCCACACTGAATTTCTTGTTCATCGGTGGGTCGGTCCCGTGCGATGCGGCTGCCGACTCAAACGGCGATGACGCCATCGATCTTTCCGACACGATTTACCTGCTCGGCTACTTGTTCGGTGCGGGTGCGCCCCCGCCGGCACCGCACCCGAACTGCGGGGCGGCGAGCGGGGCGCTGGGCTGTGAGAGTTTCGCGCCCTGTCCCTGAGCAATGTCCGGTAACCCCGGCGTGGACTCGGAGCGCCGCGTTCCTCGTTTGTTAGGAGGCTGTCGGAGAACTGCTTTAGAACCGAGGGTTTGAGATTTCGGTGCCCTGTGCCCTCGGCAGAACGCAGGCATACTGCTTTGTACGTCGAGTTCTGCCGAGGGTGCAGGGTGCCGGAAGCTCAAATCGTCGGTCGGAATGAGTTTTCCGACAGCCTCCTAGCCGAGGGCGCGGGAGAGATCATCGATCAGGTCGCCGGCATCTTCGATCCCCACACTCAGGCGCACGAGTGCATCGGAGAGCCCGGCCTTCAGACGCTCTTCCCGAGGGATCGCACCATGGGTCATCGACACGGGGTGCTCGATCAAGCTCTCGACTCCTCCGAGGGACTCCGCCAGGGCGAAGATCTTCGTCCGCGAGACCAGCTCGCGCGCATCCGACTCCTTCTCTCCCTTGAGGACGAAGCTCACCATGCCGCCGAAGCCACTCATTTGCTTCAGAGCGACCTGATGCCCAGGGTGCTCCTCGAGCCCGGGGTAGGAGACCCGATCGACCCGAGGGTGCTCTTTCAGGAAAGAGACGACCGCGCGCGCATTCTCCTCATGTCGATCCATGCGCACGGCGAGGGTCTTGATGCCTCGCAGGACGAGGAAGCAGTCCATCGGTCCCGGAACGCCACCCGCCGCATTCTGGACATAGGCGAGTTGCTCGGCCCACTGCGCATCACTCGTCACGATCGCGCCGCCGACGACATCGGAGTGCCCACCGAGGTACTTCGTCAGCGAGTGAAGAACGAGATCGGCGCCGAGCGCGAGCGGCTGCTGTAGGTACGGAGTCGCGAATGTATTGTCGACGACCACCTTGAGGCCGCGCCCTTTCGAGAGCTCGACGACGGCGGCGATGTCGACAATCTTGAGGAGAGGGTTCGTCGGAGTCTCGAGCCAGATGATCTTCGTGCGGTCGGTGATCGCGGCGGCGACGTTGTTCGGGTCGGTCGCATCGACAAAGGTCGACGTGATCCCGAACGGCGCATAAACGTTTTGGAAGATGCGGTACGTGCCTCCGTACATGTCGTCGCACGCGACGATGTGATCGCCGCTCTTCAGCGTCTTCAGGATCGTGTCGGTGGCGGCGAGTCCGCTCCCGAAGCAGAGCCCCCGGGTCCCCCCTTCGAGAGAGGCGAGGTTTTCCTCGAGCGCGGTGCGGGTCGGATTCCCCGTGCGCGAGTACTCGAAGCCCTTGTGCTCACCTGGCGCCGACTGCACGTAGGTACTCGTAAAGTAGACCGGGGTCATGATCGCGCCGGTCGTGGGGTCGGGGGCCTGCCCGGCGTGGATCGCGCGGGTCGAGAAGCCCTGGTCGTGACTCGTCCCCATCAGCTTCTCGCCTTCCCGCGCACAGAGTGAATCAGGTCGTACTTGGTGATGATCCGGAAGTTTCCTCCGGAGCCGATCAGGACCGCAGACGAAGGCTCTGCGAGTCCCCCGAAGATTTCATCGACGGTCGCCGACTCAGGGAGCTCGGGGAATCCAGCCGCCATGATCTCGCTGACTTCCCGCGCCATATGGCTGTCCCCCCCGAGCAGGCACTCGATGACTTGACTCTCCCGCACGCTCCCCACCGAGTGCCCGTCCTCGAGAACGGGCAACTGAGAAACGTCGTGCTCGCGCATCATCTGCATCGCCTCGCGGATCGTCGCTTGAGGAGCGACCGAGTAGAGCGTGCGATCGGTCTCGCGAGCGGCGAGGATTTCCCCCGCCGTGATGGAAAGAGGGGAGTCGATGAGCTGGTGGCGGCGAAGCCAATCGTCGTCGTAGACTTTGGTCAGGTAACGTTCACCGGTATCGGGGATCAGAACCACCATGACATCGTCAGGGCCGAGACGCTTCGCGACCTCTGCTGCGGCCCCGATCGCGTTCCCCGCCGAACTACCGGAGAGAATCCCCTCCTCGCGCGCGAGGCGACGCGCCCATCGGAACGACTCACGATCGCCGACCTGAACCACTTCGTCGATGACGTCGAAGTTGATGGTGGACGGGAGGAAGTCCTCGCCGATCCCTTCGACGAGGTAGGTGTGCGCTTCGATCAGCTTGCCGCTCCTGGCGTATTCGGTGTAGAGCGAGCCGACGGGGTCGGAGCCGATCACCTGAACGTCGGGGTTGTGCTCCTTGAGCACTTGGCCGATCCCCGAGATCGTGCCCCCCGTTCCCATGCCGGCGACGAAGTGGGTGATCTTCCCATCGGTGTCGCGCCAGATCTCGGGGCCGGTCGACTGTACGTGGGCCTCGGGGTTCTTCGCGTTGTGATACTGATCCGGGTAGAAGGAGTTCTCGATCTCAGCGTGCAGTCGTTTCGCAACCGAGTAGTAGCTGAGCGGATCTTCCGGCTCGACCGAGGTCGGGCAGAGGCGGACTTCAGCACCGATCGCCTTCAAGAGGCGGCTCTTCTCGGTCGCGACCTTGTCGGGCATGGTGAAGATCGCGCGGTACCCGCGCACGACTGCGACTAGAGCGAGGCCGAAGCCGGTGTTCCCCGAGGTGCACTCGATGATCGTGCCCCCCGGTTTGAGGAGGCCGGTGCGCTCCGCTTCATCGATCATACTCACGGCGATGCGGTCCTTGACGCTCCCCCCAGGGTTGAACGCTTCAACCTTGGCAAGCACGAGACCTTTGCAATCGCCGAAGATTCGGTTCAACCGGACGAGCGGGGTGTTCCCGATCGTCTCCAGAATGTTCTCTGCATACTTCATTGGATCGACCTTTCGAGTGACGGCCCTCATGGAGCGACGACGGTGGCTCCTCGGCTCGCTTTGGGAATTCTAGACCACCGCGCCCAGTGGATCCGCCGGATCTTCGCCCTTCCCCGATTCCCCGCGGGTCGGTACCTTCCTGCCGCGAGCCACGAAGGCCGCGCCGAAGAAGGGGTCATGGGCCAGAATCCGCTCATCATCGAACGTTCCGACGCCGGAGCGCTGCTCGCCGAGGTGCGCCGCACCCTGGAAGCGAGCGTCGCTCCCGGGGATCGGATCACCGTGCCCACGGGCCGCACCCCAGAGCCCCTGTTCGCGCAAGTGGTCGCCGACCCGGCCGCGCGGGCTCTCTGGGGATCTCTCCGTTATCTCCAACTCGATGAGTACCTCGATCCTCCCCCGGGGACCGAGAGCTTCAGAGACACCCTCGCTCGACAACTCTTCGATCCGCTCGGGGTCTCCCCAGAGGCGCGCGGCGCGATTACCGCTCCCCTCGATCCGATGGAAGGGGCGCGGCTCGATCGGATCCACGCCGAAGCGGGGCTTCAAGTGTGCCTCCTCGGGCTCGGGTCGAATGGGCATATCGCCTTCAACGAGCCAGGAGACCGCATCGCGGGGTACCACGTCACAAAGCTCACCGCCGAGACGATCGAGGCGAATTTCGGCGGCAGCGTCCCCCCCCCAACCGAGGTCAGAGCCCTGACGATCGGGATCGACCAGATTCTCGCGGCCCGCCGGGTGCTCCTTTGGGTCCCGCAGCCGGAGAAACAATCGCTCCTCGAGCGCGTTTTGACCGGGCCGATCGATCCTCAGATCCCCGCGACCGCACTCCGAGAGCACTCCAATTGGGTGGTCTTCCGCACGACGTAGCTCCCGGGCTCACGCCTCTCGAACAAACTCTTCGGTCAGGTCGCGCGGCGGGTCACCCCCCTTGAGCCCGAGGGCGTGGCGGTAGAACGCAATCGTGTGCTCGACGGTGCGGTCCCAGGTGTACTTCCTCACTCTCGCCTCCCCTCGCGCGCGCAACTCTTCTCGCCGCGCGGGATCGGAGAGTAAGCGGGTCGCGGCTTCCGCCCACCCCTCCGCATCGTCGGGGTCGACCAGCTCGGCCGCATCCCCCACCGTCTCCGGCACCGACGACGCCGAACTCGCGACCACCGGGGTCCCACACCCCATGGCCTCCAGTGGCGGCGACGTCCAGCCTTCATAGAAGGTCGGGAACAGGAAGAGACTCGCTCCCCGATAGAGGTCGACCAGGAAGGGATCATCCGGCTCGAGATAGCCGGTCGTCACGACATGACCGTCCGCGCCATACCGGGAGAGGAGCTCGCGCCACTGGTCTTCGGGGTACTGCTGGTCGCCCGCAAGGATCAAAGGGCCGGTGAAAACCCCGCGATCCCGCAGCATCTGCGCGGTCTCGAGGATCCGCGGGATGTTCTTGTTGGTCTGCACGCCACCGACGTAGAGAAGGAATTCGCCTTCGATCCCGAGCTTCGCCCCGACCCTTCGCCACGCTTCCTCCCGGGAGCCGGGACAGAATCGAGCATCGATCCCCAAGGGAACGCCACGCACGCGATCGGGAGGGAAGTCGAAACGTTCGAGGAACTCGGTTCGAGTGGTTTCCGAGACGGAGACGAAATGGGTCGAGCGCTCGAGGGCCCGGGCGAACCAGATGTCTTTCTCGGCGACGTAAGGCGCACTGCAGATGTCGGGGCGCACGATTGTCGCGAGGCCGTGGACCGTCATCAGGTACGGAATGTCAACTCCGAGGGCGGGGTGGTCGGCGGTCGTTTCGTGGTAGAGGTCGACCTTCTTCGCGATGCGAGTCAATTCGAACCGCGGGCGGCGATAGCGGCGATCGGCCCATCCGCGAGGAATCGGGATCGTATGCACCTTCGCGACCGCGTTCTCCCCGAGCCCCTCGACGAAACGGCGCACCGCCGCTCGGTGGTGAGTCAGGAAGAGCAGGTGTAACTCGACCTCGCCGGGGCGCTCCGCCAAGCCGCGGGCGAGCGCGGTGACATACCGCTTGATCGCGCGGACCGAGAGGGGTCCGTCGGTCGCGTTCAGAAGGATGCGGGGTGGGTTGTGAGGGTTCATCTCTTGTTGATCGGTCGATTCGCGACCGGTCTCGACGATTATCGGGGGCTTTCGGCGGTTTCCTGACGAGCTCTGGAAACGCGCCGCCAGACTCCTTGCCCTCCGACGACCTCCCTGTGCGACACTTTCGACGGTTGTTCCAGGGTGCGCTCTTCTTCAACGTGACTAAAAATGGGCCTTGGCCCGGGATCAGTGCGACATGAGCGATGGCGCCGAGCACATCGAGACCTTTGGGTGGCAAGATTGCGCTGAGCGGCTCGACGCGCTCCTCTCCGAACGCACCATGCTTGCCAGTCGGACTGGGAAACATTTCGTTTCTGCCGAGGAGATCGACGGCAACCCCGCGGTGGAGTTTTTTGCTCCCCAGTGCTTTCCGCTGACGAGTGAGACCCAAGTCCCGCAAGAATTCCTCGAGCAACTGAGCGAGGACCTCGGCGAACATCTCATCGTGTTGATTCAGGCGGGCGCCGCTGCTCTCGGTTGGTGGCGGGACGAGGAGGCGGTCCACAGCAAGGTGATCAAGGCCTACGTGGTTCGCGGCCGTGGGCGTTCTCAGACGCTCCACGTGAAAACCAAAGGCAAGTCGCGCTACGGTTCCCGGCTCCGCTTGCAGAACGCTCAGAAGCAGCTCGTCGACATCAGCGAGAAGATCCACGAATGGTGGAGCGAAGGGGGCGCGCCCGATCGCATCTTCTACAGTTGTCCGCAACGCAGTTGGCCCGAGTTGTTCGCCGCGCGCCCGCCGCCCCCCTTCGATCAGCGAGACGAACGACTCGTCAAGATTCCGATGCACGTCCATGTTCCCAATTTGGAGGAGCTCCAAAGGGTGCGGCGCAAGCTGCTGCGGGGACGGGTTGTCGTTCGCGGCGAGGGGTAAGAGACCGTCTTCAAGTTGCCGGGCTCCGGGTCTGCTCCAGGATTTCGCCTTTCGTGCAGAAGCGCGCAGGGAGTTCGTCGAATTGTTGCCCGCCGGTGGCACCCCCGCTTGCTCGTTGACGCAACCCCGACCAGGCATTAGCCTCGCAGTGGCTCTAGCTCACTGTGAGGTGAAACATGCGTCTGCTTCTCACGCTCGTGGCTCTCACCGTATGCCCCGCCCTCCTCGGTCAGACCACCCACAACGTTCCATCAGCCAACTACCCGACGATCCAGGCGGCGATCGATGCTGCGCTAGACGGGGACGCTGTGATCGTCGCGCCGGGCACATACGTCGAGAACATCGACTTCCTCGGCAAGGCGATTACGCTGACTAGCTCAGGCGCGGCGGACGCGACAACGATCGATGGAAGTGGGTGCACGACTGGCGTGGACTCCTGTTCCGTTGTGACTTGCGCCAGCGGAGAGGGGGGTGGAACAACCCTTGTGGGCTTCACAATTGTCGGTGGGCTGGGAACAGTTGTGGAACTCGATCCGCAGGGCTGTAGCGGGTGCTTCACCTTCGGTGGAGGGATGTTCATTTCCAATGCAAGCGCGCCAACGGTGATAAACTGCAAGTTCGCGCAGAATTTCGCTACTACCGATGGCGGCGGGATTTCAGTCAGAGCCTCTAGCCACCCAAGTATATATGACTGCACATTTGAGAGTAACTCGACCGACTCGTCAGGAGGCGGGCTGGCAAGTTCTGAAGGAAGCAACCCGACTGTTGTGCACTGCGCCTTCCTCTCCAACTACGCAGCAATTGGGTCGGGCGGAGGTATCTCCTGCCTCGACGGAGACATCTCTATCCAGGATTGCGAGTTCTACTCAAATTTTGCAATCGGAGGCGGTGCCATTGGCGCGGACAACAGCAATCTCATTGCTGTCAACTGCGTAGTGAGCGGTAACTCTGCACACAGTGGAGGCGGGTTCTGGGCTTCTGGTTCAAACACATCTATCGTTGCATGCTCGATAACAGGAAACGTAGCGTTTTCAACTTGCGCAGGCTGTGGAGGCGGGCAGGGAGGGGGCGTGTATCTTCTTGGAGTCGTCGCAACGATTGAAAACACGATTCTATGGGAAAATGTCGGCGGCGAGGTGTTCGATCCGGGCGGAGTGTCTTCTCTCAGTTACTGCTGCATCCAAGGGAGTTTTCCTGGGCTCGGCAACATCGGTCTGAATCCGCAGTTTGTAGATGTAGATGGAATAGACAACATACCGGGCACAATTGACGATGACCTTCATCTCCTACCAACCTCTCCTTGTATCAACTCCGGAAACAACGGCAACCCTCTTCTCCTTTGTTGGGACCTAGACGGAAACTCCCGAATCGTCTGTGGCGTCGTGGACATGGGCGCATACGAAGCTCCAGAACCTGCCGCAGGTTGCCCCCCAGTCTTCACCCGCGGCGACGACAACGGTGACGGAGCCATCGACGTGAGTTATGACCAAATCTTGTGTTCTGGCCTGAGTTGAAAAAGCGGCGTATCCT
>CALEHF010000182.1 GCA_937876125.1 uncultured bacterium
CCGTTGAGTACGTAGTGATCTCCATCGAGGCGACAAGTCGTCTCGATCGCGGCCGCATCGGAACCGTGATCGGGCTCGGTGATCGCGTAGGCTCCGAGCCATTCACCGGAGGCGAGGTTCGGCAAGTAACGCTCGTGCTGATCGCGCGAGCCGAAGTAAAGCAGCGGATTCGAGAGCAATGAGTTGTGCACCGACAGGGTGACCCCCGTCGAGGCGCAGCCGCGCTGGATCTCTTCGAGAGCGAGTGTCAGAGCCACGTTGTCGAGCCCCGCCCCGCCGAACTCCTCCGGAATGAGAATCCCGAGAAACCCAAGTTTGGCGAGCTTCTCAATGTTTTCAGCGGGGAATTCCTCGGCGCGATCGTAGCGATCGGCACTGGGAATCAGGATTTTGTCCGCGAACTCACGCGCGGTCTCCTGAAGCTGCTGATGCGTCTTCGAGAGTTGGAGCAGCATCGTCGGCCTTTCGGAATCGAGGCCGCACGCACGGCACTCGCAGTTCGCTCTGTTCTAACGTTTACGGGGTGGAACGACGACGTTTTGGACCGATCCCTCGGCAGGAAACAGCCCTCGCTCGCTTCTCTTGTCAGCTCTTCGAGTAGTCGTAAAAACCCTTCCCGGTTTTTCGGCCGAGTTCGCCCGCCGCGACCATTCGGCGAAGGAGTGGACAGGGGCGATACTTCGGATCCCCCAACCCGCTCTGGAGCACTTCGAGAATCATCAGACACACATCGAGTCCGATGAAGTCAGCGAGTGCGAGCGGCCCCATCGGGTGATTGAGCCCCAGTGTGATCACTTCGTCGATCGCCTCGACTTCGGCGACCCCCTCCATGACGCAGTAGAAGGCTTCGTTCAGCATCGGGGCGAGGATTCGATTGGCGACGAAACCCGGGTAGTCGTTCGCTTCGACCGGAATCTTGCCGAGTTTTCGCGACAGCTCGCAGATCGCGCTCGTGGTCGCTTCGCTGGTCTTGTGTCCTCGGATCACTTCCACCAACTTCATCATCGGAACCGGATTCATGAAGTGCATGCCAAGGAACGACTCGGGCCGCGAGGTCGCCGCACCGAGCACAGTGATCGAGATCGACGATGTGTTCGAGGCCAGGATCCCGTTCGCGGCCATTGGCTCGTCGACTGCCTTCAAGATCTGCAACTTGAGGTCGTGCATTTCGGGGACGGCCTCGATGGCCAGGTCGACTCCCTCCGAGGCGTCGAGCGAGGACTCGAACTGAATCCGCCCGAAGATCGCTTCGACTTGGTCCTGGCTGAAGATTTCCTTCTTCACCATGCGACCGAGATTTTTCTCGATCGTCCCGCGGGCGCGATCGAGTGCGTCGGGGAAAGTGTCGATGAGAACGGTCGAGTATTCCGCCTGAGCGAAAACTTGGGCGATGCCGTTCCCCATGGTCCCGGCGCCGATGACGGCGACCTTGTTGATCTCATTAAATCGGCTCATGGTCAGACCTTCCTCGTAAGACGACATGGAGAGCGCACCGTTCGCATCGGCAAAGGCCAACCCGAGCGGCCTGCTGGCCCCCAGGGGGTGGATCCTGACGCACCATCGGCCTCAAAGTGTCGATCCGGGGCCAGTTTCTGCGGGGGTCCGCCGGAAGGGACGGGACGCTACGAAGAGGGAGCGGCCATGGTACAGCGGTCACTGTGGTGCGTCATTGTGCCGCGTCATGGTGCCGCGTCATGGTGCAGGGCCGGCTCAGGCAATCCCACGATCCGTCGGGAGAGCTGTGATCATAGCGGAACGGGCCGGACGCCGAAAGGGAACCGGAGAGGTCGGAAACACCTCTGCGCGGGAGGTTTACCCCCTCGAAGGGAGGTGCTAGGTTCCTGCGGATCCAGGACTCCTTCCCACCACCCACGAGGCCAACGATGATCGAGGTGACCAACCTCCGTAAGACCTTCTACGTCCACAAGAAGGCCCCCGGTCTGCGCGCCTCGTTCCGCTCCCTTTTCCACCGCGAAAAGACCGCCAAGCACGCCGTGAAAGGCGCAACCTTCCGGGTCGAGGAGGGGGAGATTCTCGGTCTGATCGGTGCGAATGGGGCGGGGAAGACCACGCTGGTCAAAATGCTCTCGGGGATCATTCACCCGACGAGCGGCGACGCACGTGTCCTCGGGCACGTGCCCTGGGAGCGGTCGAATGAGCTCCGGCGACAGGTCGCGCTGATCATGGGCCAGAAGGCGCAGTTGTGGTGGGACCTCCCCGCCGCCGATTGCTTCCTGCTTTTGCGCGATATCTATCAGCTCCCCGAACAGGAGTACCGCACCAGCCTCGACAAGCTCTCGAGCATGCTCGGGGTCAAGGACGTACTGAACGTGCAAATCCGACGCCTCTCCCTCGGCGAGCGGATGAAAATGGAGCTCATCGCCGCGCTCTTGCACTCTCCGCGCGTCCTCTACCTGGATGAGCCGACCATCGGACTCGACCTCACCGCGCAGAAAGCGGTGCGCGATTTCATCCTCGAGTACCGCAGCCAGCGGGCGCCAGCGATGATTCTCACCAGTCACTACATGGAAGACATCGAGCGTCTCTGCAAACGGATCATCATTATCCGTGAAGGCGAGATCGTCTACGACGGCGGTTTGCGCACGGTGGTCGAGCAATATGCGACCGAGAAGACGGTCACCGCTCACTTGAAGAAGAACGGCGAACTCGCAGTCGCCAAACCGGAGGTCGCACGCCTTGGCACCGTGGCCGAGTGCAATGCGGTCTGCGTGAAACTCCGCGTTCCGCGCGATCGGGTTGCCGAGGCCGCCCAGGCTCTTCTCCACCACTATGAAGTGGCAGACATCACCATCGAAGAGCCGGAAATCGGTCAAATCATCGAGCAGATCATGACCGCGCGAGGGGGTAGTGATGCGGGGGGGCCCGGTGCCCCAGAAAGTCTGGGCGCTCCATCGATCGCAGGGAGCTCCGCCGAAAATGAGGAGGAGGGCTCGTGAGCTTGCGACTCTTTCGTCGCCTCGTTTTCCTCGAGGCGAGCAAGCTGATGAGTTACCGCGGCGATTTCTGGATCACAGCGGTCGCCAACCTGCTCGCGACGACCGTTGTCCATTGGTTTCTCATGAGAGCGATATTTGACACCACCGGGGCAGAGACTCTTGGAGGCTACACGCTCCCGGAGATCATGACCTATTTCATTGGAGTGAATCTCATCGGGCGAGTGGTGCGCGGCGCCGACCTCCAAATGGGGATCGCCTCGGAAATTTACGATGGCGGTCTCAGCCGCTATCTCCTCTACCCCACGCGCTACCTCCCCTTCAAGTACGCTCAACACCTCGGCGCGATCATCCCGGAGATCATCCAGATGTTCCTCTTCGCCGGGATCTTGATCGCGATCCTGGGACTTCCAGAGGAATCGGGGGTGACCTGGGTCTCCATTGCGATGACCCTACCCACGCTCGTCATCGCCAATCTCCTCTATTTTCTTCTCTCGACCCCGATCCAGTTCACGTCCTTCTGGGCGGACAATGTGTGGAGCCTCGGTGTGCTCTTGCGGTTCACCTCCCTGCTTCTCGGAGGCGCGATGCTGCCGTTGACGTGGTTCCCTGAGTCCGCCATGCACGCACTGCGGTACTTGCCGTTCGTCGCGTGCTGCGAGTTTCCCGTGCGCGTCGCGACGGGAGAAGTCACGACGCTTGGGGAGTACTCATTGGGACTCACCGTGGGTTTGGCGTGGTGCGGAGTGTTAGGACTGGCCTGCCTCCCCATCTGGCGCAAAGGGCAGCTCGGCTACACCGGAGTCGGAATTTAACGAATGAAACGCTACTTGCGCCTCTACCTCCACTTTCTCCGGTTCTCGTTCAGTCGCGCGTTCGAGTTTCGCGTCGACTTCTGGTTCCGCATCGTGATGGATTGCGGCTTCTATGCGGTGAACCTGATCTTGTTCACGCTGTTCTACCGCCACACCGACACCATCGGCGGCTGGACCATCGATCAGAGTTACATTTTCATCTCAGGGTTCTTCTTGGTCGATGCGATCCACATGACAGTGTTCTCGAACAACATGTGGTGGCTGCCGCTGTTGGTCAACAAGGGCGACCTCGACTACTACCTCGTGCGACCGGTCTCGAGCTTGTTCTTCCTGAGCTTGCGAGAATTCGCCGCGAATTCGTTCATCAATCTCCTGATCGCCATCGGCATCATGATCTGGGCGATCGCGCGCTACCCGGGCCCGGGAGAACTGGGTGCTCTGAACATCGTGACGTTCGCGGTGTTGATCGGCACGGGCGCATTCCTTCACTACTGCCTGCACCTGCTGTTCATCTTGCCGGTGTTCTGGCTCCACACGAACCGCGGGCTCGCGATGGTGTTCTTTTCGATGGGGAAACTGGGGGAGCGGCCCGACCGGATCTACACAGGGATCACACGGATGGTGTTGCTGACCGTATTGCCGTTTTCACTGATCGCTTCGGTCCCGACCGATACGCTGTTTGCCGGCCTGACCGTGGGGCGCGCGCTGCACGTCACGGCGGTTTGCGTCGGAATGTTCAGCGTCTTACTTTTCTTGTGGAGTCGCGGACTGCGAGGGTACGTCTCGGCATCATCCTGAGAGATGGATCCTGACGGAAGGTGAATCCTGACAGAGAAGAGAGCACCGTTCGCCGAGGAGAGGCGCAAGAGCGATTCAGCTGCCTTCGATCGTCATCCGATTCCGCCCCAGATTTTTCGAGGCGTAGAGCGCCTTGTCCGCTCTCGCGATCCAATTGGTTCCCTGTTCGGCGCTCTTCAGTGCCGCCACTCCGATCGACATCGTGACCGTGTGCTCTTTCCCGTTGTGATCAACCCTCAAAGCACGCATCGCCTCGAGCAACACGCCGCTGCGTTGGCGAGCCTCATCCATTGAGCCTTGAATGATGATCGCGAACTCTTCTCCCCCGTAGCGGGCGACGAACTCGGCATCGCCGTCGAAGAGTTTCTCGAGCAGCTGAGCCACTTCTTGAAGCATTCGGTCCCCGAAAGTGTGCCCTTGCGTGTCGTTGAGGGCCTTGAAGTGATCGATGTCGCCGAGAAGAAGAATCGAGCGGGTCTTTGTCTCATGGAAGAGAGCGATACACTTCTCGATGTGGGCATCGAGTCCCCGTCGATTGTAGAGTTTCGTCAGGCTGTCGCGCACCGCGCTCTCGCGAGCACTCGACAGTTCGCCCTTGAGAATCTCCACTTGGGAGGAGAGCGAGTGGAGCTGCTCCTTCTGGCGATTCTTCTTCGCCCGGAGGACTTCGTTCAATTGCGCGATCGTCGAGATCACTTCTTTGCGCAGCTCATCCCCGGACTTCGTCTTCGCGTGACTCGTCAGATGGTCGAGCCGCTCTTGCAGCTGACCATCGGTCTCTTGCTCGATCTGTACCGACTCAGAGAAGTCACGCAGGAGCGAGAGAGCGAGATCTTGGTACTCGTCGATATTCTTGACGACGTAGATCTTCTCGCGACCCCGTTCATTCGCCACGAAGTCTCGGACCCCAGGCCAGTCGAACCAGTTTTCGCGCAGCTCTTCCCGACTCGGAGATGCGGTCCCGAGGAGCAAGTGGGCGACCCAGCGGTTGCACATCTCCTGGAGAGACTCTTCGCTGCGGTCGGCGATGTTGAACGCTTGCCGACCGAACTCCTGAAGGATCGCTGCCACTGTTTTGGTGGCGTTGTCGACCTTTCGAGCTGGCTTGGCAACCTCACTGGGTTTCGCCATCGGGGAGCGCTCCTTTCGGAAGAACCGGGCTTCTCCCGTCATCGGCATCTGGACCCCCTCGGGAGGAGGCTCTCGTAGGAAAACTTGGCCGAGATTTGCTTTGCAGCTGGGTTTTTGGAGTTGAATCGATCAATTGCAGCCGTTGTTTAGCGATACAACCGGTAGGGGTGGAGGGTCAGAGAGCCCGAAACGCGCGGTGGAGCTCGTGGGTGTCACGGGGGTCCTCGATCGGTGCATCACGATCGGGATCGAGACCGCTTCGGACACCGCTGATCATGACCCGCCGCGACTCCTGATCGAGCCGGTAGTCCACGCGCCAGGTCCGCCACGCCCACGTCAAGAGGCCGTCTGCGGCAACCGTCACGCGATGACCGCCACGCGCCATCGGTCTGAGGGCCAGAACCCGACGGGCGCGCTCCGCGAGGGGGACCCCCCGTGGTGCGAGCCAGGAGAAGGCCGACTCTGCGCCCGGTTCGATCGTGACCCGATAGCGGATCCAGCCATCCTCCGCCCACCCCGCCGCCGCATCTGCGTGAGCGTCTGAGTACGGGAGGTAGGGTTTCACATCGAGCACCGGGGTCTTGTCGAGAAGATCATGATCATCGATAGCAACGGTGCGACCTTCGATCGAAACGAGGCGCACGCATGACAGGCCGATTGGATTCGGGCGGTGCGGGGCGCGCGTCGCGAAGACTCCCCTCTTTCCTTCACCGCGGGGGGGCGTCACCTTGGGTCGCCACCCGGCAGCGCGATCGAGCCACGTGATCACCCAGATGCGATCGAAGCCGGCGAGATCGTCGAGGGACTCGAGTGGGATCGAGGAATCGAGTTCGATCGTCCCCGACGGTCCGACCCCGAGCCCCGATTGGCGCGGGAGATCCCCCTTCGCCGTGAGGGGTGAGCGGACGATGCCGATGGGGAAGAGGGCGATCGGCTCTGCATCGCTAGGCGCCATCGAGGCTCGCTTCCGCGGTTTCTCTTGCTCCGGCCGGTCGACTGGAATCGCGCCTACATGCTCCGGCGGTACTGTCCACCGACCTCGTAGAGGGCGTGGGTGATTTGGCCGAGGCTTGCGACGCGCACCGCCGACATCAACTCGGCGAAAACATTGCCTCCTTCGATGGCAGCGCGCTGCAACCGCTCGAGCGCAGCTTCAGTTTCGGATTCGTGGCTCTTCTGGAAAGCGCGAAGCTCCACGATCCGCTTCTCCTTGTCTTCGACGCTCGCCCGGCGCAACTCGACCACGCGCGGCTCTTCGGGCACTGCATTATCGCGCAGAAAGGTGTTGATCCCGACGATCGGCAAATCTCCCGAATGCTTGCGGTGCTCGTAGTGAAGGGACTCTTCTTGGATCTTCGAGCGCTGATACTGGCGCTCCATCGCGCCCAGCACCCCACCGCGTTCATCGAGGCGACGAAACTCATCCAAGACCGCTTCTTCGACCAACTCAGTGAGCTCTTCGATGATGAAGGAGCCCTGCAGCGGGTTGTCGTTCTGGGCGAGGCCGAGCTCCTTCGCAACGATCAGCTGGATCGCCATCGCACGGCGCACGGAATCGGAAGTTGGCGTCGTGATCGCCTCATCGTAGGCATTGGTGTGCAAACTGTTGCAGTTGTCGTAGTACGCCATCAGCGCTTGAAGCGTGGTTCGAATATCGTTGAAGTCGATCTCCATCGCGTGCAGTGATCGCCCGGAAGTCTGAATGTGGTACTTGAGCTTCTGTGACCTCTCGGTCGCCCCATAGAGCTCCCGCATGGAGATCGCCCAGATCCT
>CALEHF010000183.1 GCA_937876125.1 uncultured bacterium
GCTCGATCTCGCCACTTTCGAGACAGCGTGAGAGGATCCATGCTCGAAGAGCGATCGCGAGGGCGTAGGCCGCCCTCCGGCTCGATCTACTGGTGAGCTGATCGCGGAGATGGGCGTCACGCTCGCGCGTGGCTCTCCCGGCAGCTCAGCTGAACCCTGATCGAGCGCCGAACCATTTTCACGCTGGGCCCACTGGAGAACAGCGCCCCAAGTCAGAGATCGCGAGCGATCTGAAAGGTCCCCGATGTCCCTCGAGCGACATTCCCCTCCGATCACGACGGCACTCTTCGATCTCGATGGCACCATTCTCGATACGATTGGGCTGATTCTCGCCTCCTATCAGCACGTTCACGAGACCTTCCTCACCGACCACCCCCTCGATCCGGACCACTACCGCAGCCGGCTCGGAGTGCCGCTTTGGGGAGTCTTCGCGGAGTGGGTCGGGGACGATCCAGCCCGGATCGATCAGCTGGTCGAGGACTACCGCGCGCACAATCGGCAGTTCCACGACGAGATGGTGTCCGCGTTCGCGGGAGTGCCTGAAATGCTCACTCAGCTCCGCGAGAAGGGGATCCGCACTGCGATCGTCACGAGCAAGATGCGAGATGCGGCGATGCGGGGCCTCGAGCTGGTGGGTCTCGCCGATCAGTTCGATGGGATGGTGTCGGTCGATGAAGTGACGCACCACAAGCCGCATCCCGAGCCGGTCGTCAAGGCTCTCTCGATGCTGGGCGCTCAGCCGGGGGAGTCGATTTTCGTGGGCGATGCTCCCGCCGACATCGGAGCCGGCCGTGCCGCGGGTGTGCGCACCGGTGCGGTTCTCTGGGGACCGTTCCGCCGCGACGAGCTCCTTCCCCATGCTCCCCATCACTGGTTCGAGCACCCGAGCGAGATTCTCGCGCTTATTCGAGGGCTATGACGATAGCCCCATTGTTTCGTCGCCTCGACAGACAGGGTGCCGTGCTTGCGGAGCTCCGAATCGAGCTCTCTGAGATCGGCGTACCTCCGCGAAGGACTTCCGTTCCTCATATTGGCGGTCTCGTTTCTCCTGCGTGGCGTTCGGGACTCGAGGCAGACGTTTCCAGCCCGCTGCAATCGATCGGCGCGGCTGCCCGCCGGTTTCGGCTCCATTCCAGAGTTCCGGATAACCCACAAACGCCTTCTGCGGCAGCGAGCCGCCCCATCACTGCCCCCCGCGATTTTCGAGCCGAATCTCACCGGTGGCTCTCCATTCAGGGCGCTGAGATGCCGATACATCCCAGGACGTCTACCAACCTGCCGAGTCAGCCCCGGCGAGACGCACCTCGAGGAGAATCATGCCCGGACCGAGTCCCCGCCCTGCGCCGATTTGGCGACCCCGCACACCGGCTCCCTATCCGGGGATGTCGGGGCCAGGGGGCAGTAAGCCCGGTTCGGACCCTCGCCTCCAGGGTACCGTCGCCCAGTTGACCGCCATCGCGGCACTCGCACTCGTGTACTTTCTCGTCGGAAAGCTCGCGCAACTCCTCGCAATCCCCCCCGGAGTCGTCGCGCCGATCTGGCCCTCGGCTGGCATCGCTCTTGTCGCCGTGCTCCGGTTCGGACCGCGCATCCTGCCCGGCGCGTTCCTCGGTGCTTTTTTCATCAATGCAGCCTCCATCGACTTCAGCCGATCCGAAGCGCTGTTTCCGACCTTGTCAGTGTGCGTGGCGTTCGGAACCGGAGCGACCCTGCGGGCGTGGATCGGGAGCGTGCTGATCGAACGCACGGTGAGCACACTCGCGCTCCATTCGATACGCGACGTCACCCGGTTCTTCTTCTTCGGCGGGCCGGTGGCATGCATCGTCTCAGCGACGGTTGGCATCTGCGCCCTCTGGACCACCGGCGTGATCTCTGGATCCGAACTCGGGTTCCATTGGTTCACGTTCTGGGTGGGAGACGCTGTCGGCGTTATCGGCGCCGCGCCGCTCGCTATGGTCTTCTTCGGCTTGCCGCGGGAGGTCTGGGTGAAACGGAAGACGCGGGTCGCGGTCCCTCTCGGCGTGACCGTGTGCCTCTCGATCGTCGCATTCGGGTTTGCCCGATCGTGGGAACAGACGAGCATCGCGGAGAGCTTCGAGGACGAATGCGAGACTGCGCGGTGGGCGCTCGAGAAGGACGCGCAGGTCTACGTCGACACACTCCGAGCAATCGAGCGCTTCTTCACGAGCTCGACCTTCGTGAGCGATGAGGAGTTTCGAGTCTTCGTCGCGGAGCAGTTGGGGCAGAGTGCCGGAATTCAGGCGCTCGAGTGGATTCCACTGGTGACGCACGAAGAACGCGGTGCCTACGAGGCCGGCGAGCTGTGGTCGAACCAAGGCGGAGAGATTCGTGAATTGGGATCGGGAGGCAAGCTCGGGCGAGCAATCGAGCGCGACCGTTACTTCCCCGTCACCTACGTCGAACCCGTCCTCGGGAACGAGCAGGCTCGCGGATTCAATTTGGCCTCGAATGAAGAACGCCGCCGCGCGATCGAGCAAGCATGCGACACGGGACTGCCCATCGGGACCGAAGCGGTCACGCTCGTCCAGGATACGCGCCCCCAACGCGGCTTTCTCGTGGTCTATCCCGTGTACTCAGGCGAAGTGACCCCCACAACCCTCGATTCGCGCAGAGCGCAGTTCCGAGGTGTTGCGTGCGGGGTCTTCCTCATCAAGGACTTCGCGAGCGCTGCCTTGGCTCCCCTCACGAAGCAGCTCGTCCACTTGACTGTTATCGATGCGATGACCGATGCGCCGGTCCTGACCTTCGGAACCGATCTCCCTCCGAGTGGCCTCCGCGATGAGGGGCTCCGCTCGCTGCACGCTCTGAACACTCTCGGCCGACCGTGGCGGCTCGAATTCACGGCCGCTCCCCGGTTTCGAGCCGAGCACCGTCCGATGTCTGCGTGGTGGGTGTTGATCGGCGGGCTGCTCCTCTGCTCGATCTTCGGAGGGTTTCTTCTGGTCGTCGATGGCACGCTGGGTCAGGTCGAGGACAAGGTGCAAGAGCGTACCTGGCAGCTCGCGCTCATCGTCGAAGACCTGCGGAACGCCCGGGCGACCGCGGATGAAGCGAACAAGGTAAAGAGTGATTTCATCGCAAACATGAGTCACGAAATCAGAACTCCTCTGACCGCGATCCTCGGCTTCGGCGAGAACCTCCGCGATGGGGTGAGCGAAGATGAGCGGGATGATGCGATCGAAGCGATTCTCGCGAACGGCGAACACTTGTTGCAGCTGATTAACGACATTCTCGACATCTCGAAGATCGAAGCGGGCAAGCTCGAGACAGAACAGATTGAAGTCGACGTCGTGAACTTGGTCCGCAAGACCGGTGCGCTGATCGACAGCAAGGTCCAAGAGAAGAAGATCGACTTCTGTGTCGAGTTCATCACTCGCATTCCAAAAGTGATTCGAACCGATCCGACCCGCCTGCAGCAGATGCTGATCAATTTGCTCGGCAATGCGATCAAGTTCTCACCGGAGGGCTCGATGATCCTAAATCAGAGACCACGATTCTGACTGGTCGCACCTTCAACCTGCTTCACGGT
>CALEHF010000184.1 GCA_937876125.1 uncultured bacterium
GCAGACGATGACTAGAGCCACTCCCCCGCCGGTTCACGAGCCGTCAAGACGGCCCGATCTTTTGCCGTCACTCGCCGGGGACTTGCAGAGCGCTTCATCTCTGGGGACGGCGGAGCGTCGGAAGTTGATGACGCCGCTCCAGGCGGGATCAAAGGTCATCACCCGCGGGGTCGACCACAGCTCTGGCTCTGCCTCCCGCGCTCGAAAGTCGCTGCCTACCATGCTCGCGACCCGCACCGAGATGCAACGCGCAATTCTTTGGGTGGAAATCCTTGGGAAACCACGCGCTCTGAAAGCGCACGACTTGGACGAGCGCTAAGAAGCTGTCGCTGGTCTCAGTTTTGACGACATGACTGCCCCCTCGGGACGAACTCCCGAGGGGGTCTCGTCGACCCGGGCGTAGTTCCCGGCTCTCTGCTCCTGCCCCTCCCGGTCACCCCGCGCTATGTCTGGCTCTGCGCCCCGGTTGCAGCGGTCCTTCAATTCCGTCCCCCATTGGCCCCGATCGTGTCATGAGCCGAGTGGCGCTGTGGGGGGCTTTGTGTCCTCTGTTCTCGCCATGCGGGCGCCGCAGGCGCAACGGAATCACCCGATCCGGCCACAGTCGCGATGTTGCCCGGAGTTAAAGACCCCTCCGTGCTGCGGGAGCCGGGGATGTCCGCTCCCGACGATGGATGCCACGTGAACCTGGTCTTCGTGCTCGGAGCGTTCGCGCTCCTTATCGTGTTCCTCGATGCGATCGGCCGCTGGCAGCGGACCGTCGAAAGCGTCGAAGGGGAACGCATCATCGCCGAAGTTCGGCTCGCGGAGGACCGCGGGACGAATCAGGCCATCGCACAGCATCCAATCATCGACGTTCAAAAGTGCATTGGCTGCGCGAGTTGCGTGAAGGCATGCCCCGAGGCCGGTGTTCTCGGAATTGTCGATGGAGTCGCCCGCGTGATTCACGGCTCCCGCTGCATTGGACACGCGCGCTGCGAAGAGGTTTGTCCCGTCCAAGCGATCGTCGTCGGGCTCGGGGATATCTCCTCCCGCAGCGACCTTCCGCTTCTCGATGCTGCCTTCGAAACCAGCGTCCCCGGCATTCGCATCGCCGGGGAACTGGGAGGCATGGCCCTGATCCGCATCGCAGTTGATCAGGGCACCCGAGCCATGAAGGCCTTTGCGAAAGAGCTCCGCGCCGAGCCGAGGCACTCGACCGACACCTTCGACGTCCTCATCGTCGGGGCGGGCCCGGCTGGATTCGCTGCGACTCTTCAGGCGAAGGAGGAGGGACTGCGAGTCGCGACGATCGATCGTCAAGACCTCGGCGGAACGATTCGGAAGTACCCTCGCCGCAAACTGACGCTCACCGGCACGCTCACGCTTCCCCTCCACGGCAAGATCGACCGCGAGGAGTTCCTCAAGGAGGAGCTCATCGATCTCTTCGAACAGATCGCGAAGCGACACCAGCTGAAACTGACCACCGGCCTCGAGCTCCTCTCCCTCAAGGGGGAGAAGGACGGGTTCATCGCGAAGACTTCGAAGGGATCGATCCGGGCGCGTCGAATCCTTCTTGCGCTCGGAAGGCGCGGGATTCCCCGTCGACTGGGAGTGCCAGGAGAGGCGACGGAGAAGGTCCTCTACCAACTGATCGATGCCTCGAGCATCGAAGAGGAACGCATCTTGGTCGTCGGAGGGGGGGATAGCGCGGTCGAAGCCGCCCTCGCTCTCGCCGAACAGCGTGGAAACGTCGTCACTCTGAGCTACCGCCGAGAGGCCTTCGTCCGATTGAAGGCACGCAATGAGCAGAAGTTCGATGAAGCGGTCGCCCATGGGAAGATCCGCGTCCTCCTGCCATCGACGGTCAAAAGTATCGACTCCGACTCCGTGACTCTCGAGTTATCCGAACGTGGCGTGACCCAGCAGGTCGTGATCGGGAACGACATGGTCTACATTCTCGCCGGGGGTGAACCCCCGTACGCGCTCCTCAAACAAGCTGGGATTTCCTTCGGTGGCACGGGCAACCCCGACGCCACTTCCGAGGAAATCCCGGTAGCCATGGGCGGGTGACGGTGTGCGAGGTCAACCGACCCTGACCCGCGCGCTCGACGCGATCATCGACGAGGAGGTGTTCGTCCTCCTCCCTGACACCTTCCCAGCGGAGTGGATTCCGCTGTCGGAAGGTGCGCAACGTTTGATGCGTGCCGCTCAGGGATCTTTGGGGGCCCCGCTGCAGGGTCCAATTTCGAGTGAAGGATCACTGCTCGCGCCGACCCGAATTCCGGTGGATCAGTCGGAGCTCGCTTCCTCCCAGAACGAGCCTAGAACCGGCACGGAACAGGGGACTTGGGGGGCGCACCCCGCTCTCCAGGCAGCTCAGCACGCTCGCGACGAAGAAGATCTGCTCTCCGAAATCGAGTTCGAGATCGATCGCGAGCTCGAGGTCGAACTGCGGGCTCGTCCCCGGGTTTCGGGACGCCGACTCGCCATCGCAGGCGGCGTGATCATCCCCGTGGTGCTTCCGTACATCCTGATCGTCGGGTGGCCCTACTACTCCCTTCCGATCGCGGAGCGGGTCTTCCATCCGTTCCACTCGGTTCTCCGCAGTTCCGGCACCGTCGGACTCCCGCTCGGGGTGATTGCACTCGTCACCCTGTGTTCAAACCTCGCCTACTTGGTGCGAAAGAAGTTGGTGCGCCGCCTCGGAGTGAAGTCGCTCCCCGGGTGGCTGCGCTTTCACATCGTGACCGGACTGCTCGGTCCCCTCATCGCGTTCTTCCACGCAGGGTTCGTTCCCACCAGTGCGATGGGCCTCTTCTCGATGCTCTCGATGGGGATCGTGATCGTGAGCGGCGTGGTGGGACGCTATCTGCTCGCCTACATCCCGAAGAACACCTCATCCTCCGATGTCGCACTGGACGATGTCCGTCGGCGCCTCGTGATCTACAAGCGGAAGTTGATGTCGTTGGGAGTGCGCACGGCCTTCCTCGACATCGAGCCTCGGGCGGCTCGAAAGCGCGAGCCGGGACTCATCACTTCGATGATCCGCGTCGCCCTCGGCGACCGAGCCGCCCGTCGTGACATGCGGAAACTGCGCGGCGCGATCGAGCTACGCCCCGCGGGAGTCACGACCGCCCAGATGCAGATTCTCGTCACGCGTCTTTGCCGGGAACGCCAGTGGCTGATCCGTTCCCAGGAGATGCGTCGGTTCATCGTCGCCTGGCGCTTCTTCCACCGTTGGTTCGCCATCGTGTTGTTCATGGCCATCGCGTTCCATGTTTGGGTCGCACTTCGGTTTGGAGGGTTGTTGCGATGAACCGCCAACTCCTCCTCCACCCCCACGCTCCGATCTACGCCGGAACTGCCCTGGTGTTCGGGCTCTGTTTTGCGCTGGTCTACGGATCCGGTGCCCCGGGGAATCTCGCGAAGGCCCACAGCCAGGTCCCCGGACTCCTATCGATCGATGGGTGTGAGCAGTGCCACACGAAGAGCGGCATCACGAACGGTTGCCTCCAGTGCCATGAGGAGATCCGAACCCAGTTCCAAGAGGACTCGGGTTACCACGGATTTCTCGAGGCGGACCGTGGAATGGAATGCGCTGGCTGCCACTCCGAACACCACGGTGTCGCGTTTCCCCTGGTCAACCATGAGAGCTGGGGGGCTCAGGTGGAGGATGTCTTCCGTCACCCGCACGTCGAGTTCACCCTCGAGGGATCCCACGACCAGTTGACCTGCCACGATTGCCACGGCAGCGGCCCCCGTTTCAAGCTTCCCGGTTTTGCCGGATTCCCCCGCGAGCAGAGCTTTCTCGGCGTCGATCCACAGTGCGAGACCTGTCACGTCGATGATCATTCCGATGGGCTCACCGGCCCGTGCCTCGAGTGCCACGACCAACATGAGTTCTCCGAGCCGCACTTTGATCATGGGGAGCACTTGGTGCTCTCGGGCGGGCACGACCAGGTCACGTGTGGTGACTGCCACGTGCTGCCGCTCCGTTCCGATGTCGAGGATGGGTTCGAGGAAAACGCAGTTGATCTCCCGGCACTCCCGTTCCCCTTCGGAGAGACCCGAGGAACCACCTGCAACGAGTGCCACGGAAATCCGCACCGCATCGAAATGGGTGCGAGCTGTACCGAATGTCACTCCCCGGATCATGGCCATTGGTTCGGAGGTCGGGAAAAGATCACACCCGCTCTCCACTCGAAGACCGGGTTCACCCTGTCGAATCCCCACACTGAAGTTTCATGCGACGGCTGTCACCCGAGCGAGCTCTCCTTCGAGGAACGCCACCCCGATCCGTCGAGTCCGGGGTACCAGCGCCGACCCGAGACGTGCGAAGGGTGCCACGAGGACATCCACGAGGGGCAATTCGACGGCAAGCATGACCATTGCGTCGAGTGTCACTCACCGCTGACTTTCACCCCCACCCAGTTCGGGCACGAAGAGCACGCCTCGATCTTCGATCTCGCCGGCGCGCACTCCGCGGTGGCATGTTCGACTTGTCACACCATCGAGTCGCCGAGCTTGGTCCGTACTTTTGTCGGAACGCCCAACCGTTGCGTAGAGTGCCACAGCGACCCGCACGCGGGCCAATTCGACGACAAGATTGCGAAGGACGACTGCGAGCACTGCCACCTCGCGAACGCTGATGCGTTCACAGTGGGGCACTTCGACCACGAAGAGCAGACCGGATTTGCCCTCCGCGGAGCCCACACGCGCACGAGCTGCTACAGCTGTCACCTCGAGGGGACCCGCGTGCACCGCGGAGTCGAGGTGACGGTCAACGTTTTTGCAGACACGCCCCAGAACTGCGCGTCCTGTCACATCGATGTCCACCGTGGACAGTTCTCCGACTACGAGACGTGTGCGGTGTGCCACACCTCGCCGGAGAAGTTCAGCGGCATCACTTTCAACCACGATACCCAATCGGAATGGCCCCTCACCGGTGCGCACCGAGACGTTCCTTGCGCGCAGTGTCACACACAAGAATTGCATGCGGACGGCGGCCAAGTCGTTCGCTACCAGCCGATCCCTCACGAATGTGGAGACTGTCATGACATCGTCCCCGACGCCGAGCGGTAGACTTCACCGCCCAGCCCCGGGCGGTGAGTGTAGGAGTCGTGTGACGCGCACCCTGGCGGCAGGAGCCTTGCTCCTTCTCGTCGCGTGCAGCGCCATTCAAGCCATCGCTCCGCGGGAACGGTGGAATCGAAAGTGGGGCCCGATGGTCCCCCACGCGACATTCCCTGGCGACTGCGAGCTGTGCCACATCCCTGAACGATGGGATGTGATCAAGGAGGGCTTCACGTTCGATCACGAGGCCGAGACCGGGACCCCGCTCGTCGGGGCCCATGTGTTTGCTGCCTGCATCCGTTGTCACAACGATCGGGGACCCGTCGCTGCGTACATCGAACGCGGCTGCGGGGGTTGTCACGGCGATCCTCACCGGGGGTCGCTCGGCCTCGAATGCGAGTCGTGCCACAACCTCGACAGTTGGGAGGCGGTGGGGATGGTGGCGGATCACTCTCGAACGCGGTTCCCGCTCTTCGGAACTCACGCCATCACCGCGTGCGAATCGTGCCACGAGCGCGCTTCCGTCGGCGAGTTCCGAGGCGTTCCGACGCAGTGCGCCCTCTGTCACCAAGACGAAGCCGCCGCGGCATCTCCGAACCACATCGCGAACGGCTGGGTTGTGAACTGTCACCAGTGCCACACTCCGCTCAGTTGGGATGCCCCCCTCTTTCAGCATGAGCAGTTCCCACTCGCGGGCGGCCACGCAGGACTCCAGTGCGGGCAGTGTCACCCCAGCGAGCTGTTTGCCAACACTCCGAACGACTGTTACAGCTGCCACTCGGTGGACTACCTCACCGCCGCCGACCACGTCGCGCTCGGCTACTCCACCGATTGCAGTACCTGTCACCCGATCACGGTGTGGGCCGATGCGAATTAAGCCTTCTTGTCCCACGACGCGGAATCATTCCGCCGGTGCCTCTCTTCGGGCGCTGACCTGTGCGTTGATCGTCTCGACGGTTCCGCTCGGCGCCCAACCACTCGGGGAAGTCGAGCCAGGTGAAGCGGCCCCGCCGCCGCTCCTCCCGGTCGTGCCGGGATCTCCACAGGTCCCGGAGATCGCTCGAGGTTCTGAAGAGGTGATCGAGACTCGGGTTTCGTACGCGATCTCGGACGGGGTCTTCGTCGACTCAGGAAGCGACACGACCCTCGCCCAGGGGCGGCGCGGTTGGCTCGAGGTCCGTGGGCGTCGCGTCGCGCGTATTGAGGTGGGTCAAGTGTCTTCCCACTCGGCGTTCCTCGCGATCGTCCCGGACCCCACGCTGGTTCTCCCGAGTGCCGGCACGATCGTCCGGCTCCTTCTCGAACCACTCCCCCCCCCACCACCGGTGGC
>CALEHF010000185.1 GCA_937876125.1 uncultured bacterium
GGTCGCTGCTTGAAGTGGAAGGCGCTAAAAGCGACAACTATATTGACGGACACCGTCTCGGGCCCTAACTGCAGCACGACCCTCCCGGCCTCGCTGAGGCAACAATTCCAAAAAGACTTGGAATTTCTGGTCCTGGGGCCTCGAAACTCACGCACTAAGAGATGTGGGGGCTGGCGCGACTACCCAGATCGAGCGCGGAGTCTTCAATGCGTAGGGAGAAAACTCTGTTGGGGACTTTGCGCTGGATCGGGGTGAAAAACCAGGCGAAGGTACTCACGGGCACTTCAGTTTCGACACTGCGAAAGAACGGTCGCCGGGCGCGTCTTCCCGCCGCTCATTGTCCTCCAGCTGACGAAGGGGGAGGGCCAATGTCGTCTCACTCATGCTGGCACTTAGGGAGCTCCCCGCTTCGAAGTCGTGACCGCGAGGGGCCGCGTCAAGGCTGCGGTTGGGCATTTTGGAAAACCACAAAGTGCTGTGACTTCAGCGACTCAAGAACTTCAGGGAGCAACATATGCTTGGGGAAGAACAGCCTGGTCGTCGAGACATTCAACGGCGGCCGGTGAGCTTCGCAGAGCCCATTGCGATCGTGGGTATTGGGTGTCGGTTTCCGGGTGGCGCCAGCGACCCGGAGTCGCTGTGGCAGTTACTACTCGACGGCACGGATACGATCGGACCAGTGCCGACGGAACGCTGGGACTCGCGGCGATTCTATGACGCGAACGCAGATCGCCCTGGAAAGATCCACGTTGACTGTGGCGGCTTCTTAGACCAGCGATTCGAGGAGTTCGATGCCAGTCCTTTCGACATTTCGCCGCGCGAGGCCGAAGGGTTGGATCCCCAGCAACGATTGTTGCTCGAGATCACCTGGGAAGCATTCGAAGATGCTGGGATCTCCATTCAGACTCTGGCCGGGTCCCCCACCGGCGTCTTTGTCGGCGGCTTTTGCGTCGACGCACTCCTCACGCGGCTCAGCCCCCTCAATCGTCACCTCGCGGATGCCTACTGCGGTGTCGCCACGACCCTGACGATGCTCTCGAATCGGATCTCTCACAGCTTCGATTTACGCGGGCCAAGCATGAGCATCGATACCGCATGTTCGTCATCGCTCATCGCAACGCAAGCAGCTTGCCGCAGCCTGCTGTCCGGCGAATCGGAGACAGCGATCGCCGGTGGCGTCAATGTCATGCTGCGACCGGAATACTCTATTGTCATGAGCAAGGGGAAGTATCTTTCGTCGCACGGGCGTTGCCGAGCTTTCGATGCGGATGCCGGCGGCTACGTTCGTGCCGAGGGGGCCGGAGTCGTAGTTCTCAAGAGAGTGTCGAAAGCAATCGCCGATCGAGACCGAATTTACTCGCTGATTCGTGGCCTAGAAGTCAATCACGGCGGAAAGTCCAAGGGGGTTTCTGCGCCCAACTCCGAAGCGCAGGCCGAGCTCATGCGGCTGGTCTATGAAGGGGCCGGGGTTCGAGGCGGCGAGATCGGCTATGTCGAGGCACACGGTACTGGTACCCAAGCGGGCGACGCAGCAGAAGCGCAGGCGCTCGACGACGTGTTGCGCGAAGGTCGACGACCGGACTCGCGATGTCCGGTTGGCAGTATCAAGACTAACCTAGGACACACGGAAGCTGCGGCGGGCGTCGCCGGACTTATCAAGGCGGCTCTGGTCTTGCAGCGAGGAATGATCCCCGCCAATCTTCACTTCGAACGACCTAATCCGGCGATCCCGTTCGACGACTACTGCATTCGAATCCCAGTCGCGACCGAGCTTTGGAGGGATGACGGCCCGGTGCGATTGGCCGGTGTGAACTCCTTCGGTTTTGGCGGCACCAACGCGCACGCGCTACTGCAGGCGCCGCCGCCGATCAAGGCCGCAAACGAAGGCCCGACAGAATCTTGCAAGTTACTGGTGCTGCCGCTCTCGGCGCGATCGGAGTCAGCGCTACGGGCCACGGCGCGACAGGTGGCGACACTCATCGCCGAGTCGGGTCCATCACCAGCCCTCTCGGATCTCCTCTACACCCTAGCGAGGCGTCGAAGTCACTTGGACCATCGAGCTGTCGTCGTGGCTTCGAACGCCGCCGAGCTCGCGCAGTCTCTTCGGAACGTGGCCGAGGCTCGACCGACGCCGAACTCAGTGATCGGGCGTTGCCAGCCGAGCGCTGAGCCGCGAATTGCGTTCGTATACTCCGGAATGGGACCGCAGTGGTGGGCAATGGGCCGTGAGTTGTTCGACGATCCCGTGTTCGCGGCCGCGGCCCAAGAGGTGGACCACTGCTTCCAAGAGCTCGCGGGTTGGTCGATCTTAGAAGCGATGCTCGCCGACGAAGCCGACTCGCGGATGGCCGGCGTGCGGGTCGCGCAGCCCTCCAACTTCTTGCTGCAAGTGGCGCTCACCGCCTGTTGGAAAGCACGCGGTGTGGTACCCGATGTCGTGTTAGGTCACAGTACCGGTGAGGTCGCGGCGGCCTATGCCAGCGGAGCGCTGTCGCTCGCCGATGCGGTGTGTTTGATTTATCACCGCAGCGAAATGCAGGCCACGTTGGGTGGTTCCGGTGCGATGTTGGCGACCGCGTTGTCACCGACGCAGGCCGCTGAGTTCATCGAATCCGAGCAAGCGGTGGAGATCGCCGCAATCAACGGCCCGAACTCGATCACGCTGACCGGCGACCCCAAGGCGCTCGAGCGCATCGCTGTTCGGCTGCAGGAATCGAGCATCTTCTGTCGTAAGCTCGTCGTCGATATCGCCTACCACAGCGCTCAAATGGACGCTATCCGCGAGCCCTTCCACTCTGCGGTGGCACGGCTAAAGCCCCTGCGTGCGACCGTGCCGTTTCATTCGACAGTTACGGCGACCGCATTGACCGGCGATAAGCTGACAGCAGACTACTGGTGGCAGAACATCCGATCGACGACGTGCTTCGCACCTACCATACAGTCATTACTCGACGAGGGCTTCGAGCACTTCGTTGAAGTCGGGCCGCACCCGGTGCTCGGTCGCTCGATCCTCGAGTGTGCGGGCGAGCGCGACCTTTCTGTCAAGGTGACGCCGACTCTGAGGCGAGGTGAGTCGGACGTGCGCTGCGTGGCGCTGGCGATGGCACAGCTTCATGTGTGGGGTCGCAACCTCGACT
Source organism: uncultured bacterium (assembly GCA_937876125.1). Classification (GTDB taxonomy): domain Bacteria; phylum Planctomycetota; class UBA8108; order UBA1146; family UBA1146; genus JAFMMO01. The sequence continues at coordinate 3,138 of CALEHF010000185.1, forward strand.
GGGCGCAGATCACGCGATCAGGCAATCTGGTGACAACACCACGCTATCCCTGGCAGAGGGTTCCAGGCTGGATCGAATCGGCTGCTTCGAGGGCAGATCGAGGGACCCCCGGTTCCACGAGCTTTCTGTGCGACCCACAGTCGACCCCCGAACCGAGCTGGCGGGTCGAAATCAACCCACTCTACTTTCCCCATCTCGCCGAGCATCGCGTCAACGGTGCGCTGGTGTTCCCTGGCATGGCCTACGTCGAGGCTGCGCTTGCAGCCGCACACGCGCGTAACATGGAAGGCCCCGTAGGCCTGGGTGGAATCAAGTTCCAGCGAGCACTTTTGATCGATCCATCGCAGCTGCAAAGCTTGCTCACACGTTGGGATGAAACCGAGAGAACCTGGCAGATCCACAGCGGTTCCGAGTCCGAGGTCGACAGCTGGTCGAGACACGCGAGCGGCCGCTCCGGGCTTCAAGTTTCGAAACCACCAACTTTTGACATCGACGAGATTCGCGAGCGCCTATTCCCCGCAGACGTTCAACAGCTCTATGCAGATTTGACTGAGCGAGGCTTGGACTACGGGAAGTCCTTTCAGCGCGTCACTGCGCTCTGGTCTTCGAGTTTTCCGGCCCGACAAGATCACCGCGGCGACGCCGAGGTTTTGGCCGAACTCGCCCCCGGAGAGTACCCGACGACGCTGCTCGACGCGGCATTGCACAGTACGTTGTGTGTGGTTCCAGGACGTCATGCTCAGGTACCGATTGGTATTCGTCGGGTAGAGCAATGGGATGATTTCGCAGACGTCCGATGGTGCTACAGCCGAGTTCGCATGATCGGTACCCGAGCGACGGCGACATTGACGCTGCTCAATCAATCAGGCGAGGCGGTGGCGCGGCTGGTCGATTGCCAAACCCAGGAGCTCGTGGCTGACGAGCGAAACAGCGCGCATCGTTCAGCTGAACCGGCGCCTTCACAATATGAGACCGTTTGGGAGGCGATAGAACTGGAGGCTGGAGCACCGAAAGCTGCCGACTTGACGCAACGCGCACCGTACCTGCTACTGAGCGAGGATGCCTCAGCGCTATCGACGGTGAGTGACAGCTTTGCGGAGCACACCCTCGCGACGATCTCATTGGACACAAGCTCGCCGTCCAACGACGAATTCCAGCACGTACTCGAAGACCGGCTGCTCGCTGCCCAAGAGCGGGCGACCTCCCCGCAGGCCTCTGCAAATGTCACAGTGATCTACTTGTTGTCCGAACCACGGCAGCAGCGCCCGCGACTCGAATCCGAAAAGCTCGGCTCTATCGTCGGCAGCTGTGTTGTCGTGACGGAGTTGCTTCGAGCCGCTCAGCGCCACTCGATGCAACTCGACCTCACTCTGGTAACCGACGGAGGGATCTTCGCAGCACCCTTAGTGGGCTTACGACGATCGATCGAGAACGAGTTCGCTGACGTAACCAGCCGAGTCTGCGAAATCTCGTGCTCTGAACTAGTCGATTGGATCACCACTCTACAGAGTTCTAGCGAGACCGAACTCGCACTGCGCGACGGATCCATGAACGCACTACGGCTGCGACCGCTGCACAATCCGCCGCACGCTGGCAAAGCAAGGGTGACAATAGCGACGGCGGAATCCGTTGAACTTTACCAACAACGACAAGGCGACGTCGATAGCCTCGCTCATCGCCGTTCGCCGCGCCGTCAGCCGGTTTTCGATGAGGTCGAGATCCAAACCGACTATGCAGAACTGAACTTCAAGGACGTGTTGAAGGTGTATGAATCCATGCCGGCTCGGGCACTGGACGGAACCTACTTCGGTAGCGCCATCGGTATCGCCGTGGCCGGAGAGGTCGTCGCCTGTGGCCCAGAAGTGCAGGGGTTGAAGGTCGGTGACCCCGTCGTCGCCGCAGTGGCCGGCGGTTTTCGTTCTTATGCGACGGTCTCGTCGCAGTACGTCACGCGGCAGCCGCAGAGTTTGGCGCCGCATGAGTCCCTAGTCTACGTGGCCTACCTGACCGCTTATCGCGGATTGGTCGAGATAGCAAACTTGCAATCGGGCGAGAGCGTTCTTATTCACGGTGCAAGCGGCGCCGTCGGTCTGGCCGCAATTCAAGTGGCGCGCTGGCTCGGTGCGGAAGTTTACGCGACGGCGGGCACTTCAGAGAAGCGCGACTACCTGCGCTCGATCGGCATCGACGTGGTCATGAATTCGCGGTCACTCGAGTTCTCAGACGAGATACGCAGCGTCACCGATGGTCGGGGCGTGGATGTCGTTCTGAACTCACTCACCGGAGAGGCCCTGACCGCGAGCCTCGAGTTACTCGCACCGTATGGCCGCTTCATCGAGATCGGCAAGAAGGACATCAGTGACGATCGCGGCCTACCGATGCAGGTCTTCAATCGGAACATCACATTCGCGTCGGTCGATATCGACCGAATGTTCGCCGAGCGCCCCGAGAAGATCAAGGTGCTCCGCGAGACCATCCGCACGGCCTTCGAACGGGGAGACTTCCAACCGATGCCGACAACTGTCTTCGATGCGGCCGATGTCGCCGATGCGTTCCGTTACATGGCCCGCGCCGAACACATCGGCAAGATTGTTGTTCGTTACCGGCATCGCGACGTCGAGGTGGAGTCGGCGCCAGACCGCGTGCCGCTTGCACGCGCCGGCGCCACCTACTTGATTACCGGCGGCACCTCTGGAATTGGTTTGCAGATCGCCAACCGGCTCGCCGAGCGCGGGGCGGGTCACATTGTTCTCGCTTCGCGTCGCGGTTTCGTAGACGTGGCGGACGCGCCACTCTTGGATTCGATTCGGGATCGAGGAACCCAAGTCACGGTTTCCGCTGTAGACGTCACCGCGCCCGAGCAGGTGCGCCGGCTGGTCGAGCAGCTCTCCAACGGTAAGGCGCCGCTCGCGGCTGTGATTCACGGCGCGGCGGTACTCGACGATGGCTTGTTGATCGACATGAGCGCGCACCGTTTTCACCGAGTGATGGCTCCAAAGATCCAAGGCGCAGCGCTACTTGCCGAGGCCTGTGAGTGCCTCGATCTCGACTACTTCGTTTGCTTGTCATCGATTTCGTCGGTGGTCGGCAATCCGGGTCAGGCCAACTATGTGGCTGCGAACTCCTACTTGGACGCTCTTGCGCGGCAACTTCGCGCACGTGGGATGCGCGCGCTCTGCCTGCAACTGGGCGTGGTCGAGGAGGTCGGTATGGCGGCCCGGGACGTCGGACTGCTCGCTGCGTTGACGGCAGAGGGGAACGTGCCGCTGACCG
>CALEHF010000186.1 GCA_937876125.1 uncultured bacterium
CTTCGACACGTTGCCCGTGGTGTTCCCCTTGGCGGCGGGCTCGGTGTAGGTGATCTTCAGCTCGATGTGGTTCGGCGGAGTGACGGTGATCGGGTTGCCGTTCCAGAACACGACATCGACTCTCGTCTCATCCTTCAGCCACTTCGCGCCGTCGCCGACTTGCGTCTCGGTGAGCTCGTACTGCTCAAAGCTTTCCTCGTTCATGAAGTGGTAGATCGAACCGTCGTGGTAGAGGTATTGGACGCTGAACTCATCGACCTCGGCGGCCTCCAGTGACTCGCCACTGCGGTAGTTGCGGTCGAGGACCCGGCCGGTGACCAGGTTCTTGAGCTTGGCGCGGTACACCGCTTGGCCCTTGCCGGGCTTCATGAAGTCCATGTCGACCATCAAGTACGGCTCGCCGTCGAGCACGACCTTGAGACCCTTTTTGAAATCACTCGTGCCGTATGATGCCATCGAGGCAACCTGCCCTCATTCTGAGCTAAGAAGGACCGCGGCAAAGCCCACCTCGCCCTTCGCGAGGGGTGCGCGGTGCGTTCCAGCCCCTCTATCTAGTCTCTCGAACCCGTTATCGCCAGCGGAAGGGGGGACTCGAAGGGTGGGAAATCGACGATGCTTTGAGGCGCGAGGGCGGATATCGTCGTCGCTCCCGTGTTCTCGGTGGCCAGCGGAGTGCGTACATCGGGAACAAGAACCAGCAAAACCCGCAAGGATCGCTCTCTGGAAGAGGACCTGTTGGACGTCAGCCGCCGGATCGATGTGCCCATCAACTCGAATCATCGGTCCCCGCATCATTGCGACCCGGTTCCGGGTGCATGGCGCACGCAGCTCCGCGACGCTGTGCGTAATCCCGATACGCTCCTCGATCTGCTCGAGCTCCCCGGAGAATTCAGGGCTGGCGCCCACCGTGCCGCGCGCCTCTTCCCCCTGGTCGTGCCGCACGCGTTTCTCGATCGGATGCGACGGGGGGATCCCACCGATCCACTTCTCCGACAGATCCTCCCCCTCGATGTCGAGGACGCACCCTCGCCACCGGGCTACAGCGATGATCCGGTGGGGGAGAAGGATGCGGTGCGAGCCGCGGGCCTCTTACAGAAGTACCGAGGTCGCGCGCTGCTCGTCGTGACTGGGGTCTGCGCGATCGCGTGTCGCTACTGCTTCCGCCGCCACTACCCCTACGACGAATCTCCGGCGGGGCTCGACGAGTGGGAAACGGCCCTCCAGGTCATCGAGGAGACCCCGGATCTCGAAGAAGTTATCCTCAGCGGGGGCGATCCGTTGATGCGGAGCGACCGTTGGCTCGGCGATTTGGTCGCACGGATCGAGGAGATTCCGCACGTGCGGAGGCTGCGGATTCATACCCGGCTCCCGATCGTCATTCCCGATCGCGTCGACGGCGCGCTCCTCGAGTGGCTCGGGGGCACCCGCCTCGCGCCGACGGTGGTGGTGCATGCGAATCACCCCGCCGAGATCGATGCCGCCTGCGGAGCTGCGCTGTTACGCCTGGTTCGTGCGGGGATCCCTGTACTCAATCAAGCGGTGCTTCTTTCGGGCGTGAACGATGAAGCCGCCGTCCTCGCCGAGCTGTCGCGCCGTCTCCTCGATGTGCGCGTGATGCCGTACTACTTGCACCAACTCGACCCGGTCATGGGTGCGGCGCACTTTGAAGTTCCGGTCGAGCGGGGACTCGAGATTGTCGCCGATCTGCGGGCACAACTGCCCGGCTTCGGGGTTCCGAGATACGTTCGCGAGGTCATCGGAGCCGCGCACAAGGTCGAGTTCGCCCCTGACGCGACGAGTTGAAAACAGGAAAGAGAGCTCGATGACGACCTGGAAGCGAACCTGCATCGCCATCAGCCTCTGTGCGATGGGGGCCACCCTTTTTGCGGCTCCTGACGATCGAAAGCTCCCCGTGCTCCCGACCGACAATCTTCCCGCCGCCATCGACCTCGCACACGTGCCGCGCGGCCTCGCGGAGCCTCCGTCCCCTCCCGCCGACAATCCACTGACGCCTCTGAGCGTTGCCCTCGGTCGCAAGCTCTTCTTCGACTCCATCCTCTCTGCCGACCACAGCGTCTCCTGCGCGAGTTGCCACCAGCCGGAGCACGGGTTCGCGACACCCGATCGACGCGCGATCGGCATTGGGGGACGACGCGGGCCGCGGAACGCCCCGACTCTCTTCAACCGGACCTATGGCACGTCGATGTTCTGGGACGGTCGCGTCGAAACACTCGAGGAGCAGGCGCTCGAGCCGATCGAGAACGGGTTCGAGTTTGCGTTCTCGGTCGACGGAGTCATCGAACGGCTGCGCAGTGATCCGGAGTATGTCCGTGCGTTCGAGACTGCGTTTCCAGGGGAGTCTTCGGTCACGCGGATGAACCTCGGGCGCGCGCTCGCATCGTTCCAACGCACGCTGCTCCTCGGGGACACCCCGGTCGATCGTTTTCACGGAGGGGAGTTCGCGGCCTTGTCCGACGATGCGAGGCAGGGTTTGTGGATCTTCGAAAGTCGGGGTGGGTGTTGGCGCTGCCATTCAGGTTCGAACTTCTCAGACGAGAAGTTTCACAACACGGGAGTGGCGTATCGAAGTGATGATCCCGACATGGGCCAGTTCATGGCAACCGGGATCGCGGAGCACGAGAACCGCTTCAAGACCCCGACTTTGCGCGGGCTGACCATGACGGCGCCCTATATGCACGACGGCAGCTTCGCGACGCTCGGCGAGATCGTCAAGTTCTACAACGAGGGCGGCACGCGGAACGCGCCGGGTCTCGACGAGCGGGTGAAGCCGCTGGGACTGACCGACGTGCAAGTGGGATACTTGGTCGCGTTTCTCGAGGCGCTGTCGCCGGCTGACGAGAGCGGAGAGACAGCTGCGGAGGAGAGTCAGCCCGAAGGAGATTGATCACTCCTTCGCAATCACACTCAGGTCTGCGGCGCGCCCCGATCCTCCCGGCGCCTGGTCCGAACCCAGCGAAGAAAACTCCGGCGCACCGTCTTTTGCGAACATGACAATGTAGGGCTTGCCGGTCCAGGGGTCCTTCGGGGTCGTCACAAGGAATGGCGACACTGCTACGCCCTTGATCTTGGGGGGAGCGAACAGTTCGTGCATCCCCACCGGCCAACGCTCAAACATGAACCGAAACTGAACCGAAACTGAACCGAAGTATCCGCCAGCATCTGAAGGTCAGACTGTGCTCGGTTGGCCCGGTAGTTGACGGCCCATCTGAACGTGCCCAGGATGATGGGTACCGCGATGGAGAGCGCTATCGCGAGGACCAGCAAGGCAAAGGGCACCGAGACGACTCGCGCAGCTCGTTTGAACAGGGACTCGCGCATTCTTGATCCCCGCCTATGTCAATATCTGCTCCGTCACGTAGAACGCAGCGAAGCCGAGCGCTCCCGACGCTCCCAGCCAGAGCGTCATCTTAAACTCTGCGATGAAATCCTCGCCCCACTCACCGCGAAACATCGAAATGATATTGGGAGTCAGCGCGAGTCTCAGGCATTCCATGAACTCGTCTCGACTGCCGAAGATCGGTTTGAAGAGAACCACCAGCGTCATCCCGCCGACGATCACCGCGAGCACGATGGGCATGGTCCGACCTTACCCCTCGTTGGTTGGCTTCGGACTCACGACTTCTTCACGAACTCCGACTTCAACTGCATCGCGCCGACACCGCTGATTTTGCAGTCGATGTCGTGATCACCCTCGACGAGGCGAATTCCCTTCACCTTCGTGCCCACCTTGATCACCAGCGAGGATCCCTTGACCTTGAGATCCTTGATCACGGTCACGTCGTCGCCGTCCTTGAGGACGTTGCCATTGGCATCGCGGATGGCGGTGTCGTCTTCGCTATCCGTGGCCGCGGCGGCAGGCCACTCGTGCGCGCACTCGGGGCAGACGTAGAGATTTCGATCTGGATAGGTGTGCTCGGAGTTGCATTCGGGGCAGGGAGGGAATTCTGGCATGGCGGCTCCTGGTAGAGACGAGTGGTTTTGGAAAGTGCGCCTCTGCTGCGATCAGAAGAAGCTCAAGTCATCGAGAAGTGCCCAGGCTAGGTCCGGTCCTCCCGGTCGTGGGGTTGTCTCGAGGAGATTACGAGGGGTTCGAGAGGGTCGCTGCAAACTAAAAAGCGCATGGGGCTGCTTTCAGCTGGAGAGGTGATCGGTGGGGGGGGCGCGACGCGATTTCGATCAGATGGGAATCCAGCCGACGCAGAGGTCGAGAAACCCTTCGATCACCGCGACCGCTGACTTCCCCACACTCGACGGCTTGGGGAACGCGGAACCGGGGAGGAACAGGCCGTGGCAGTGCTGACAGCCGTGGAGGGTCGTCTCTCCGGAGGTTCCGGGGCGGAGCGTGACCTGCTCGCACCTCGGGCACTCGAGTTCCGGTTCTTCGGAGTCGATGCTGACAGGGGTCTTCTCCGCATCTCCGCGCGCTCGGCGAAATTGCTCCAGCTCCTCCGCGTCGAACCAAACACCGCGGCAGTCCCCGCAGCGATCGACCGTCACCCCTTCGAGTTCGATTTCGTCGAGCCAAGATCGACACTTTGGACAGCGCATGATCTTTCTCGATTCCGTCGCCTGGTCGACTCGAGTCCCGGTCGGACCCGACGCGCTCAAACGATGAGTTCGTCCTCATGGGGGCGCAGCGCTTCGATGATGAACGTGATGTGCTCGTCAGGGGTGACGCCGAGGAGCTCGAGGCCAATGCGCACTTCTTCCCGATCGACCCCGCGCGCGAACGCCTTATCCTTCAGCTTCTTCTTCACCGACTTCGCGGCGAGGTCTTGCAGTCGGTTCGGGCGCAGGCGCGCCACTGCGATGACCAAGCCGGTCAACTCGTCGGTCGCAAGGAGTGCCTTGTCGAGCAGGCTCTCGCAGGTGAAGCCCCACTGGGTGTAGTGGCAGTGGATCGCGTGGGCGATCTCCGTCTCACCACGCTCCTCGAGGAGCGTGGTGATCTTTTTGGGGTGCTCTTCGGGCCAGCGCTCGTAGTCGGCGTCGTGGAGGAGCCCGGTCACCGCCCACCGTTCGGAATCCTCGCCGTGTTTCTTCGCCAAGGCGCCCATGACGAGCTCGACCGAGCGGACGTGCGCCCGGAGCGCGGGACTCTCCATCATGTTGTCGAGGATTCCCCGCGCCTCGTCGATCGTGATCCCCACTACTGCGCCATCGCGTTTTCGATCTCCGCGATCGTTTTCGGGATCGGGGGGCCGAGAATTTCACCTCCGCGCGGGGTCACGAGGACGTCATCTTCGATCCGCACGCCGAGCCCCTCTTCCGAGAGATAAATCCCCGGCTCGATGGTGATCACCGCGTTCGCCTCGAGCGGGCCCATCGGTGTCGCGTCGTGAGTTTCGAGCCCGAGGTGGTGACCGATGCCGTGGATGTACGCATCTCCGTATCCCGCGGCTTCGATCACTCCGCGGGCGGCGGCATCCACCTCGTCGAAGGTCGCCCCAGGCCGCGCCGCGCGAATCGCAGCCTCCTGTGCGGTCAGTACGATCTCGTAGATTTCCTTTTGACGAGGGGTGAAGCGGCCGTTCGCGGGGAACGCGCGGGTGATGTCCGCACCGTACCCCGCCTCGGAAGCGCCGAAGCGCGCGCCGGAGTCGATGACGATCATGTCGCCATCGCGCACCTCGGCGGAGTTCGCGCGGTAGTGCAAGACCGTTCCGTGAACCGCGGCGCCGACGATCGTGCCGTAGGCGGGGCCGCGCGAACCGTGGCTGCGATAGCCGTGGTGGAGCGCTTCTTCGATGTCGAACTCGTTCACACCCGGGCGGATCATCGCGAGTGCCGCGGTGTACCCCTGGGCGGTGATCTCGATCGCTTTCGCGATGCAGGCGACTTCGTTCTCCGACTTCACCGCACGCATACTGGGAATCAATTCGGAGTGGTCGACAATCGACACGCCGGGAATTCGCTCTGCGACTTTCCGCAGAATGTCGAGATCGGGTGAGACCGGTTGCGTATGCATCGCCAGCGGATGGAGACACGCGACCGACTTTTGCCGACGCGCAGAGGCTTGCAGGAATCGCGCGAGCACCGGAGTGCGGAACACGGCCGAGATGCCAACCTCGGCTTTGAGTGCGCTGTCGATTCCGGGGCGATGGCCATCCCAACGCTCCAGCTCAGGGTCGCGCGGCTCGAGGAAGAGCACACTGCGGCGCGCTTCGTCGGGGCTCCCCGGATCGAGGAGGAGAATCGCGCCAGGTTCTTCGACGATGCCGGTCAGATACTCGAAGTGAGGGTGAGGGCGGAAGCTCTCGTGAAGCCCACCCGCGCCGCTTCCAGCGAGGACAAGACCGACCGAACTCTCCAGAGACTGGAGCAGCCGGCTGCGGCGCTCCGCAAATTCGGAGAGCGGGATCATGGGATGGGACACGGGTACCTCCTTGTGGATAGACCGACAGCTCTCCTGGATGAAAACAGGTTAACCCGGTCGATTCGCGCGGCAAGCAAGTCTTGAGGTTCCGACCCCGGCGAGCGAGGATTTGCCCTCGGACCCGCTCGCCTCGCATGGGAGCAGGGGGTCTGAGGACTCGACATCGAGAGGTGAAGTACATGTCAGGCAGGTGGGTGCAGCTGGGACCGGTGGGACAGGAAGGTGGGTGGATGGACTGGGTGGGCATCGGATGAGCGAACGCCATCCGCACCAAGAGCTGGCAATGGAGTTTGGGAATCTCGATATTTACCTCTTCGATCAATTCGCGAAGGGGCGCTTCATCGATCGCCCGCGGGTCCTCGATGCGGGCTGCGGTTCCGGGCGAAACCTCGTCTATTTTCTACGCACCGGTCACGAGGTGTGGGGCGTCGATCCGAATTCCGCTGCTATCGCGGGGGCACGCGCCCTCGCCGCGGCCCTCCGCCCCGATCTTCCGCCGGAGAACTTCGCGACCGATCCGATCGAGGAGTGCTCGTTCAAGGAGCAGAGCTTTGACGTCGTTCTCCTGAACGCGGTGCTCCACTTCGCGACCGATCCCGCGCACTTCGAAGAGATGCTCCGCGGCGCGTGGCGCTTTCTCGCCCCGGGGGGGCTCTTCTTCTGCCGACTCGCGTCGTCGATCGGTATCGAACCGCACATCCATCCTCTCGGCGACGGACAATTTCGTCTGGGGGATGGCTCAAAGCGCTTCCTGGTCGATCTCCCAGAGCTGCTCGAGTGGACCGAACGGCTCGGCGGCCGACTGCTCGATCCGATCAAGACCACCAACGTGCAAAACCTGCGGGCGATGACGACGTGGGTGTTGGAGCGCAGCTGAGCGAGCGCGAAGACGAGTGACACGCGCACCTCGTTCGGTCCCTGTCCGAATGATGCGCGCCTGCTGCATTCTTGCTTCCTCCTTCAGGGGTTGCTGAGTCCCTGCGACCGTCAAGAGGTCCTTCTTCGCCATCGGATGAACCTCGGAACCATCGTGGCCGACTGAACGGATTTTTGTAGAGCCCCGGAGAGCGTCGTCGAGGATCGGACAAACAAATCGAACAGCTTGGTTTGCATTGCGAAGTCGAAGCGGCGCCACCTGGAGACTCGTGAAAGCGGACAAACTCAACTCCTCTTTCGCTCCCTCAAGGCCCTCCGGAACTCCAAGACTGACTTGTAGACGCACAAGCCGGATCCAATCAGCACTCCGATGGCAACCGGTATCTCCCCGAACGTATCAATGAGAGAACGGGTTCGCAGGCTTCTCATCATACGACTAGAATCACCAAGCAATAACGTCCAAGCAAAGCCGCCGCACAAGAACCCAAGCAGCAAGAAAAGTGCCCCCTTCAGCGTCGGATTTCCACCTTCTCTAGTAAGCATTCTTGCCGAACTTATTTTTGTATACCTACCAACAAAATAGGTAGCGTGAACGATCGACGAAGACCTCAAAGCTGCATTAGTTGGCTGGCTCTCGGGCAAGCAAAGGTCTGACGGCCGCCAGGCTCCAGGGAGGACTCACCTCCCGAAAACGGGACGAAAGGCGAGGTGTACTGCTCCTGGGTCCTACGCCGTTTCGGGCCCCACCGCTCCCTTCCGCGTCGCGAGGAACATGCTTCCGATTCCCGCCGCACTCACGCCGATTGCGACCAAGATCCCGAAGAACGGAATCGCGTAGAGCACGTGCAGGAAGAACAGGCCGACCGCGAGGCTGAGCGCCGGCAGTCGCGCACTGCCAGAGAGTCGCGTGCGCAGCCAGTCGCCGAGGCATAAGGCAGTGATCGGAATCGCGAGGAAAAAGGGCGCCAGCCAGAAGCCACCGAGAGCGATCAGTCGACCGATGGATCCGACCGGGATCCCGCCGGCGATGAAGAGGCTCGCGACGGCACAGATCCCTCCGAACCCGAGCGCGATCACAAATCCGATCAGTACCGCTCGCGCCGGCTCGCGATCCATCGCTCGGGCGGGGGCGGTGATGGCACTCGGGACGAGGAACAAGAGCGCAATGCTGACCAGCAGAGTTCCGAGATAGAAAGCGAGCTGCGAGAGGATCCGTCCCGCGAAGCTCATCCCTGACTTGTCCGAGCCGGCGCGAGGAACGCGATGGGTGACTTCGCCGGTCACCGTTCCGGCGGGGACGTCGATCTCGACGTCCGTGGTGTACGTCAAGTCACCGTCGATCCGCGCGGTCGGTGCGATCATCAGTCGCCCCACCCCCGCGATGACACTGCCTTCGACCACTCCAGAAATCTTGCAACTGCCGGCCCCGACGCGCACGTCTTGCCCGACCGAGCCCTCGAGACGCAGCTCGTTGCACGCCGTGTAGATCTGCCCGAGCACGCGTCCCTCGGGTGCGATGGTGAGACGATTGCAGGTGGCGTAGAGATCCCCCTCGACGGTCCCGGTCACCGTCGCAGTGTTGCAGGCGACGACCCAGTCCCCACCGATCGAACCGGTGAGTTCTGCGGTCCGGCACGCGACGACGGCGTTGTCGACGACTCGCCCCGAAATCACGACTGTGCGCGCGGCGGCCAAGAAGTCTGGGGTTGTTCCCGCCATGACCGCGCGATCTCCGAAGAGGGCCGCGATGAACCGACGCTCTTCCCCGACCGGTACGCGGGTGACCGCTTCTCCATCCTCCTGGTCGACCTGGGCGCTCGCACTCGGCACGATCAGAATTCCGGTGGCGAGGAGGAGCGCACTGAGCAGGACGAAGCTCGCCGCGAGTCCGCCGACGAGTCGGAGCATGAGCTTCTGGGAAGAGCGGAGACGGCGGCTTGTAGACTGAAGGGGCATGAAAGCTCCGTTCATGTGAGAGTTCCGGTGGCCGAGTGAAGAGTTTCTCCCTTCAAAGCGCGGGCCGCTCTGGATACTCGGTGAACGGTCGAACTCTCCTCTCGACGGTCGGATCCGCTGGCTGAACGGCGAGCCAAAGCCAGTGCCAAACTGCCCAGGGGTACGAGGAGGGGGGGTTACAGCATTGCGCGGAGCGCCGTGACCCTGCGGCGCGCAACGGAGACTTCTCCCTCGAGTGGCGCGCGGAGCCGTACAACCCACGCCCCCCGGAATCCTGGTTCCAGATGCGCGATCCAATCGAGGTGGATGAGCGCGCTCCGGGAGACGCGGACAAAGGGGGGGCTCGGCAAGTGAGACTCGAGCTCGGCGAGAGTCTCGCTGAGTCGATACTCACCACTCTCGGTCCGCGCGAAGACCAGTGAATCGCGCACCTCGATCACGGCGATCTCGGCGAGAGGGACGCGCTTCAGGCGCGACCCCTCCGCGGCGACGAGGTGGCGCACCGGGTCCCCGCGTTCCGGCGGCTCGTCGGGCGTCCTCTGAGTCTCGCCCATGCCGCGCTGCGATCCCGAGCGTTCGTGGAGGCGCAGCCGCACTCGCTTCAGCGCGCGCTCCAGTCGTAAAGCGGAGACCGGTTTGACCATGAAGTCGAGCGCCTCCAGATCGAAGGCGGAGAGCGCATGCTCCTCGTGGGCGGTGACGAAGATGACCAGAGGTCGCAGTCCCTCGGGAAGTTTCTGCGAGATCTCACTCAGCGCCTCGAGGCCGTCGCAATCGGGCATGTTGACGTCGAGGAGGATGAGGTCCGGGCGGAGCTCGAGGCAGGCAGCGACCGCCTCTCCTCCGGTTTCGGCCTCTCCCACCAAGGAGACATCCGAGTGCGCCCCGAGCAAGCGACAGAGCCTCTGCCGGGCGAGCGGTTCATCATCCACGATCAACGTCGAGATCATCGACTACCTCCACGATCATTCTACCGCCGCGCTCTCCACGGGTCCTCGCTCGATGGGCCATCTCACTTCGAGACGGGCTCCCCCGGATGGCAGATTCTCCGCCCGAAGCTCACCCTGGTCCGGGTAGGTGAGGGTGAGCCGCGCGCGGACGTTCGCGAGCGCCCCGCCCGCTCCTCCGGTCCCGCCCCCCGGAGTCTGATCTCCTCTCGCGAGTGCTTCGAGAACCGCCGCGGGGAGGCCGGGGCCGTCATCTTCGACCACCACCGAAACTTGGCTGCCGTCCACGCGCGCACGCACCGAAATGCGCCCCCCTTCTCTCTTCGGAGCGATGGCGTGGGCCACCGCGTTCTCGACGAGCGGTTGCACGGTCAGCCCCGGGGCGAGGAGATCGGCGGCAGCGGGATCGAGGTGGAGCGTGACCCGCAGTCGATCGCCGAACCTCGCGCGTTCGATCCGCAGAGTGCGCTCGATCGCGTCCCATTCACGCCGGAGCGGGACGCGCGTCTCCGTCGAAGAGTAGAGAGAGTAGCGAAGGAGCTCTGCGAGGTCTTCGATGAGGGCTTCCGCCGCGGTCGGGTCGGAGTGCACCAACTCGGCGAGAGCGTTGAATGTGTTGAAGAGAAAGTGCGGATTCATCTGAGCTTGGAGGGCCCGCAAGCGCGCGGCGGTCACCACCAAAGAAAGCTCTGCGGCGTGCACCCGCTCCTCTTCGATCGCACGAGCGTGAATTTTGAGCGTGCTGGCGATGAGGGCGAGGCCGGTTGCGAGCGCGACACCGACTCCGGCGAGAGGGATCGCGCGCTCCGAGACGAGCACGCAGTACTCGATCCGCTCTCCGACCAGGCTCGAGAGAGTCACGAGAATCATCCCGGCGGCGAGAGCGAGCCCCAGCAGAGGGCGTCGGATGATCGCAGGGACCGAGGTCTCTCGTTGCCGAAGCGCACGTCGGGCGACGACCCCGATCACGAGGGCGCCGACTCCGGCGGTCGCCGGGCTCGCGCCGCGCTCGGGGGAGTGCAGGTAGCGGAGGAGCAGCAGGATGCCGGCAAAAGAGCACCCCGCGGCGAGCCCATCGGCGAGCAAAGATCTCAGCTTCGCGGTTCGCAATGGCTCCATTCTCAAACCCCATACACCCAAGCCGCCGTGCCCCCTTCGATCGCTTCTCGTTCCGTGGGCGACAGTTCGCTGAGCCACCGCTCGAGCACCGCGAACACTTCTCCGTAGGTGGCGCTCAGCAAACAGACCGGCCAGTCGCTCCCCAGCATCAACCGTGACGGGCCGAACGCTTCCAGTGCGGCATCAAGGACGGGGCGGATCTCAGCGGGACGCCATCGCTGCCAGTTGGCTTCGGTGACCAGCCCCGAGACCTTCGCCGAGAGGTTCTCCGCCCGCGCGATCTCTGCGATCCCCTGGCGCCACGCTTCCAGATCTCCCGAGGCGATCGGAGGCTTCGCGAGATGATCGAGCACCATGGGAATGTCAGGGAGCGCAGAAACGAAGTCACACGCCACGGGGAGATGGCGCGTATGGATCAGAAGGTCGTAGACCAAATCGTGGGAGCCGAGGCTTTCGACCCCCGCCCGGAAGTCGGGGCGATCGAGGAAGTGTTCGTCGGGCTCGTCCTCTACCAAATGTCGGATCCCCACCGCCCGCGGGTGCTTTGCGAAGCGTTCGAGGTGTTGCTCGCGATCGGAGGCGGTGAGATCGACCCAGCCGACGACCCCGAGGATCAGTGGGGTGGTGTCGGCAAGTCCGAGGAGGAACTGGTTCTCCTCGAGGGACGCCGCAGCCTGAACCGCGATCGAGCCGCCGATGCCCTCCTTTTCGAGGTGGGGAGCGAGGTCACTCGGCCCGAAATCGTTCCTCAGGATCACCATGGAGGAGGTGATCCAATCATGCGCCGCAGCGGAAAAGCGCCAGAAGTGCTGATGTGCGTCGATCTTCATCGGTCGCTACCTCCCCCCGAGGCCCCACGTTACCCGCTTCGCTCACTTGTAGAGAGGGCTCCGGGAGGCTCTAGGCTTGTAGGAGGGAGCCCTAGGTCCTACGATTCATGGGTCCCACGGGCCGTGGACACCCCGATTCTTTCACTTTTAGCGTGGTGCTTCTTTTTGAAGAGCGCCGCTCGAGGAGCCGCACAGGGAGGCGCCGCTCTTCACCATGGATTGCACCTGCTCGTCACTCGAGTGAGCAAGCAGGGCGCGCGAGAGCCACAGCTCTCGACCCACAGCACACCGGAGGAGAACTGCATGTACCGGAAGTCCCGCATTCCGTCGTGTCGTCGATTCTGCTCATCCCGAGGGGCGCTCGCAGTCGCGCTTCTCGTGACGTTCGTCTGGGGATCACTTGCAGTGGATGGGGCGGTTCCGCCTCCCGCGGGTTGGCAGTCTCACCGGTCGCCGATCACCGGCCTGCTCTCCTACCTCGCGGGACCGGGGCGGGGAGATCTCCCCGTCGCGGCGAGTGATGATCCGCTCGCCATCCTCCGCTCTCACGGTGCTGCGTTTGGCGTGACCGCACCCGAGACCGAACTCTCCTTGATGACGACTTCAGTCTGCGTCCTCGGAGATCTCCACTCCCGGTACCAACAAGTGTTTGGCGGCGTGCCGGTGTTCACCGGTCAGCTGATCGTGCACCAGCACCCCGACGGCACCTTCACCGCGGTGAACGGCGACTTCTACCCGATCCCGAAGAACACACCGACCGAGCCGCTTCTCACCGCGGGTGATGCGCTCTTTCTCGTCGGCGGCGCGCTCGGCTCGCCGGACGCGCGGGGGATCGAATCGGAGTTGGTCATCGTCGATCCGCGCTGGTACGGCGATCTCCCCATCGGAGGCGTGCACCTGGCGTGGCGGCTGATCGTCGAGCTCCCGGGAGTCTCGACCGATCAGATTCTCATCGACGCAATCGACGGCGCGATGCTCGATCGTTGGCCCGCCCACCCGAACGCCCTGAACCGTCGGATCAACGACGGCACGGGTCAGAATGGCGGCGCCGGCCCGGTGGTGCGACTCGAGGGCGATGCCCCGACCGGGGATCCGGTCCTCGATGCCGGCTACGATCTCGCGGGGGACATGTACCGGCTCTTGCAGGATGGTTACGGGCGCGACTCGATTGACGGCAGCGGGATGGCGATGCGAGTCACCGGTCACTGGGATGGCAACATCTGCCCGAACGCGACCTGGAATGGCTCTCGTGCCTCCTTCTGCGACGGGCTGCTCACCGACGACGTCCTCGGCCACGAGTACTTCCACGGGGTCACACAGTTCACCGCGAACCTGATTTACCAAAACCAGGCGGGCCAGTTGAACGAGTCGTTCTCCGACGTGTTCGGCGAGTTGCTCGACCTCTGGAACGGCGATGCCATCCTGCCCGGACCCCCGGGGGGCGCGCCGGCCTGGCCCTCGACCCCGGCGGGCGCGGGACTCGATACCCCGAACACCGCGCGCACCGGCTGCGGCGATGGCTCGGTTCGCTGGTTGATGGGAGAAGAGAGTTCGTTCGGCGCGATCCGAGACATGTATTCGCCCGACTGCGAGAACAGCCCGTCGAGTACCAGTAGCTTCAACTACCCGTGCAACCCGAATATTGACCAGGGGGGCGTGCACTCGGGGAGCGGCGTTCCGAATCACGCGTTCGCGATGCTGGTCGACGGCAAGACCTACGACGGCATCACTGTGACGGGGATCGGCGCCATCCGCGCGGGAGCGATCTGGTTCCGTACGGTGACGGTGTATCTGACCCCCTCGAGTCTCTTCACCGACGCCTATCCGCTCTTCCTTCAGGCGGGGAACGATCTCCTCGGCACCAACCCCAATGACCCGCGCACCGGCGCGCCGTCGGGGGATACGATCACCGCCGCCGATCTGGTGGAGCTCGAAGATTCTCTGAACGCGGTGGGATTCAATGCGGCGGGCGTGTGCGGGCTCGGTCCGCCCCCCGCGAACGACGAGTGCGTCGACGCCATTGTGGCGGGTCCGGGGCTGACTCCGTTCGATTCGACGAGCGCGAGCAACTCCACGGCGCCGTACCCGAGTGGGCTCTGTGACCCGAATTCCCTCGGCCAGTTTGCGAAGGACGTGTGGTTCTCGTTCACGCCCCCCGCGACCGGGCTCGCGAGCTTCATTCTGTGCGGCCTCACCGGCTTCGACACCGATCTCGCCATTTACACCGGAGACTGCCCGTCCCTGACCCCGATCGCGTGCAACGGCGATACGGCGGGGTGCAGCGTGTTCACCTCCGAGATCATCGATGTTCCCGTCACGGCGGGGGTCGAGTACCTGGTCCGCATCGGGGCCTGGGAGCAGTTGGTGGGATTGCCCGGTGACCTCCAGATCGACTACCTCCCGATCGAGGAAAACTGCAACAACGGGATCGACGACGAGGGGGACGGGCTCGTCGATTGTCTCGACCCCGAGTGCGACCAAGAGCCGAACTGCCAGTGGCCGGGGAACGTGTGCGACCAAGCGCTGCCCGCCGCGATCGGCGCGAATGCTCTCGATACCACCGGTGCGTTCACGAGCGGTGAGCCCGCCGGCGGCGCCTCCTGTGGCGGCACCAACCTCGGTGGCTTCAACTTCGATGTCTGGTACAGCTTCACGCCGGCGGTGACCGGCTTCTTGACCGCGAGCACGTGCGGCTCGGCGAGCTTCGACACCGACCTCGCGATCTTCACGGGGTCCTGTGGAAACCTCTCGCAATTCGCGTGCAACGGCAACGGCACGGGGTGCAGCGTGGGGACGTCGCTGATCGACGTGGTCGTCACCGGTGGAGTGCCGCTGTTCCTACGAGTCGGCGGCCGCACTGCCGGAGACTCGGGGACCGGTAACCTCAGCTTGAGCTTGTTCGTCCCGGCCGAAGTGTGCGCCAACGGCATTGACGACGACTTCGATGGGGCGACCGATTGCGCCGATGCCGATTGCGCCCTCGACCCGGTGTGCGTGTGCGACCCGATCGCTGCGCTCGTCTGCACTCCCGGCCTCGGCCTCCAATCTGACCTGTCGTGGACGAACGGCGAGTTGTACGACTCGATCATCGTCCGCCGGAATGGGATCAGCATCGCCACCGTGGCGGGAGCCACGAATAGCTACATCGACCTGCCCTCGGTTGCGGGAACCTACGACTACCAGCTCATCGCCCAGTGCGGCGGTCTCCAGACGACGAGCAGTTGTCAGGTGACCGTTGTCGATCAGGCCTTCTTTACCCTCAGCGCCGCCACAGTGACGGTACAAGTGCCCATCGCGACGGGGGATGCGACCTTCGACGTCGATGTGGCCCTCGCCGAGGATCCGGGTGCACCGGGCTTCCCGAGCGACACCCAAGGCTTCAGTTTGGGACTCGCGCACGACGCGCTCCTCGCGACCGCGATCTCTGGTGCGCCGCTCGGCGTCCTCGCTCTGATGAACGGAGGCACCGGCCCCGAGTTCTTCAATGAGGCGTTCCCCGTGGGTGGCTACTCGGTCGGAGTGATCTACAGCTTCGCGGGCACCGAGCTGGCGACCTTCGCAAGCACGAGCGACCTGCTGAGGATCACGTATGAGACCGTGCCCGCTCCGTTCATCGGAGGGACGGGGCCAACCTCGACGGCGCTCGACTTCAGCAACCAGGTGGGTGTGCCGCCGGTGGAGACGGTGGTCGTCGTGCTCGGGGCATCACTTGCGCCGAACTTCGTCTCCGGCGCTGTGAACTTCGAGCCGCTCACATCGACACCGTTTCAGCGCGGTGACTGCAATACCGATGGCGGGATCAATATTGCAGATGCGATCACGAGCCTCGCGGTGTTGTTCACCGGTGGGATGACGACCTGTCGCGACGCGTGCGATTCGAACGACGACGGCCAGGTGAACATCGCCGACCCGATCTACCTCCTCGACAACTTGTTCACTCAAGGGTCGCCGCCCCCGGCTCCGACCGGGTCGTGCGGGATCGATCCGACCCCCGATAGCGAGGAGTGCGATCTGTACGGCTCGTGCCCCTGATCGCTGATCGACCGAGGAACGGAGACGAATCGCTCTGAACGGTTCCGCCGCGGCGGTTGACCCTCACCCGATCCGGTGAGCGTCGATCGTCGCGGCGGTCAGTTTCAGACCGACCCCCGGCTCTTGGGGGAGGGGATAGTGGCCGTCGGTGACGTGGATCGGCTCTTCCCAGATATCGAGAAGCGACTCGTAGCAGTTCTCGACCATCATCACTCCGGGGGTGGCGGCGGCGAGCTGCACATGCAGCTTCTGCTGGACGTTGGTGTGGGGGACGAGCGGGCGGTGATACGCCGCCGCGAGACTCGCGACTTGCAGCCACTCGTCGATCCCCGCGAGCTTGGTCGCATCCGCTTGGACGATCCGCGCCGCTCCCGTCTCGAGGTAATCGCGGAAGCTCTCTTTGGTGTAGAGCGTCTCGCCGACTGCGATGGGCACAGAGATCGAGCGGGCGAGCTCGGCGTGAGACGCGACGTCCTCCGGCTGGAGAGGCTCTTCGAGCCAGAAGACATCGAGGTCGGCGAGACGCTCGCCCCAGAACCGAGCCGTGCCGAGATCCCACGCACAGTTCACGTCGGTCATGATCCGGATGTCGGGTCCGACCGCCTTTCTGACCGCGGCGACCCGCGCGAAGTCCTCTCGCGGGTTGGGCCGGCCGAGCTTGACCTTCACCGCGTCGAAACCCCGCTCCACCAAGGAGCACGCATCGCGGACCAGCTCTTCCTCGCTCCAGGTCAACCAGCCGCCGTCGGTCGAGTACGCCTTCACCTTCGTGCGACACGCCCCGAGGTAGCGCCACAGAGGCTGCTCCGCCGCCCGGCAGACGATGTCCCACAGAGCGAATTCCACCGCCGCGAGCCCGACTCGCGCTGCGCCGACCCGCCCGACGAAGTGGTTGGTGTAGAACATCTTCTTCACCAGGTCTTTGCGAAGGTACGGGTCGCCCCCGACGACCACTGGCGCGTAGTTCTCATCGATCATCACCTGCGCGGCGCGGAGGCCGGGCGTGTACGACCAGTTCATTCCGTAGCCGGTGATCCCTCCGTCGGTTTCGAGAGTGACCTGCAAGAACTCGACGTGATCGACCGTGCTCTGACTGTCGGTGATCGTTCTCTGGCCGAGCGGGACACGGATGAGAGTCGTGTCGAGGGCGGTGATCTTCAGGTTCATGCGAGTGTCCTATTTCAAGAAGCGTTTGGGCTAGCGGAGGGATGCTAGCGGGCTTGTCCGGTCCCGGGGATCGGCGTGCCGGGGGTGGTGCACGCAGAGTATGCCGCCTCGACGAGCGCCATGGTGCGCACTGCGTCGGTGATCTGAGTCCACGGCTCCTCCCCCTCGCCGGCGAGGAATCGCTGCAGGAGGGCCATCGGTCCCTCGAACGCCGCGGGGAACCAGTTTCCCCGTAACGGGACGCGGTGCCAATCCCCCTCGCGCTCTGAGATCTCGAGAGAATCCGCCGCGCCGCGCGGGTAGTCGAGGTTGACGCCCATCCTGACCACTGCCGCACCATCAGTGCCTTCGACCCGCAGCTCGCTCGCCCCATGACGTCGACCGAAGTCGTGGGCGTGATTCGTGTGCACGAGCGTACGCAGCCCCGGGGGACCATCGCAGATGAGTGTCGTGCGGGTGTCTGCGTGGTTCGGGAGCGAAGAGTCTCGGTGGGAAACGCCGCGGATCGCAGTCGGGTCGCCGAAGAGGTGCCGAACCAGATCGAGGTAGTGGATCGAGTGGTAGAGGATCTCCATCCGCGGGATCCCCTCGAGGAACGCCCAACGCCCCCACGGTGTGAACAGGTTTACGCGAAACTCGCACTCGGTCGGCGTGCCGAGGAGCCCGCGGGAGATCGCGTCGTGGAGCGCAAGCATCGCGGGTGCTGAGCGCAGCTGAAAATTAACGCTCGCGACAATACTCCGAGCCTCGCACACCGCGGCGATCTCCTCGGCCTCCGCGAGATTGCGGCCGAGCGGCTTCTGGATCAGCGCAGCGGACCCGACGGGAAGCGCGCTCACCAGGGAGAGGATTTGCTCCGCGGGGACGGCGATGTCGAACACGACCCGATCACCGAGCGCGCCGAGGGTCTGCGCTGTGCCGATGGCGGCGGCGAGATCGACGAAGACCTCCCCTTCTCCCGCGATATCGCGGGTGGCGCGCGCCCGCGCGGAGTCGATGTCGAAGAACCCGGCGTACGGAATGCCAGTGGCGCGATAGGCGGGAATGTGAGCCTCGCGCACGATGTTGCCGGCTCCGAGCGCGATGATCGGGCGCGGGTCGGAGGGAGCGGGAACCGATTGGCTCAGTTCACCGGCGAGTGGGTGCACGGGAAGTTTCATGAGCGGCTCACGCCGCCGCGGGCCACATCGCTGCGAACAACGCTCCGGTCGCGAGAGCATAGAGGAGGCCGTCGAAGAGGAACTTCGCGGTGATTCCCCAGCTCACGCCCTTCCAGATCGAGTCGGTGACGTTCGAAAGGCCGTAGGCGATGAACGCGACCGTGCCCGCGCGACGGAACACTTCGATGAACTCGGTCCCAGGCGCCGTCGTGACCCCGGTGAGGTACGCGACGAAGACACTGACCACGACCGAGAAGGCGAACCAGATTCCGAGCATCTTCCCCATGTTCACCGGACCGTTTTGGATGACGACCAGAGTGCCGACCGGGCCCTCGTTCAGCTTGGCGACATGCTCAGGGGTGGCGCAATCCTTCATCGAATCCGCGCACGGAAACATGTACTGGCCGGGCTTCACGCCGTGGGTGCGCATCGTCGCGCGCATCTCTTCTTCCCCCGCCACCTTCTGGTAGTCCCCCTTATGAAGGGGGATGAGCATGTGAATGATCGAGCTGACCACGAAGACGGCGACACCCGAGAGCAGAATGGGAAGCCAGAGCGCTGCGATGGAGACCATGGGAGGCCCTTCAGTTGGAACTGGAAAGAGTGGCTAGGGTGGCGATGGTACGCGGGGGTGCGGCGCGACGGCAAGGGGAGATTGGACTGCGCGGGGATACCGAGGGGGGGCGGCCCCATCACGGGAGAAGTGGGTCACCGGAGAAGTGAAACACCTCTTCGAGCGAGGCCCACCACTCTCCCGGTGCACGATCGGCGAGCGGGCGCTGCATCGGCTCCATCAGGTCCCACCACTCTCGCATGCGGGGCAGAGCGGCGAGCGCCGCCATCCGCTGGTCGAACTCGTCGTCGGGGCCGGAATACTCGAACGTCCCGAACAACTGACCGTCGCGGTAGAAGATCGAGTAGTTGCGGATGCTCGCTGCCCGCAGCGCGTCCGTGATTTCGGGCCAAATTTCGTCGTGATGTCGGCGATACTCGTCGAGACGAGCGGGGTCGAGGCCGATCACCTGACCGAAGCGACGCACCAACTCAACCCTCCGCGCGCGCGACCTGCTTTTGAGTGCCGAGGCCATCGATACCGAGCTCGATCACATCGCCCGGCTTCAAGTAGTCGGGCTTCTCCATGCCGAGAGCGACCCCCGCCGGAGTTCCGGTCGTGATGACGTCGCCGGGGCAGAGACTCATGAATCGGCTCACGTAGCTGACGATGGCGGTGATCCCGACATGCATCTGCTTCGTGTTCGAGCGCTGGCGCTCTTCGCCGTTGACCTTCAACCAGAGATCGACACTTTGGAAGTTCGTGAACTCGTCGGGGGTGACCAGCCACGGTCCGAGGGGCGCAAAGGTGTCCGCGCTCTTTCCCTTGACCCACTGTCCCGATCGCTCGAGTTGAAATTCTCGCTCGGAGTAGTCGTTGTGGAGCGTGAAGCCAGCGATGTGGGCGATGGCATCGGACTCTTCGATGTGTTTGCCTCGAGTGCCGATGACGAGGGCGAGTTCCACCTCGTAGTCGGTCTTCTTCGAGCCGCGCGGGATCTCGAGCCCGTCGCTCGGACCGGTGATCGCGGAGGGGGCCTTGAAGAACAGGACCGGCTCGGCGGGGAGATCGACTCCGGTTTCGGCGGCGTGATCGACGTAGTTGAGTCCGATACAGATGATCTTTCCGGCGCGCACGATCGGCGCCGCCAGCCGCTCACTCTCGGGAACGGTGGGGCACTCGGCGCCGTGCTCGGCGAGCCAGCTCTTCAGGCGGATCGGGCCACCGCCACCGAGGAACGCCTCGTCGAAGTCCTCGCCGAATGCGCTCACATCGACACGGGTGCCATCGGAGAGGAAAGCCCCGGGGCGCTCCGCGCCGGCAGGACCGAATCGGAAGAGTTTCATCGCACCGCTCACTCTCTCATGAAGCGCTCTTGTTGGAGGGGAAATCGAGAGCCTACGGTCTCCGAATCGAGCCCAACGTGCAAGGAGAACCGCTCTCCGCGTTTCTACGAAACCAGAACTCCCCCGTCGAGGGGGAACGCGCCGCCGGTGATAAAGCTCGCTTCGTCGGAGCAGAGGTAGAGCGCCATCGTCGCAACCTCTTCGGGTGTGCCCATCCGCCCCATCGGTTGATACTCGGCGAGCTTCTGGAACATCGCCTCCTCTTCGCCGGGATAGTTCGCCTTCAAGTACCCATCCACGAACGGGGTGTGGATCCGCGCGGGGCAGATGCAATTGCAGCGAATCCCGTCCTTCATGTGATCGATCGCGGTCGAGTACGTCATCGTCAGGACCGCGCCCTTGCTCATCGAGTAGGCGAATCGATCAGAGACCCCGATGAGGCTCGCGATCGACGCCAGGTTCAAGATTGCTCCGCGATCCCCCCGCGCCTTCATCCGCGAAACTCCCTCGCGCGTTCCGAGGTAGACTCCGCGCACGTTGACCGCATACACCCGGTCGAGCTCTTCGGGTGTGGTTTCGAGAACACCACCCACCGCGGCGACTCCTGCGTTGTTGACCACTACTGTCAGCGGGCCGAGCTCGGCCTCGGTTCGATCGAACGCCTGGGTCATCGCTTCGGGGGAGGAGACGTCGCATTCGATGGCGATCGCGCGACCCCCCGCCTCGTGGATCTTGGCGGCGGCCTTGGTCGCGGCGGCGAGGTCCCGGTCGAGGATTGCGGTTTTCGCGCCACGGCTGGCGAAGAGGGTCGCGATCGCGGATCCGATCCCCGAGCCCGCGCCGGTCACGAGGGCGGTGCGATCGTCCAATCGAAGGATGTCGGCCAAGGGGCCTCCTAGCTGGTTTCCTCGGGTGGAATGGCTCGGCCTGGCGCGTCACCTTGACGCTTCGGGA